>NZ_JBGCUN010000001.1:2244483-2565123 GCF_041103235.1 Yoonia sp. R2331 | reverse complement strand
GGGGGCAACTTTTGTGAAGTTGCCCGATGGATGATCAAAACCGGTCCTTGCGGGCGCGGATTTCGGTGAAAACGGCAGTGGGATCAGCACCTTGCATGCCAACATTGGCAGTCAAGCCGGGATCATCTGCACGCAAATAGGGGTTTGTGGTCAGTTCGTCCGACAGCGTCGATGGCACGGTGAACACCCCATTGCTGCGTGCCGCCTTGATCGCGTCTGCTCTAGAAATAAGCTGTGCGTTGTCGGGTTCAAGGGTCAAGGCAAAGGCGACGTTGCTGGCAGTGTATTCATGGCCCGAACAAATCAGTGTTTTAGGCGGAAGCGCGCGGAGCTTCTGCATGGATGCCCACATTTGCGCAGGCGTCCCTTCGAACAACCGCCCGCAGCCCATCGCCATCAGGCTATCGCCGGTAAAGGCCAGGCCCGCACCGGGCAGATAAAACGCGATATGCCCCACAGTATGGCCGCTGACATCGAACACCTGGACCTCTTCGCCGCAGACCGTGAACGTCTCGCCCTCGACCACAGCCAGATCAAGAGCAGGCAGGCGGTGCGCGTCGGCGCTGGCCCCAACGACGCGCGCGTCACCGCGCAGCGCGGGCAGGCCGTCGACATGGTCCCAATGGTGATGGGTCAATAGCACATCGGTCAGGGTCCAGCCGCGATCGGCCAATGCCGTCTGAACAGGGGCGGCGTCAGGCGCATCGATCAAGGCGGTGTCGCCCGTTTCAGCGTTGTGCACAAGAAAGGCATAATTGTCTTCAAGACAGGGAACAGTCACAAGCTCTAGGGGCATGGCATCCTGCGCGTTGGTGTTTATGTTGACCCCAGACTGACCCAAGGAATGGCGAACCGCAATGCACCTTGATGTGCTCGACCTGCGCAACTTTTACTATCGTTCGGCACTTGGCCGGGCGGCGCAGAAAGTCGTGCGCGATGAGCTGGTGCGCTTTTGGCCAGAGGCCAAGGGCCAGACCGTCGCGGGCTATGGCTTTGCCGTGCCGCTTTTGCGTCCCTACCTTGCGCAAGCGCGCCGCGTGATCGGTTTGATGCCGGGGCCGCAAGGGGTGATGCCCTGGCCCGCGGGGCAGCCCAATATCAGCGTGCTCTGCGAAGAAACGCTTTGGCCCTTGCAGGCAGGGCAGGTGGATAAGCTGGTGCTGCTGCACGGGCTGGAAACGTCCGAAACGCCTCCCGCGCTTCTGGATGAGGTCTGGCGCGTCCTTGGCCCAGGCGGCAAGGCGGTGTTTATCGTGCCCAACCGCGCGGGACTTTGGTCCCGGTCCGACCGGACGCCCTTTGGCTATGGCAGGCCCTATTCGCTGGGCCAGCTCGAGGCGCAATTGCGCACCCATGGGCTGTTGCCCGGTCGCCACGTCTCCGCACTCTATCAGCCGCCCAGCCAGCGCAAGGTCTGGCGTAAATCGGCCAACTTGTTGGAACGGGTCGGGCAGAAAATGCCGGTGTTCTACGCCGGTGGCGTGCTGATGGTCGAGGTCAGCAAACAGGTCCCGCAACCCAAGCGCCCCGGTCTGGGCGAAGCGGTTAAACGCCCTTTGCGTGTGCTCGAAGGTCTGGGTGCGCCGGTGCCCGAAGGGGCTGCCGGACGGGGGTAGCCGCCATGAAAAAAGGGCCGGTCAAAGACCAGCCCTTTTTCCGTTCTCGCCTGCGGTTCAGGCCTTGATCAAACCCATCGATTCCAGCTTCAGGATCACCTGATGCGCGCAGTTGTCCACCTCAACATTTTCGGTATCGAGCGACAGCTCAGGGTTTTCAGGCACGTCATAAGGGTCTGAAATGCCTGTAAACTCCTTGATCTTGCCTTCGCGCGCCAGCTTATAAAGCCCTTTGCGGTCGCGGCGTTCGCATTCTTCGATCGACGTTGCCACGTGGACTTCGATAAAGGCACCAAAGGCCTCAATATCCTCGCGCACAGCCCGGCGCGTGGTGGCATAAGGCGCGATGGGTGCGCAAATCGCGATCCCGCCATTCTTGGTAATCTCAGAGGCGACATAGCCAATCCGGCGGATGTTCAGATCGCGGTGTTCTTTGCTGAACCCAAGCTCGGACGACAGGTTCTTGCGGACAATATCACCATCCAGCAACGTCACCGGACGGCCACCCATTTCCATCAGCTTGACCATCAGCGCGTTGGCAATGGTGGATTTACCAGAGCCCGAAAAGCCGGTGAAGAACACGGTGAACCCTTGGCTGGCGCGCGGGGGACGTGTCTTGCGCAGCTCTTCCACCACAGTCGGAAAGCTGAACCACTCGGGAATTTCCAGACCTTCGGCCAGACGGCGGCGCAATTCGGTGCCGGAAATGTTCAGGATCGTCACGTCATCCTTGTCGGTGATCTCGTCTGCAGGTTCGTACTGGGCGCGGTCTTGCACATAAACCATGTGCTTAAAGTCGACCATTTCGATACCCATTTCCTCTTGATGCTCGCGGAACAGGTCCTGCGCATCATAAGGGCCATAAAAATCCTCGCCCTGGCTGTTGGCGCCGGGGCCAGCGTGGTCGCGGCCCACGATGAAATGGGTGCAGCCGTGGTTCTTGCGGATCAGCCCGTGCCAGACCGCTTCCCGCGGGCCAGCCATGCGCATGGCAAGGTTCAAAAGGGACATTGTGGTGGTCGAGGCGGGGTATTGATCCAGCACAGCCTCATAGCAGCGCACGCGGGTAAAGTGATCAATGTCGCCCGGCTTGGTCAGACCGACAACCGGGTGGATCAGCAGGTTGGCCTGCGCTTCCTTGGCGGCGCGGAACGTCAGTTCCTGATGCGCCCGGTGCAGCGGGTTGCGGGTCTGGAACGCAACCACACGACGCCAACCCAGCTTGCGGAAATAGGCGCGCAATTCGTTCGGCGTGTCGCGACGGGCACGGAAATCATAATGCACAGGCTGTTGAATGCCGGTCACCGGCCCGCCCAGATAAACCTCTCCGGCGGTGTTGTGCAGATAGTTTACGGCGGGGTGGGCGCTGTCGTCGGCACCAAACACCATCTCGGCCTCGCGCGCCTTGTTCGGCACCCACTTGTCGGTCACGGTCATCGTGCCAAGGATCACGCCTTCCTGGTCGCGCAGCGCGATGTCCTGCCCAATTTCAATGCTTTCGGCATAGTCCTTGGACACATCCAGCGTGATCGGCATCGGCCACAACTGCCCGTCGGCCAGGCGCATGTTTTCGACAACGCCGTTGTAGTCGTCTTCGCTCAGGAACCCTTTGAGCGGGTTAAACCCGCCGTTCATCAGAAGTTCCAGATCGCAAATCTGGCGTGGGGTCAGGTCGTGGCTGGTCAGCTCTGCAGCGTCCATCTTCATCTTTTGGGCGCTGTCAAAACTGACATAAAGCTCTGGAATGGGGGCAAGGTTATTTTGCATCAGTTGGGTCCTTTGGTTAGTCGGAACATAGCCACTGGCAGAGCCCTTCAGCTCTGCATGTAGGGCGTCGTATTCTTGAAATTTCCGGGCAAGGAAAAGGTCCGTCAGCCGGGCCTTTTCGGCGGCGCCCTTGGGGGTCAGCCCATATGCCATGCGCTGTCGTTTGTCGGTGCTGTTGCGGTTGCCGATCTTGATATAGCCTGCGGCCACAGCCGCCTTAAGCTGTGCGTTCAGCCGCCCCAAGGACACGCCGACCGCCTGCGCCGTTTGACGCTGGGCGGCGTCCGGCGCATGATCCAGTTGACGCAACAGGCGAAACAACGCCTCTTGTTCATCCGTCATCGGTGTCTGGGGTGTTGGCTGCACGGGCCCGACTCAATCTTTGTTCACGCCTGAACATATTGCACGGCAAATGTGTTCACAAAAGAACAAACTTTTGGCGTTGCCCGAAAAACTGCGTTGAAGGTTAAGAAACGATGCGCTTTTGCGACAATGGGAGGCAGGTGCCTATTTCACCCTGCGTCTCAACTTTTGGCTATGTCCCTGCGGGTTTGTTCTGGCGGGCCTGCTCGTGACGCGGCATTCCGACCAGTACGGATTCAAAGCAACCTCTGCCCCTCACAATCAAAATGGAAGTGCCGGCCCAGCCACGCCGACGGCATCGGGATCGCCGGAAAAAACCACAAGATGCGTCAAATCAGGTCGCGAGCGCGAGGAATATAGCAGCCCCTGCGCGTCACTCGCCCGCGCAGCATCGGAATAGGCCCAGGTGGGGGCGGGGGCACCAGTTGCGCGGATGTCCTGCCAAACCGTCGACAGCTCGGCCCGCCCACGCAGGTCAACGACTTTGGTCAGCCGCACGTCAAGCGGCACGATGATCCTCGGTGGCTCGTTGGACCCGACATAGCGCTTGATCGCCACCCGGCAGCCTTCGGCTGTCAGGGACGTGTAGATCGCCGTCTGCCCATCGTGATGAAATCGACCCTCGGTCGAAGCCACGGGGCGGGTTGCATCATCGGCCCCGGCAAAAATCGTGCGCCAGACCTGACCCGCAAAGGGGATCATTCTGCCGCGACAGCCTCGCCTTCGTCTTCCATCTCAGCAAGAAACTTTTCCGCATCAAGCGCCGCCATACAGCCCATGCCCGCCGATGTGACCGCCTGCCGGTAAACGTGGTCGGTCAGATCGCCAGCGGCAAAAACGCCGGGGATCGCGGTGCGCGTGCTGCCGGGCTCGACAACGACATAGCCGCCCGAATGGGTGTCCAGCTGATCCTTGACCAGCTCACTCGCAGGTGCATGGCCGATGGCCACAAAGACGCCCTTGCAGGGAATATCCGTGATCTCTCCGGTCTTGGTGTGCTTGACCTTGATACCTTCGACACCCTTGGGGTTGTCTTCCCCGTACACTTCTACCAGCTCGTGGAACCAGAGTGGTTCGATCTTGGGGTTCTTCATCAGGCGATGCTGCAGAATCTTTTCAGCCCGCAACTCGTCGCGACGATGGACCAGTGTCACCTTGCTGGCGAAATTCGTCAGGAACAGCGCCTCTTCCACGGCGGTGTTGCCGCCGCCGATCACAACAATTTCCTGCCCGCGGTAAAAGAACCCGTCGCAGGTCGCACAGGCGCTGACACCGAACCCCTTGAACGCCTCTTCGCTTTCCAGCCCCAGCCATTTGGCCCGCGCGCCAGTAGCCAGAATGACCGCATCCGCCGTGACCACCGCGCCGCTGTCGCATGTTGCGGTAAATGGTCGCTTGCTCAGATCCAGATCGGTCACGATATCATGCACAATATTGCACCCCATTGCGCGGGCGTGCGCCTCCATCCGGACCATCAGGTCAGGGCCCTGGACTTCGGTGTCGCCAGGCCAGTTTTCAACCTCTGTCGTGGTGGTCAACTGCCCACCCGGCTCGATCCCTTGGATCAACATCGGCTCCAGCATGGCGCGGCTGGCATAGACCCCTGCGGCATAGCCCGCCGGACCAGACCCTACGATCAGAACCTTGGTGTGCTGTGTCTGGGTCATCTTGGTCAATCCTTCGTGTCTGGCGCGCGCTGGGCCATTTGTTCCTTTGGCGATTCCGCCTTCCCCCGATATAGTCGGGCCAGACCCGGGCGCAAAGGCCCCGCGCGTTATTGTGTTAATGGTTTTTGAAGGATGAGACATGCAACGACTGATCTTGACGGCTGCGGCCGCAACCCTGCTCAGCGCTGTGCCGCTTTTGGCGCAGGACACCTATGAACCGGTCTGTGAACAGAAGGGCGCTAACGGCATGGTCGCGATGCTCTTGTGTCCGGTGGGGCTTGATCACACGGCGCTGTCGCAAGAGGGCAAAGCCTATTGCGGCGAGACTAAGCCCTGCGGCGCCTGGATCTGGGATGACGCCGCCTCTGTTCCATCAGAGGCGCCCGATTCACACGACAAAATCCCCGGTGACAGCGTGCGCGCAGCACTTGGTATCTGGATGAACGAGGCGGACCAGCTTGTGATCCTGCAGGCCGAAGCGACAAACTGACCCTGCCACTTTGACCCACACAAGAAAAATGCCGGCGTCTCCGCCGGCATTTTTGTTTTCAAGCTGTCAAACGACTTACGCCGCTTTCTTACGCCGCTTCATGACGCCGAATGCTGCCAAACCGGCAATCATCAGTGGCATACCAGCAGGCAGTGGAACCTGCGGGGCAACAGTCCGCTGGATCTTGGTGTTGATCGCAGGCGAATACTGCGTGTAGTCGGTGACGGTCAGCACAAAGGAGTCCGTCAACGGGTTGGTGATCAAACCCGCATTGGCAATCACCGGCGCGCCGCCGATGCCATTTGTGTCAAACGCAAGTGCGCTCAGCGGTCCAGTGCTGACGCCCGGGCCGACGGCCTCAAAGCTCAGCGAGTCCCAGCCATTTGCACGCAAACCGGCTGTGCTTGGTGTGCCGGAGTTGTTGTTGCCATCCGTGGTCATGTTGATCAGGCTGGCCTGCGATCCGCTCACATCGCCAAACATTGCATCCAGTGCGTTGAAGGCTGAGTTGTAGTTGGTGCTGCCAGCGTTGGCAAAGTCGGTTGCCTCAGCACGCACCGCCGACACCAGCCCGTCAAGGTCGGCTTGACTGTTGATTGTGGTCAGCGGGATCGACGTATCCGCGGACGAACCAAAAGAGATCACGCCAATGCGATATGTCAACGTTGGATCATTGACCGGGATATTTGCGTCCAGGGCGTCTGCCAGCGCATTCATCGCCGAGGCATAATTCGCTGAACGAACACTGCCTGATTCATCCATCAGGAACCCGAGGTCGATCACGGCAGCCATCGACGCAGTTGCGGACATAACCGCGATACTCGTCGCGGCCAAAAGATTCTTTATCTTCATTTACTCTACTCCAAAAAAACATGGAGAACTGGCGAACACTTCAATCTAAACAACGTCAAAAATGCACGCCGTCTTCCCCAAAAAGACAACGAACCCCAAAAAGGGCTGAGTTAACTTTACGTTAAGAATGTGGCGAAATCCAGTGAAATAAGGCATTTCGGCCATATTTTCGCAGCGATTTGCGACATTTTGTTGCGCGTTCTTGAAACTTTATTGCGCCCTTGTGGGTTCCAGCGTATGAATCGTAAATCCACAGAAGGAATAGCAAATGCCAGGCACCAAGCTGGATGAGATTGACCGGACCATTCTCGCAGAGCTGCAAGCAGACGGGCGGATGACCAACGTCGAACTTGCCAAGCGCGTCGGCATTTCAGCGCCCCCTTGCCTGCGCCGCGTCCGCACGCTGGAAGAACAGGGGTTCATCCGCGGCTATCATGCCGATGTCGACGCCCGCGAACTGGGGTTCGAGGTGCAGGTCTTTGCCATGGTCGGCTTGCAATCCCAGGCCGAGGCGGACCTTTCAGCTTTCGAAGAACGCTGCCATGGCTGGCCGCTCGTGCGTGAATGCCACATGCTGAACGGCGAGGTTGATTTCATCCTCAAATGCGTGGCCCCGGACCTGCGCAGCTTCCAGCGTTTCCTGACCGAAGAACTGACTTCGGCCCCGAATGTGGCAAGCGTCAAGACATCGCTGGTGATCCGTGGCGCCAAGGACGAACCGGGCGTGCCCTTCGACGTTCTCGAAGAGCGCCTCGCGCGCGAGGCATAGACCGCCAATCCAACGCCGCATCATCCGACATCCCGCTGTTGGACCACGCCCCAAGCACGTTCGGAGACGCCCATCGTGACCACATCTCAACGTGCATTGATGCCCGACTATCTGCGTATCTTTGCGCTTTTTGGCATTGTTGTTGTCAACGTCGAAGGCCTGGCCTTCCCCCTTGCAACCGGCTATCCGCCCGCGGCTGACGGAACCTTTCTTGACGCGCTGGCGATGTGGTTGGTGCGCGGTTTGGCCTTGCTCAAAAGCTATGGCCTGTTTTCCTTTATGTTCGGCGTTGGACTTGGCTTTCTGATGCAGTCCGCCCACCGGCGCACGCTGCGATTTGGACGTCTTTACCGCAATCGCATTTTCGGGCTTTTGCTGCTGGGTGTGCTGCATGGGGTGTTCTTCTTTTTCGGTGACATTCTGGTGACCTATGCGGTGTTCGGCGCGGTCCTCTACCTCTTTCGAAACTGGGAGGCGCGGCGCTTGGTCAAGCTCGGCGGTGCGTTGCTTGCTGTTCAGATCATTCTGGCACTGCCGCTGATCTACGCGCTGTCTGGTCTGGCGGATGACGATTGGACGACGGAAGTTGCGGTCCTTACCACCGGTGGCTTTTGGGATGTGGTCGGTTTTCGCAGCCTGACCTTTGCCGTGGTTGTGCCGGTTGTCCTCGTGCTGCAGGGGATCGGCGTTTTGGGCTGGTTCTGTCTGGGGTTGGCAGCAGTCAAATCAGGCCTGATCGACAACGCGGCCCACCCGCTGTGGCGACGCGCACGGGTCTGGTGTGTCGGGCCGGGCGTGGCGCTTAGCCTTTTGGGTGCAAGCATCTGGCACTTTGGTGTCCCCGCCTTAGGAGAGATGTTGATAGCCCTTGCCGCCCCCATCGCCACCATCGGCTATCTTGGTCTGATCGCTGCCATCGCGCGCCCACCGGGCCCGGTCACGGCGCGACTGCTGAACGCCGGCGGCTCCAGCCTCAGCATCTACCTTGGCCAGTCGATCATCCTGTCGACCATCTTTGCCCCTTATGGGCTGGACATGTGGAACGCCGTAGGCCCGGCGGCCGCAATTGCCATCGCCATCCTTGTGACCATCGGGCTGATCCTGTTTTTGTCAATTTGGCGTATCTGGTTCCGGTTTGGACCCTTCGAATGGGTCCTGCGGCG
This sequence comes from Yoonia sp. R2331, assembly GCF_041103235.1. Taxonomy (NCBI): domain Bacteria; kingdom Pseudomonadati; phylum Pseudomonadota; class Alphaproteobacteria; order Rhodobacterales; family Paracoccaceae; genus Cognatiyoonia; species Cognatiyoonia denitrificans. Next base: position 2,556,436 of record NZ_JBGCUN010000001.1, on the reverse strand, counting down.
GATCACCTATGCAGGCACAGCCGCACCGCCCATTCCTAAGGCATAGTTCACCCGCGATCAGGGTTTGATCGGTATACAATGTGCTTCTGATACGGGCATCGCACGCACCCTGCGCCGGGCTTAGGCCACGTCAAACAAATCCAGATCACGCAGCTTGACGCGCGGATGCAGCATCGACCCGAAGTCTTGCAAGGTTTCCATGTGCGGGAACAGCGACAGGAACAGCGACAGCATCTCACCCTTCAGGCCAATCGTATGGGCCGCGCCGGGGTGCAGGCTTTCAATTTCGATCCCGTTGACGTTGATCCGGCAATGATGGGCAAAGCCCAACTGGTAGCAGTGGACCGGCGCAATCGGTTTAAGTTCGATGATCTGCGATTGGTCGATAAAGTCGCGCACCGGCACAAAGGCCGCATCCGAACCGGTCAACGTCCGCACACCGGGCGCGCGATGGATCATCCGGGCTGCCGGGCCCAGCACAAGATCGGGGGCAGGGCGGCCAAGGCCCAAGGCATCTGCGGTGATCCGGGTCATCGTGCCCATTTCGGGGCGGGCATTCTGGGCACCGGGCACAATGGTCATCGTGCCGCGCCATAGCAGGGTTTGGGTGCCGTGACTTTCGGTTAAGACCTTGTCACCGGGCAATAAATCCTCGACCGCGCAGGGGCCGAAACTGGTCTGGACAATCGCCCCGCGACCGATCGCGGCAAAGGCATCTTCGAACGGCGGCATGGCCGGGGCCAGACGGGTGACGTCAATGATGTCAGAGGAGGGTGTCAGATGGGCGACCTCATACTTGCGCATAAGAGGCTTGGAGCGCCGAGGGCGCCCATCTAGACGAGCAAACCGGTCTGAGGACACCGGGGACTGATTACGTACCGCGAGGCCTGCGGCATTAGGTGGGGTCGTCTTCATGTGCTTACCTTGCGGTTCGTCACAAATGCCGGCCCCCACCGACAACATCTGAGGAGCGTTGCTGTTGGATAGAATGTGGCGAATCCGGGCGGCGGCTGTCAAAAAGTTTTAATTTTCGGCCATGAACGGCGATCAATCGGGGGGTGCTGCACCGTATTGTCCCCGGTTCGTGGCTGATCGCGCCATATTTCGCAAAATTCGCCGGTGCGGTAACACTCGAATCGCAACCGGTGACGATTCATTAAGTCTGACGCCCTAGTGAATATGTCATGGCACGTCACGCATCACCCTCTTTGTCATTGTGGCTGATCCCGCCTGCAACGGCGCTGATCTTTGGTGTTGTGCTCTGGGCTGACCCCGCCCGCTTTGTGGTGCCTGGGCTGCAAAACCTCTCACCGCATGCGGTGAACTCTGTGTTCGGGGTGATGATGGTGGTGTTGATCCTGTTTCCCGCAATCACGCTGCAGCGGACGCGGGCGATGCAGGCCAAATTGGATGCGCTGTCACATCTTCGGTCGCATCAGGCAGCCCGTGATGATCCGCTGACCGGTCTTGGCAATCACATGGCCCTGCAGGATGCATTGGACAGCCCGCAACCGGTCGGTGCTGGCCTGTCGTTCATCCTGATTGATCTCGATCACTTCAAGGCGGTGAACGCCATGCGGGGCAGGGACGTGGGTGATCAGGTTCTGATCGCGGTTGCCAAACGGTTGCGCTCTGCTGTGCCGGCGGGCGCGCTTCTGACCCGCATTGAAGAAGACCGCTTTGCAATCCTCGCGCCCACAAACAGCCCTGACTTTGATGCCGCATCCATTGCTTCGCAGTGTCTTGCCGCGCTGTCGGATCCGTTTTCCATCGGCCCCTTCACCATCGCGGTATCGGCCAGTTGCGGTGTGGCGCAATGTGCGGCGGGCATGATGGTCGCCGACATTCTGACAGAGGCGGGGCAGGCCCTGAGTGCTGCAAAGGCCGACGGGCGCGCGCAATTTCGGTTCTTTGACGCGGCCCTTGGCCTGACCCTGGAGGAAGAGGCGTCACTGCAAAGCGACCTGATCGCCTCAATTGACAGTGGCGGGCTCTATTGCGTTTACCAACCCTATTTTGATCTGCCCAACCAACGACTTGCGGGGGCCGAAATGCTCGCGCGTTGGCACCATCCCACCTTGGGGCACGTCCCGCCGGACCGCTTCATTCGCCTTGCCGACAAGTTAGGGCTGATTGACAAACTGTCGGATCAGTTACTGCGACAGGCGTGTCGCGTGGCGGTAGACTGGCCCGATGACCTGGTGCTCAGCTTCAATGTGACACCATCACAATTTGCAGACCCGCACCTTGTGCCGCGTATCCTGCGGGTGCTGGATCAGTTTGGCCGCCCCCCCGCGTTGTTCGAGGTTGAAGTGACCGAACGAGCGCTCTTGTCCGATGAACCGCGGGCGCGCGTCTTGATGCAGGAACTGATGGACGCCGGTATCCGCATCGCACTTGACGATTTTGGGGCTGATCGGTCCAGCTTGTCCCTGCTGACGACCTATCCGTTTGACCGGATCAAGATCGACCGTCACCTGATCCGCGACGTCGACGATAGCCCGGTGAACCGCGCGGTGATCAAAGGGCTCGTCGACATCGCCCATACCTTGGGCATGGCGGTGACGGCGGTTGGTGTGGAACACCCGCCAGAACTGTCTTTCCTGCAGGACTTCGCCTCGATCCGGGCGCAAGGCTATCTGCTTAGCCGTCCGTTGTCTGCAACAGCACTACTGGCGCAGATCAACAGTGGCGGCCCGGGGCTGTCCGTGGTCCCGCTGCGCGCTTAGGCCGTAGCGGCCAGAAACACACCTTCGGGCATCGGCGGCAGGGTGATCTTTGCTTTGCGGTCACTGTCTTCCAGCCGCTGTGCGATCATCGCTTGACGACGTGCGCCGCGTTCCCACGGCATCTTGGTTGTGCAGGCTTTCGCCTCGGTGATGGTGGCCTTCATCCAGCGTGTCTTGCTTGCCATGTACTCTTCTCCTCAATCCGATTGCCCCAGCAGGCATTTTGTTGCGAATTCGAGAACAGTTTGTCCGCCAGTTTTGGCGGGAGTTTGGCAAAGACAACGATTTTCGCAAAATTTGCCGCGACCCCAACGGACAAATCGCGGCAAGCCCCCGCCGCTGCGTCAAAGCCCATGATTGCAGGGGATTTATGCCTGTTTTGTTGTATAATCCCGCATCGCCAGCCGGATTGTTTCGGGATTTGTGGCAATCAAAGGGCGTGTCGTCGCCGCAATCGCGCCAAAATCACAGACGGATCGCCGCGATCAGGCGGCCATAGTCGGCCTCTTTGGCGTGAACCGATCTGCGGTAGCTGTAGAACCGGTCCGGGTCTGCATAGGTGCAATGTCGCGTCCACTGCGCCTGTGCGACGCCCGCCTGTCGCAACCGCCAAAGCCCATATCCCGGCAAGTCAAAGTGAAGCCGATCACCCGCGCCACCCGCGAAAAAGCGCGCGGCCTCCTCATCGGTGTCCAGAAACCGCTCCAGAAATTCCGGCCCAACCTCATAATTGCGCTGGCTGATGCTTGGCCCGATCACCGTGTTGATACGGCTGCGGTCCGCGCCCAATTGTTCCATCGCGGCAATGGTGTTTTCCAGCACGCCGTCCAACGCACCTTTCCACCCCGCGTGGGCGGCACCCACAACCTTGGCTTGCGGGTCGGCAAAAAGCACGGGCTGACAATCTGCGGTCAGCACCGACAGGGCGACGCCCGGTGTGGCAGTGACCAAGGCATCGGCCTTTGCCCCGCCCTCTGCGGCACTTTTCACATGAACAACCTCGGCGGAATGCACCTGATGCACGCCGGCCAATTCATCGGCAGGGACGGACAACGCCTTGGCGACACGGGCGCGGTTGATCGTCACGATCTCGTGCTGATCCGCACTTCCATAGCCACAGTTCAACCCCGCAAACACACCCGATGACGCACCGCCCACACGGGTAAAAAAGCCGTGCGTTGTCCCGTGCAGGCTGTCGTCGGTGATGATGTCCAGCGTCATGCATTCAATCCCGGGATCGGGGCCGCGCCGTGTGGCCACAGGCCCATTACCTTGAATAGGTCACCCATTTCGCCGGGGTGGGTCAAGCGGCGATGCGCGGCAATATGCTCATCCAGCGCCGCACCTTGCATCTGTGCGGCCAAGGCCTGCGCCCGCGCGGTGATGCCCAGGCGCTCCAGGAACACCCCTTGGGGGGTCAGGCGGCTATGGTGGCTGCGCGAAACTGCTCCGGCGATCGCCGAAAAATCCACATGGGCCGTCAGATCGGCCTGACCGGGGTCTGCAAGAACATCCGTCAGCTTGTGCTGGCGCATCGCTTGAAATGTGTCGCCTTGGCTGACCCAATCGCCATAGTCGACGATCAGCGCGGCCCCCCCTCGATCGGCGATGCGCGCGTCGATCTCTGCGATCATCGTGGGCAAGCCGGGGCAATGTTCGATCACATCACCCTCTGCAGTGTCGGCCAGCCGTGCCGTCAGAAATGCGCGCGGCGCTGCGGCAGAGCGGCCAAGGTGCAATGCCCCTTCAGCCACACCTACAAGTGTTTCGGCCCACCCGTCACCGGCACGGGTGAACTGACGGATCGGCAGCGCATCAAAGAACTCATTCGCCACCAGCAACAGCGGCGCGTCCGGCAGATCCGCTAACGTGTCTGCAAAGCGTGCTTGCGGCACTGCATCGGCCTGAAGCGCGCGCAGGCGCGGCGATGCCTCGACCAGATGAACCTGAACAGCGTCGTGAAAGCCGGGCACTCCCCGCGTCGCGCGCAGGATGTCGGCCATCAGCGTGCCACGTCCCGGCCCCAGCTCTGCAAGGGTGACGGGTGCTGGTGCGCCCTGATCCAACCAGCTTTGGGCCAGCGCCAGCCCCAGCATTTCTCCGAACATCTGGCTGATCTCGGGGGCGGTGACAAAATCGCCGCCCGCGCCAAAAGGTTCGCGGGTCGTATAATAGCCATGGGTCGGGTCAAACAGGCAGGCGGCCATGAAATCGGCCAGCGTGATCGGGCCATTTGCCGCAATTTGTGCCGCCAGTTTTTGCGCCAAAGCGTTCATCGCTTGCGCAGCGCCACAAAGACCAGCGCCAGTCCCACAAGGATCATCGGGGTCGACAGAATTTGGCCCATCGTCAGACCCCATTCGCCAAAATCAAGCCGCCAGCCCAGGGGGTTGTCGGGGGTCTGGAAGAAATCATCGGGTTGGCGGACGAATTCCACCACAAAGCGCGACACACCGTACCCCAAAAAGAACACGCCCGTTATCAGCCAACCGCGTTTCAATGCCCCAAACCGGAAGGCCAGCACAAGCAGGATCAACCCCAACAGCAACCCTTCCAGCCCCGCCTCATACAGTTGGCTGGGATGGCGCGCGCAAGCACCGGTGATGCCGGGGCAATCCTGTGCTGCAACGCCGGGAAAGATCACCCCCCAAGGTACATCCGTTGGACGGCCCCAAAGCTCTGCATTGATGAAATTTGCGATCCGCACCAGCAGCACGGCGGGCGTGGCGGCCAGTGCGATGATGTCGGACAGCGCGGGCAGGGACACCGCGTGCCTGCGCGAAAACAGCCAGACGGCAAAGACGACACCCAGAAATCCACCATGAAACGACAGCCCGCCGGTCCAGATCATCGGGATTTCCAGCGGGTTTTGCAGGTAGTGGCCGGGCCGATAAAACAAGACATAGCCCAGACGCCCGCCACCGATCACACCCAGCACAATATAGGTCGCCAGATCCTCAAGCTTGGCCGGGGCCATCGGCGGCGTGTCGTTCAGCCACAGGCGCGTGCGGCGCAGGGCGGCGGCAATCAACAGCCAGCCAAGTCCGATCCCCACCACATAGGCCAGCGCATACCAGCGCAACGCCAGCGGGCCGATCTGGACAATCACCGGGTCAATCTGAGGGAAAGGAATGGCGCCAAACATGGGGCCATTCCTCTGATGCGGCGGGGGTGAAGTCAACCGGGGCAGTTGCGCTTTGCGCGTGCCCGCCCCATATGAAGTGAAGATCAAAATCCGGAGGGTGCGATGCAGCCCAATAACAAATTCTTTGATGACCTCAGCCAGTTGATGACCAATGCGATGGGCGTCGCACAGGGCGCCAAGGACGAGGCGAACACAGCCATGAAATCCATGATGGATCGCTGGCTGGCGGACCGCGACTTTGTCACCCGTGAAGAATTCGACGCGGTACGGGCAATGGCCCAGAAGGCCCGCGAAGAGAACGCCGCGCTCGAGGCGCGGATCGCAGCCCTAGAAGGCAAAGCAGGCTAAGCGCCCTTAGAACTCTGACAGATAGGCCACAAGGATATCGAGCGCGGCTTGCAGATCATCCTTGTGGATCATCTCTGTCACCGTGTGGATATAGCGGGTACCCACAACGATCCCCACGGCGCGCGCGCCTGCCGCGGCTTGCTGCGCCGCCGCGCCATCCTGACCGCCTGCGGCCAGCATTGTGCGCTGATAGGGGATGTCATGCTTTTCAGCCAGTGCAGCGATGTCGCGCACCAGATCACGATCCGCGATAAAGCTGCTATCTCGCACATGCAGGCCAAAACCTTTGCCCTGGATCGTCGTCGCATCCTTGTCCGGAATGCCGGGCGTGTCACAGGCCAACGTGGTGTCGATGCCGATGCCGATGTCGGGCTGCACCGCAAAGGATGAGGTGCGCGCACCGCGCAACCCGACCTCTTCCTGGGTGGTAAAGACCACATGCACCTCTGCCCCGCGTCCCTTTTTGCCCAACGCGCGGATCGCCTCGATCCCCAGCCAGCAGGCGATACGGTTATCCAGCGCCTTGCTGACGATCTTGTCGCCGATTTCGATAAAGGGTTCTTCCATCACCACAAAATCGCCGACCTTGATATGGTCATGCGTGGCTTCGCCCAGCCCCAGATCGACAAAGAATTCGCCGACCTGCGGGATCTTCTTGCGGTCCTCGGGTGAGGAGATGTGGATCGGCTTGCCGCCGGGGTTCATCACCCCCAAAAAGTCGCCATCATCGGTACAAACCCGGACGCGGCGGGAAAACAAGTTGCGCGGATCAAAGCCGCCGACCGGTTGCAGGTAAAGGTAGCCCTTTTTGTCGATGTGGCTGACGAGAAAGCCGATCTCGTCCATGTGACACAGCAGCATGACCTTGGGCGCATCAGCCTTGGTCGCGTCACGGCGGCACAGCAATGACCCCATCGCGTCGGTGTCCACATGGTCAAAAAGGTCCGTGATCTCACCCATGATCAGATCGCGCACCCGGTGTTCATTGCCCGGCACGCCGGGCATCTCGCACAGGGCTTTCAAAAGGGTAAGGTTCATGCTGCGTCTCCAGAGATTGGGTGTCTTGCGCCCAGCATGATCCAGTTTGCAGCAGGTGCAAGCAATTGGTGGCACAAGGGTGCAATGCGCAAAGAAACCGCGCCGCGCCAACAGTTATCCCCAAGAAAGTGCTTTACAGATGGGGTGTGGCTGGCCCACCATATGTCGTAGGGCGAGATACAAAAAATACCGCCCATTGAGCAGAGGCATAGCCGTTGGGGCTGCCAATTTCCCAAGGGCAAAGGACCAAGGGGCTGCAGGCATGGCACTATCAGAGCATTATTTGGACGCGGATGAAATTCACCCGATCGATATGGTGGAACATGTCGCAGAGCATTATGCGTGGGAATTTGACCGGATTCACGACGATCAGATCGCCATGGCGGTCGAAGGCCAGTGGCGCACCTATTCCATCACCTTGGCCTGGTCGGCCTATGACGAAACCCTGCGTCTGATCTGCACCTTCGAGATGGAGCCACCTGCCGAACGGATAGGCGCACTTTATGAGGCGCTCAACGCGATCAACGATCAATGCTGGGCCGGGGCGTTCACCTGGTGGGGCGAACAGCAGATGATGGTATATCGTTATGGGCTTGTGCTTGCGGGGGAACAGACCGCCGGGCCAGAGCAGATTGACACGATGATCAATGCCGCAGTGATGAGTTGCGAGCGCTATTACCCAGCAATCCAGCTTGTGACCTGGGCCGAGCGGACCCCGGCAGAGGCCTTGCAGGTCGCGATGACAGAGGCCTATGGCCGCGCCTGATTGAAAACGGTTTTGCGCCGCGCGATGCGCGTCGCGAGGGGGCAGCCCGCTGACGCGGGCTGCCCCTTTTGACGTTTGCGCGGGGTGGACAGGGCAGATGGGGGCCAGCCCCCGTCAGCAAAGCTGACTCCCCCGGGATTATTTTGGCCAGAAGAAGATCGGACCCGCCCGGGACAGGTTGTTGTCAGGCGGGCAAGGGCCTACACAACTGGCAAAGGGGAGATGGCGCATGGATTTGAATGATGTTGCGCAGCGTGGCCTGGTGCTGCTGGGATGCGGCAAGATGGGCTCTGCGATGTTGGCCGGGTGGTTAAAAGGCGGGCTGCCGCCCACGTCGGTCTGGGTGTTGGATCCGTCGCCGTCGGACTGGGTGACGGACCAAGGCGTGCATGTGAATGCCACTTTGCCGGGCGATCCGGCGATCGTTCTGGTGGCCGTCAAACCGCAGATGATGGGGGATGCATTGCCCGCGATGACCGCACTTGGCAATCGCACCACGTTGTTTGTCTCTGTCGCGGCGGGCACGTCAATTGCAGCATTTGAGGCCGCATTGGGTGATCAGACACCGGTGATCCGCGCTATGCCAAACACGCCCGCGGCGATCGGGCGGGGGATCACGGCGCTGATTGGCAATGACCATACCACGCCTGCGCATTTGGCGCTGGCTGACACCTTGTTGGCCGCCGTCGGTCAGACCGTGCATCTGGAGGCCGAGGCGCAGATGGATGCGGTCACGGCTGTGTCGGGGTCTGGCCCGGCCTATGTGTTTCACCTGATCGAAACCCTTGCCGCGGCTGGCGTGGCGCAAGGTCTGTCACCGCAAATGGCGATGCAATTGGCCAAGGCCACCGTAGGCGGGGCAGGGCAATTGGCCGAAGATGCGGAGGAGGATCCGTCGCAATTGCGGGTGAACGTCACCTCGCCCAATGGCACCACGCAGGCGGCGCTTGACGTGTTGATGGACGAAAGCCATGGATTTCCGGCATTGCTGAACCGCGCGGTGACGGCTGCGGCAGATAGATCACGGGAGCTGGGGCGTGACTGAGATTACGTTTGACGATTTTCTAAAGGTCGACCTGCGCGTCGGGCGCGTGACCCGGGCCGAGCCATACCCCGAGGCGCGCAAGCCCGCGATCAAGATGTGGGTCGATTTCGGCGATGAGCTGGGCGAGAAAAAGACCAGCGCGCAGGTCACCGCGCATTACGACCCGTCGGCGCTGGTGGGCAAGCAGATACTGGCCGTGGTGAACTTTCCCCCCCGCCAGATCGGCAAATTCATGTCAGAGGTTCTGGTGCTTGGCATGCCCGATGCGGACGGAGAGGTCGTGCTGGTCGGTCCTGACCAAGACGTGCCAAACGGGGGGCGGTTGCATTGAAACGCCTGCTTTTGACGCGGACATTTCCGCAGGCCACGGTGCAGGCGGCGGCTGCGGATTATGCGGTCACAACCCGTGATGTCGACGCCCCGCTGACGGCGGTTGAGGCGGCGCAGGCGGCGAAGGACTTTGACGCGATCCTGTGTTCGATCGGTGACCAATTCACCGCCGGCGCCTTTGCCCAAAAAGACCTGCGCTGCGGCATGATTGCCAATTTCGGCGTGGGCTATAACCACATTGATGTGGCAGCGGCACGTGGTGCGGGCGTGCAAGTATCGAACACGCCAGATGTCGTGACCGATGCCACGGCTGACATCGCCATGACACTGATCCTGATGACCTGCCGTCGCGCGGGCGAAGGTGAACGGCAGGTGCGGAGTGGCACGTGGGACGGCTGGAAACCGACGCAGATGCTGGGCGCGCATGTGACCGGCAAACGGCTTGGCATTGTTGGCATGGGCCGGATCGGGCAGGCGGTGGCGCGGCGGGCGCACTATGGCTTTGACATGCCAGTGATCTACTTCAACCGCTCTGAAAAGGTCGTCGACGTGCCCGCACGGCAAGTGCCGGACTTGCACAGCTTGATGAGTCAGTCGGACATCATTGTTATCACTGTGCCGGGAGGTAACACCCATCTGATCGACGCGGATGCGCTGGCGCAAATGCAAGACGGCGCGGTGCTGGTCAACGTGGCGCGCGGTGACGTGCTGGACGAGGCGGCGTTGATCGCAGAATTGCAAACCGGGCGCATCCGGGCCGGACTGGACGTCTATGCGCAGGAACCGGTGGTGCCGCAGGCCTTGCAGCAATTGGAAAACGCGGTGCTCTTGCCGCATCTGGGAACTGCGGCGCTGGAAGTGCGCGAGGCGATGGGGCAGATGGCGCTGGATAACCTGGCCGCTTGGGCCGCCGGTCAACCGCTGCTCAACCCGGTCTAGTCGCCAACCGCTTCACGCCAGTGGCGGCGGCACAAGCTGACGTAGCTTTCGTTGCCGCCCACCTGCACCTGATCCCCGTCGCGCAGCACGTTGCCCTTTGCGTCTTGCCGGATCACCATCGTGGCCTTCTTGCCGCAATGGCAGATCGTGCGCACTTCGCGCATTTCATCGGCCAGCGCCAAAAGCGCGGCAGAGCCGGGGAACAGGTTGCCCTGAAAATCGACCCGCAGACCAAAACACATGATCGGCACCGACAGGTCATCCACGGCCCGTGCCAATTGCCAAACCTGCTCGCGCTCCAGAAACTGCGCCTCGTCCAGAAAAACGCACGCGCAGGGGCCCGCATCCAGCCGCGCGGCAATTTTGGCAAACAGGTCTTCGCCCGCGGCAAAGGTGTCCGCCTCTTGCCCGATCCCGATCCGGCTGGCGATACGACCTGAACCGGCTCGGTCATCAAAGCTGGCGGTCAACAGATAGGTCTGCATCCCACGTTCGATATAGTTGTGGCTGGCCTGCAAAAGCACCGTCGATTTACCGGCATTCATGGTCGAGTAGTTGAAATAAAGCTTGGCCATACCCGCCTGATACAAGCGCCGGGCACGCCTTTGCAAGCGTGCCCGGTTGACGTGAGTGGCGGCCAGGCGTTGGTCGATTGGGGCAACCAAGTCCGGCCTGACGTTTGCAGCGGTTTGATCGTGAACCACCCCCGAAACATTGGGGTTACTGGGCAACGCTTCTGCTGCATCGTGTGATTAGAACATGACAATTCCCCGCATCCGTTTTAATGGGAATACCGGAGAGAGTTTCCCCACGGGGTGGTGGGGAAGAATGGGGATAACAACATGGCGACGCCAGACACCTATCTGAAACGTCACACCGAGGCCCTCGTCAAGGACGTGGGCATCGCTGCGGCATGCGAGTTGACCGGTAAATCAAAGGCCACGTTGGGCCGCTATTATTCTGACAAGGTCGAGCATACCGACCGCTTCATGCCCATCGATACGGTGGCCCAGCTTGAAGCGGCAGCAAGCTATCCGCACGTGACGTCTGCATTGGCAGATTTGCGTGGAATTACAATGTCTTTGGGTGACGTCGATGGCGCTGGCGAAGGTGGCGTAAACTCCGAAGTTGTGGCACTTAGCCAGCGATTTGCGGCCCTCATGGCAGAGTATCACGAGAGCATTCAGGACGGTACGATTTCGATCAATGAGGCCAAGCGCCTGCTGAACGAAACCACCGGTCTGCAAAAGGTGCTGTTGCGGATGAAGCTGCATCTGGAAGGCGACGTCATTGGTTGACACCTCGGACCTGCCCAACATCGCAAATGGGCAGCTGCGTGACATTGACGTCACGTCATTCGCCCCGCCCGATGATCCGGGGCATCCGCCGCGCATTTTGCTGCTCTACGGATCGCTGCGCGAAAGCAGTTATTCGCGGATGGCAGCGGAAGAAGCTGCGCGCATTTTGCGCGCATTGGGGTGCGAAACCCGGTTCTTTGATCCGCATGGTTTGCCGCTGCCAGACGACAACGCCGACGAAAAGCACCCCAAGGTGGCAGAGCTGCGTGAATTGGCGCTTTGGGCCGAAGGCATGGTTTGGTCCAGCCCGGAACGGCATGGCGCGATGACATCCGTGATGAAGGCGCAAATCGACTGGATCCCCCTGTCCGCCATTGGCGGCATCCGCCCGACCCAAGGCAAGACACTGGCCCTGATGCAGGTCTGCGGCGGGTCGCAATCGTTCAACACGGTCAACCAGATGCGCATCTTGGGGCGCTGGATGCGGATGCTGACGATCCCCAACCAATCGTCTGTGCCTGCCGCGTGGAACCGGTTCAAGGATGGCCGCATGACCGAAGGCTCACACTACAATCGGATCGTCGATGTGATGGAAGAACTCGTGCGCTTCACCTACATGACCCGCGCCCGTGTCGGTGCGCTCACCGACCGCTACTCTGAACGGGTCGAGGACGCCGCCAAAGTCCACGAGCGCGTCAGCCGGATTTAGATTTAGGCGGCTTTGCAGACGAAACCGCCGTCCACCTTACGCGAAACAGATCACCCCAAAGTGCCACCGCCCGGCGCAAGTCCGGGCACTGCCCGACCTCCCCCAGGAGGGCAGTTTTGCAACCTCTCAAGCAGAATGACGTCGGACATGTGGCGTCGCCCCGCGCCACGGACCCGTTGCGGATGCCCTCCAGGTCGGGCAGTACCCGGACCTGGCCTGATGTCATTTTGGGCTCTTAGCCTCCCTTGCTCAGGCCCGCTCCACAATCACCGACCCCACCGAATACCCAGCACCAAACGAACAGATCAGCCCCACGTCACCGGGGTTCATATCGGCGGAGTGTTTGCTGAACGCGATGATCGACCCGGCGGATGATGTATTGGCATAATCTTGCAAGATATTGGGTTGCTCGCCCGGTTCGGGGTCGCGGCCCAGCACCTTTTTGCCAATGTAGTCGTTCATCGTCTTGTTGGCCTGATGCAGCCACAACCGTTTCAGGTCATCCGCCGCCACGCCCTCATCGGCCATATGACCGGCGATGTGTTTGCTGACCATCGGCAACACCTCTTTGAACACTTTGCGCCCGTTCTGCATGAACTGCATGTCGCGGCGGTCTTCCATCTGGTCATGGGCGCGGCGCAGGTAGCCGTTATTATTACGAATGTTGTTGGAAAACTGCGTGGCACAGCGGGTGGACTTCACCTTGAAGTGCGGACCGGTCAGCCCCTCATCCCGCTGCAACAGCGTGGCCGTGGCCACATCGCCAAAGATGAAATGACAATCCCGGTCGCGCCATTCCAGATGCGCGCTGCAAATCTCTGGGTTCACCACTAGCGCGGTCTTCACACTGCCGGTACGGATCATGTCCGCTGCCGTCTGGATACCAAAGGTGGCCGACGAACAGGCCACGTTCATGTCAAAGGCAAAGCCGCCCGCGCCCAGCAACTGCTGCACTTCCACAGCCACCGCCGGATAGGCGCGCTCCATGTTGGAGGCGGCACAGATCACCAGATCAATGGATGCCGGGTCGACATCACCCAGCGCCTTGCGCGCGGCATCCACGGCAATCTCTGCCATCACGGCGGGGGCATCATCGGGGCGCGGATCAAGTCGCGGGTACATCCGGTCGGGGTCCAGAACACCTGCCTTATCAAGAACATAGCGGCGCTCAATCCCGGATGCGGCGACAATGAAGTCGGATGACGAATGGGTCTTTGCCTCTGCCTCACCTGCAGCAATCGCATCCGCGTGTTCAGCGTTCCACCGGTCGGCATAGGCGTTGAAAGCGACGACCAATTCATCGTTTGTAATGACGTTGTCAGGGGTGAACACCCCGGTTCCGGTGATCGCGACGCCGTGCATGTCTGCCTCCCTCAAGCCTGCGAAAACCCTACGCAGCCGGCCCAGCGAAGTCGAGCCTGACGCTTAGTTCTGCAAGTTGATCCGCCAGTGGGTAATCGCCTCTGGCGTCGGCGGCTCTGGCGGGACGGGGGCCAGCATCGCGCGGCGGTTCACCGGGCTGCCGGTGTGCACCATTTCGTAGATGTCCGACAGGATCGAGGTGTTATCGCCAAAGTAGGTATGCCCAAAGAAATCCGACACCACACCGGTGGCATCAATCACATCTATCCCCGGCAATTGCGGCACACCGTCGGTGGTGTCGCCAATGCGGCGAAAGCCATTTGCTTCTTTTGATGCTTTCAGCGCGGAATCCTCGGCCGAGGCATACAGCGTGAAATGGGTCGATGTCGCCTCCCGAAAACGGGGGGCAATGCGGGTGCGGAACACGACCTCATCAATGTCGGGGGCGGCCAGCACGATGGTGGTGATCTCGTCAACCGCCGGGTCATCTTCGGCCACCATTTCGGCCATCGCTTCGCTGATGATCCGGGTGCCCATCGAATGGGCGATCACGATGATCCGGTCGGGGTCTTGCGCTGCCAGATCACGCAAAACCCGCTTCAGATCGGGGACAGAGCGCTGCGCCATTGTGCTGTCGGACAGATAGTTGATCGCGCGGCCCCGGCTGGGCCAGCTGAACAGGAACGACGGCCCATCCCAGGCCAGATCATAGGTCAATTGCCCGGCGCGCCGTGCGGCCTTGTCCAGCGAGGTGTTGAACCCATGGACATACATCAAAATGGCGTTCTCAGAGCTTTGCAATTCACCCGCCAACATCTGCATCACCTCTTCGGTGGTCCAGGGGGTCAGGTCTTGCAGGATCACGTGCTTTTCGATGTCGGGGTCAAACATCAGTGACGCGAACCAGCCCTGGCTTTCCAGCTCTCCCATCCGGTGTTCGCGCGGGATCGAGATAATGCCTGTGCCGTAGCGCAGCACGTCATAGTCATCGGTGAAGGTGCTGGCCGGGTCGTCAAAGTCGGGATCATCATTCAATGCGCGATTGGTTGCAAAGAAGATCGGCACATCGCGGTGCGTCTCATCCTCTTCAAACGGCGCGGGCATTTCCATCGCTTCTTCGATGATGATCGGCTCTGGCATGACCTCGACCGGCATCTCGACGGCGCGCTCTTCCAACGGCGCTGCGGCCCCGACGTTTTCGGTTTCTCCAACAATAACAACGGGTTCCTCGGGCGGTGCCATTTCGGCAATCGGCGGTTCGGACCCTTCCGATGCAGCCCCGCCATGGCGCTCAAGTGGCTCGACCTCTGGCGCTTGGGTCGTGGGGATCGGGTTTCCAAACAGGATCGCGACAACGGCCACCACGGCCATGAACCCGGCGATCAGAGGAATGCGGATATCGTTCATCGCGTGGGCACCGAATAAAGGACGTAACCCTGCAACCGTGCCACTTCAACACCGCCTGTGTCGATGGCAAATATGCCAAGGTTTTCCATGTCTTCCGGGCAACCAACAAGGTCTGCGGCATCATCTAAAAATGGATTAGTGGCGGCATTCTCGCCAACCCGGCGACATTGGTCGCCATCACCGCGGTAACCGTCGCCAAACAGCGGCAGCGGCTCGGGCGCAAGCATCGGGGCACAGGCGGCAAGCAGCAAGAGGGGGGCAATTCGTTTCATCACAGATCTCCCGAAATAGGGTGCGTTCAGACTAAAATTACCAAGAAAAGAAGGATGCACAAAGTATGCACATCCTGACCACATCCCATGCGTACGCAAGTGTTAATAGATGTTAACCGCCGTGCGGCACTTTCCCCCCAGACGAAGGAGTCCGCCATGCCCGAGACCAAGACCCAGCGCCAGCATCTGAGCTATGCCGAAGAAGTACACAGCCGATTGGAGGCCGAATTTGACACACCGCGCATCCCCGACGGCTGGCACGACATCTGGCGCGAACGGGACCGGCGGGATGAAAAGCGTCAGCGTGTCACCCTGACGCTGGACGCCGACGTGGTTCGGTTCTTTCGCAGCATGGGCAAAGGCTATCAACCCCGCATGAACCGCGTCCTGCGCGCCTTCATGCACGACCGCCTTGCGGGGCTGGTCGCCGGACCAGAGGACCGCGTCGACTTTCGGGACGCAGAGCAGCTGCAAGAGGTGGTAGACGGGCTGGGGGATGAGAAATCCGCGTAGCTGGGGCGTTCATGCGCTCAAGACCGGGCTGCATGCCCGGCCTATGATACAATCAGCACCGTTGTTTTGGGCAAGTCACCAAAATGGTGCGATCCCCCGAACCCGCGGCCTGCAGACTACCCCTGTAACGCCCGCACATCGACATCGCCCATTTCCCGTTCCTTCATCGCCAGTACGGCGGCTTGGGCAGCGGCGGCGGTGGTGAAGTAGGGGATTTTGTCGTTCAGCGTCACGGCCCGCATCGAACGGCTGTCCTCGACAGCGGCCGCACCTTCGGTGGTGTTGAAGACAAGTGCGACGTGGCCGTCTTTCAGGCGGTCAAGGATCGTCAATCCGCCCTCGTAGCCCTTGTTCACCACTTCCACCTCCATGCCCGTCTCTGACAGGAAGGCGGCGGTGCCACGGGTCGCGATCAGGGAAAATCCCATATCGACAAGGGCTTGTGCGGCGTCCCGCATCTCGGGTGTTTTGTCGGCATCGCGGATCGACAGGAAGACAAGGCCTTCGGTCGGCAGGTCGGTGCTGGCGCCCAATTGCGCCTTCAGGAACGCGCGGGCAAAGTTGCGGTCCCAGCCCATGACCTCCCCGGTGGACCGCATTTCAGGCCCCAGGATCGTGTCAACGCCGGGGAAGCGGGCAAAGGGCATCACCGCCTCTTTGACCGAGAACCAAGGCGTTTTGGGGTCGGCCAGCGTGAAGGCATCCCCCAAGGGCAACACCTCCATCGGGTTGTCGGTGGGCGCATAGGGTTCGCGCATCGGGAAGTTGGTCAGCGGCTCGCCAGCCATCAGGCGCGCAGCGATAGAGGCAATGGCACTGTCTGTGGCCTTCGCGACAAAGGGCACTGTGCGACTGGCGCGGGGGTTCACCTCGATCAGGTAGACCTCTTCATCCTTGACGGCAAATTGTACGTTCATCAGGCCGACAACGTTCAGCGCCTTGGCCAATGCTTCGGTCTGGCGGCGGATTTCGGCGATCATGGCGTCAGACAGCGAATGCGGCGGCAGGGAACAGGCGCTGTCGCCGGAATGCACGCCGGCCTCTTCAATGTGCTGCATGATGCCCGCGACATGGGTGTTGGTCCCATCGGAAAGGCAGTCAACGTCCACCTCGACAGCACCGGCAAGGTAGCTGTCGAGCAGCACGGGGCTGTCGCCAGAGACGACCACGGCGTCCGAGATATAGCGTTCCAACTGGTCCTGATCGCGCACGATTTCCATCGCGCGGCCACCCAGAACATAGGACGGGCGGATCACCAGCGGAAAGCCGATATCGGACGCGATTTCAAGTGCTTGCGCATCGGTGGAGGCGATGCCGTTGACCGGCTGCTTCAGGCCCAGACGGTTCACGAGGTCCTGAAAACGTTCCCGGTCTTCTGCCAGATCAATGGCGTCAGGCGAGGTGCCGAGGATCGGGATACCGGCTTCTTCCAGAGCATTGGCAAGCTTCAGCGGGGTCTGGCCGCCGAACTGGACGATGACGCCATGCAAGTCGCCGCTTTCCTGTTCCACACGCAGGATTTCCATGACGTGTTCAAAGGTGAGTGGTTCAAAATACAAGCGGTCCGAGGTGTCATAATCTGTGCTGACCGTCTCGGGGTTGCAGTTGATCATGATCGTCTCATACCCCTGATCGGTCAGGGCGAAACAGGCATGACAGCAGCAGTAATCGAACTCGATCCCTTGGCCGATACGGTTCGGACCACCGCCGAGGATCACAACTTTCTTGCGATCCGTGGGGCGCGCCTCGCATTCGGGTTCGCCCATCACGGGGGTTTCGTAGGTGGAGTACATGTAGGGGGTCTGCGCCTCAAATTCGGCGGCGCAGGTGTCGATCCGCTTGAATTGGGCCTTGACGCCAAGGTTCAGGCGGGCACGGCGGACGTTGTCTTCGTCCCGGCCGGTCAGCGTGGCAAGGCGGGCGTCAGAGAAGCCCAGCATCTTGATGGCGCGCAGGGCGGCCTCATCGGTTGGAAGGCCCTTGGCCTTCAGGCCCTCTTCGGCCTCAATGATCTCGCGGATGCGGGCCAGGAACCAGGGGTCAAACTTGGTGACCGCGTGGATGTCATCGTCCGACAACCCATGGCGCATGGCCTGCGCAATCACGCGGATGCGGTCAGGCGTTTGGGCGGCCAGCGCCTTGGTCACGGCGGCGGTGTCGGGCGCGCCGGGAATGTCGATATCATCAAAGCCGGTCAGGCCGGTCTCCATTGACGCCAGCGCCTTTTGCATGGATTCGTGGAACGTGCGGCCAATCGCCATCGCCTCGCCCACAGATTTCATCGCCGTGGTCAGGTGCGGTTCGGAACCTGCGAACTTTTCAAAGGCAAAGCGCGGGATCTTGGTGACCACATAGTCGATGGTGGGTTCAAAGCTGGCGGGCGTGACGCCGGTAATGTCGTTGTCGAGCTCGTCCAGCGTGTAGCCCACGGCGAGTTTCGCGGCGATCTTGGCAATCGGAAAACCGGTCGCCTTTGAGGCCAGCGCAGACGAACGCGAGACGCGTGGGTTCATCTCGATCACCACCATGCGGCCATCGGCGGGGTTCACGGCCCATTGCACGTTCGACCCGCCGGTTTCCACACCAATCTCGCGCAGCACATTGATGCTGTGCGTGCGCATGATCTGGTATTCCTTGTCCGTCAGCGTGAGCGCCGGGGCAACGGTGATGCTGTCACCGGTGTGCACACCCATCGGATCGACGTTTTCGATGGCGCAGACGATGATCGCGTTGTCGGCGCGGTCGCGCACGACTTCCATCTCGAATTCTTTCCAACCCAGCAGGCTTTCGTCGACCAGGATCTGGGCAACTGGCGATGCCTCCATCCCGGTTTTGCAATAGTGCAGGTATTCGTCGCGGTTGTATGCCACGCCGCCGCCGGTGCCGCCAAGGGTAAAGGCGGGGCGGATGATCGCGGGCAGGCCGATCTCTTCGATGGCTTCCACGGCCAGATCAAGGCCCGCTTTGATGTCAAATTTGCCATCGGCACCTTTGGGCGCTGTGACAATCGTGGCTTTTGGGTTTTCGATGCCAAGGCGGTCCATCGCTTCGCGGAACAGCTTGCGGTCTTCGGCCATTTCGATGGCGTCGCGCTTGGCGCCGATCATCTCAACGTTGAACTTGTCCAGCACGCCCATTTCTTCCAGCGCGAGAGAGGTGTTCAGCCCGGTCTGCCCACCCATCGTTGGCAAAAGCGCATCGGGGCGTTCCTTTTCGATGATCTTGGCCACCACTTCGGGGGTGATGGGTTCGATATAGGTGGCATCGGCCAGGCCGGGGTCCGTCATGATCGTGGCGGGGTTGGAGTTGACCAGCACAACCCGGTAGCCTTCCTCGCGCAGCGCCTTGCAGGCCTGTGCCCCAGAGTAGTCGAATTCGCAGGCCTGCCCGATCACAATAGGGCCCGCGCCGATAATCATGATCGACTTGATATCATCACGTTTTGGCATGGCAGACCCCCGATATGCAAATTGTCCTGCGTTATAGGGATGGGCGGTGTGGGCGCAACCGATTTTTCGTCGAAAAATCGCGACCTCTGGCAGAGATGTTTTTGGCCAGACCGTGACGGGGCGTGGGGATACTTGACTTATGCAGTGCAAAGGGGTGTATCGGGCCGGACATTCTGGACCCGAGGACCTTATCATGCACGCCTATCGCTCTCATACTTGTGTTGACCTGACGGCGGCCAACGTCGGCGATAACGTGCGCCTGTCGGGCTGGGTGCATCGGGTGCGCGATCACGGCGGAATCCTGTTCATCGACCTGCGCGATCACTTTGGCATCACGCAGGTGCTGTGCGACCCCGATTCCGCGGCCTTTGCCGATGTGGAAAAGGTACGCAGCGAGTGGTGCATCCGCATTGATGGCGAGGTGAAGGCCCGCGACCCCGAGCTTGTGAACACCAAGCTGCCCACCGGTGAGGTCGAGGTTTTTGTGCGCGACATCGAGGTACTGGGCGCTGCGAAAGAGCTGCCGCTGATGGTCTTTGGCGAACAGGAATACCCTGAAGAGACACGGCTGAAGTATCGCTATCTCGACCTGCGCCGCGAAGCGATGCAAGAGAACATGAAGCTGCGGTCTGATGTTGTCGCATCCATGCGTCGGCGCATGTGGGACAGCGGATTTCGCGAATATCAGACGCCGATCATCACCGCGTCCAGCCCCGAAGGCGCGCGGGATTTTCTGGTGCCAAGCCGTCTGCACCCCGGCAAGTTCTACGCCCTGCCACAAGCGCCCCAGCAGTTCAAACAGCTGATCATGGTGTCGGGCTTTGACAAGTATTTCCAGATCGCACCCTGTTTCCGCGATGAAGACCCGCGCGCCGACCGCTCGCCTACGGATTTCTACCAACTGGATCTCGAGATGTCGTTTGTCGAACAGCAGGATGTCTTCGACACGATCCAACCGGTGATCACCGGCATTTTTGAAGAGTTCGGCGGTGGTCGCAAAGTGGACCAGACGTGGGAGCAGATTTCCTATCGTGATGCGGCGTTGTGGTATGGCAGCGACAAGCCCGACCTGCGCAACCCGATCAAGATGCAGGTTGTCTCTGAGCACTTCAAAGGCTCTGGCTTTGCGATCTTTGCCAAGCTTCTGGAAAACGAAGGCACGGAAGTGCGTGCGATCCCGGCACCCACCGGCGGATCGCGCAAGTTCTGTGACCGCATGAACGCCTTTGCCCAGAAAGAAGGGCTGCCGGGGATGGGCTATATCTTCTGGCGCGACAAAACGGCGGATGCGGTGGCGCAAGAGCTGGGGATCACCGTGAAAGAAGCGCAGGCCAAGCTTAAATCGGGCGAGGTTGAGGGCGGCATGGAAGCCGCAGGACCGCTGGCCAAGAACATCGGACCAGAGCGGACCGAAGCCATCCGCCAGCAGTTGGGCCTTGGCAAAGGCGACGCCGCGTTCTTCCTTGGCGGCAAGCCCAAGGCGTTTGAAGGTGTGGCTGGCAAGGCGCGGAACGTCATCGGCGAAGAGTTGGGGCTGACCGATCAGAACCGCTTTGCCTTTGCATGGATCGTGGATTTCCCGATTTACGAGCGCGACGAAGAGACCGGCAAGATCGACTTTGAACACAACCCGTTCTCCATGCCGCAAGGTGGGATGGCCGCGTTGGAAGGTGATCCAATGGACGTGCTCGGGTTCCAGTATGATCTGGCCTGCAACGGCTACGAACTGGTGTCAGGGGCGATCCGGAACCACCGGCCCGAAATCATGTTCAAAGCGTTTGAGATTGCAGGCTACGGCAAGGACGAGGTCGAAAAGCGCTTTGGCGGCATGGTCAACGCGTTCCAGTATGGCGCACCGCCCCACGGCGGCTGTGCCGCTGGCATCGACCGGATCGTGATGCTGCTGGCCGATCAGCAGAACATCCGCGAGGTCATCATGTTCCCGATGAACCAGCGTGCCGAAGACCTGATGATGGACGCCCCGTCAGAGCCGCAGAACGAACAATTGCGCGAATTGCGCCTGCGCGTATTGCCTTCCGAAAGCTAAGGCAAAGGCGGCCGCCCCAATGGGCTGGCCGCTTCCAAGTCCTGACATAACGGTGCTAGCCTGCCCCTAGGGAATTTTAGGGGACAATAATGGCAATTCATTTGGTTTTTCTCGCGCTTTTGATGGGCGCGATCATATCGATCTATTTACCGATGATTTCACGCACTGCGCAATTGCTGGGCTCTGGTCCGATGGCGAACGTGCCGTTCTTTGCCATCGCGCTGTTATCGTCGGTGGTGATTGCAATGGCGACGGGCGCTCGTGCGGCGCAGTTTCAGAAGATCAGCACCTTACCGCTGTGGCTATTGACGGCGGGTGTGATGAGCGCGGGCATGATCATCGGATCAAGCTATCTGGTCCCACGGATCGGCATCGGCGCGTTTTTTGTGCTGCTCGTTTCCGGGCAGGTGCTGGCGGCGATGATTTTTGGCTATTTGGGGCTATTTGGTGTGCCCGCTTCTGCGATGACATGGGGCAAGGCGCTGGGCGCGGTCCTTGTCATCGCAGGCGTTTATCTCGTGACGTTTCGGTGACCCCCTGGAAGGCCGCAGGCTGCGGCCTTCACCAAGGTGCGACTTAGGCGCTGTCGCCACTCCCTGCCACGACGGGGGGCAGGATGTCTTTTTCGTACATGTAGACCACGGTGCCCTTGGGGACGCGGTTATAAAGATCAACAATCTGGCGGTTGATCAGGCGTGCGCAACCGTTTGAGACATCTTTGCCAATCGTGTTGGGCAGATGCGTGCCGTGGATGCGCAGGAACGTGTCGCGGTTCCCTTGGAACAGATACAGCGCGCGCGCGCCCAGCGGATTGGTTGGGCCGCCTTCCATGCCGTCTTCCCATTCGCGGTAGGCAGGTGTGCGTTCCATCATGTCGTCGGTGGGCCGCCAGCTGGGCCATTCTTTCTTGGCCTTGATGGTGTAAATCCCCGGCTCGTAGAGCGAATCCCGGCCCACGCCTACGAAATAGCGGATCGCGCGGCCACCGGGCAGCGTCCAGTAAAGCGAATACTCATCCGGCACCACGTGGATTTGGCCTGCGGGCAGGGCATTGTTCATCACGACCACGCGCGGGGCGAGGGTATCGGGCAGCTCGGCCAGGGCCCAATGGCCATCGGCCACAACGGGGCTTGCCGAAAACGCAGCAGCACTGGCCAGAAAATGGCGACGGTTTAACATGGGTCTCTCCTTTGGGTCGGTCGCCCGGCAGCAGGCGGTCGGACATGATATTGCACGGAAATGGGGCGGTGGTCGCCCGGAATCACATCAATTTTGCGTGGATCAGCGGATTTTGGCAGAAGTGTTGAAAATGAGCGTCGGATTCCGCGCCGTCACACGTTAAACCAAAGGAAAGGTGAGTATGACGATGTTTGATCCGACCCTGGCGCTTGTGCGGTTTGGCACGGGCCTAAGCCCTCGATTTGCGCGCCCGGTGGGGGTTGATTCGCTCATTGCAGAGCTTGGGGGCGACGATGCAATGGCTACAGCCTTCCCAATCTCGGGCTTTGCGGACACCCGGCCCAGCCATGCCACCCTTGGCTGGATCAACCGCGCGGCGAAAACGGCCGTGGACACCCCCGATGAAGCGGCGGCCATGCAGGCCCGCAACATGGTGCGCGGCGAGGTGCGCGTGGTGCGACAGGCGCACCATCTGGCCACAGTGGCCCGCGCGGTGGACGACCCCAGCGGGTTGCGCGAACGTCTGGTGGCCTTTTGGGCAGATCACTTCACCGTCATCCGCCGCCCGTTCGAGACAGCGCATCTGGTCACACCCTATGTGGAGGACGCCATCCGCAGCCACGTCACCGGGTCCTTTGCGCAGATGCTGCGTGCAGTGGTCACGCATCCGATGATGCTGATCTATCTGGAACAATTCCGGTCCATTGGCCCGGCCTCGCCGACCGGGCAGCGCCGCAATGTGGGGCTGAACGAAAACCTGGCGCGGGAATTGCTTGAACTGCATCTGCTGGGGGTTGATGGCACCTACAGCCAACGCGACGTGCGCGAACTGGCAGAGCTTTTGACCGGGCTCAGCTATTCGGAACGGCGGGGTTTCTACTTTGATCGCAACCGGGTGGAACCGGGGGGCGAGACGGTGCTGGGGCTGTCGTTTGCCAGTGATGCGACGTTGGACAATGTGCTTGGCGCGATGGATGCGCTGGCGGCGTTGCCGGATACGGCGACGCATCTGGCCCGCAAGATGGCGGTGCATTTTGTGCATGATGATCCAGACCCCGATTTGGTGGCCGCTATGGCCGCAGGCTTTGGGCCGCAGGGTGATCTGATGGGCATGACCGCCGCGATGTTGCGGCATCCAGCGGCCTGGGCCGTAAGCCGGGTCAAGGTCCGCACGCCGCAGCAATTCATCACCGCCAGCCTGCGCGCCCTTGGCGTAACCGGTGAGACGGTGATGGCCGCGGACCGCCGGATCTACCAGCAGGTGCTGGCGCGGCCTTTGCAAGTGATGGGTCAGCCGTGGGAAAACCCAGGCGGCCCCGATGGCTGGCCCGAGGATGCAGCCAGTTGGATCATCCCACAAGCGATGGCCGGGCGGATCACCTGGGCGATGCAGGTGCCCCGGCGGATTGTCGCGGACCTGCCTGACCCCCGTGATTTTGTCCAAACCGCGCTGGGCGATCTGGCAACAGAAGACGTGATCTTTGTCGCCGGTGCGGCTGAAAACAAGGCCGAAGGCGTGGGGGTCATTCTGGCCTCTGCCGCTTTCCAGCGGAGGTGAGCATGGACCGGCGATCGTTCCTTTTGCAAAGCGCGGCACTGGGCTGTTCGGCCGCCGCCAGCCCGCTGTTGACGCCCGTGGCCTTTGCCGAGGCACCCGGCGACAACCGTTTGGTGGTGATCATTCTGCGTGGCGCGATGGATGGCATCGACGCGCTGCGCCCCTTGGGCGATCCGGCCTTTGCTGCCCTGCGTCCGGGCCTGAACGACGGCAAGCACGCAGATCTGGACGGGTTCTGGGGGCTGCATCCGGCGCTGAAACCGCTGCTGCCGCTCTGGCAAGCCGGGCAGGTTGGTGCGGTGCAGGCAACCTCGACCCCGTACCGCAACAAGCGCAGCCATTTTGATGGGCAGGACATTTTAGAGGCGGGCGTGCTGCAAATCGGTGGTGGCGCGACCGGCTGGCTCAACCGCTTGCTGACCACGCTGCCCAATGCGGCGGCAGAGACGGCTTATGCCATCGGACGTGAACAGATGGCGATCCTGTCGGGGCCTGCTGCCGCCTCTCGCTGGTCGCCGGATGCCAATTTGCGATTGTCCGGGCAGGCGCAGCGGCTTTTGGAAATCGTCTATCACGATGACCCGCTGTTCCGGGATGCCGCCGCGCAAGCCATTGAAATTGCAGCCCTTGTGAAAGAGCAAGAGGCGACAGAGGTCGAAGACCCCGATGCGATGGCGATGATGCAGGCGGTGCAATCGGGCGGTGTGCATGTGAACTTGGCCGAGTTTGCCGCCGCGCGGTTGCGTGGTGCGACGCGGATTGCCAGTTTTTCGCTTGGCGGCTGGGATACCCACCAAAATCAGGCCTTCGCGCTGGATCGGGCACTGGCCCGGTTGTCTGACACCATTCTGACCCTGCGCGCCCAGCTTGGCCCGGTCTGGGACAAGACGGCGGTGCTGTGCCTGACAGAGTTTGGCCGCACCGCCTTTGAAAACGGCACACGCGGCACTGATCATGGCACCGGTGGTGCGATGCTTTATGCCGGTGGTGCGTTGCGCGGTGGGGCGGTGCGCGGAACGTGGCCCGGTCTGGAAGAGGCTGCACTTTTTGACCGCCGCGATGTGATGCCGACCAGCGATGTGCGCACCCTTGCCGGTTGGGTCATGCGCGGCATGTTTGGCACCACCGCCAGCGACATCGAAAATGTCGTGTTTCCGGGGCTTGATCTGGGGGATGATCCCGGCCTGTTGCTTTGATCCGTCGCGCAGGGCAGGGTGCCGCCACATGACAAGGGGACCCCGCCATGACCAACCGCCCGCTTGGCCCGATTGTGCCGGACTGGACACCTGCCGCTGACCCCGCGGGGCTGGACCTGACCGGGCATCATGCGAACCTGCGCCCGCTTGATGCGGCAGATGCGATGGGGCTTTGGAAGGTATTTGAAGGGGCTGATTGGGTATGGGATTACCTCTATGAACCCGCGCCGCCCGATTTTGACACCTTCGCGCGGATCATCAGCGGGGTTGCCGCCCGCGGCGAAAGCCCGGCCTATGTGGTGCGGCCTGAAGGTGGCAACGAACCGCTGGGCTATCTGACGTTCTACACCGTTGTCCGGGAAAGCGGGAACATCGAGATTGGCAACGTCAACTTCTCACCTGCGTTGCAAGGCACAGCCTTCGCGACAGAGGCGTTTTCTCTGATGCTGCGCTGGGCCTTCGGCCACGGCTACCGCCGGGTGGAATGGAAATGCAATGCGCTGAACGCGCCATCGCGCCGGGCCGCCCAGCGGCTGGGTTTCAGTTTTGAAGGCGTCTTCCGCCAGCATCTGGTGGTCAAGGGCCGCAACCGGGATACGGCCTGGCTGGCGATGACCGATGGCGACTGGAACCGGATCGGTCCTGCACATGACGCTTGGCTTTCACCGGGCAACTTTGATGCCAGCGGGGCGCAACGGCAGTCACTCGCCGCCCTGACCTGGCCGCATCTGGCCACGCGCGATCCCAGCGTCTAAAGCGGGCCGCCTGCGGCCAAGCGGCTTTCCACCAGATCGGTCAGTTGCGACAGCCCCTGTTGCAGCGGCGCACCCTTTTGGCGCAGCGTTTTCAACCGGTGAACGGCATCATGCAAATCGCTGTCATCAGCACTGCGGGCCACGCCGCCCAGAAACTGCGTCACATAATCAATCGACCCGTCCGTGGCGGGGGTGCGCAGCACCTCTGCCACATGGCTCAGGTCGTCATGAAACGCGATGCGGTCAGGTTCCACCACCTCGTCCGAGATCAGGCGCGGCCCCGGTGGCTGCCGGTCTGCGGGCAGATGGGCTAGAATCGCGGATTGGAACGCCGCAAGGCTGGCGATCGGTTTCGACAGAAAGCCGTCCGCGCCCGCGGCAATCACTTCACCTTCGGCATCCAGATCACCACTGGTGCCAAGCACCACGTCAATGCGGGGCGATCCGCGGGCAAGGTCCGCAATCAACGGCAAGCCAGAGCCATCGGGCAGCCCCACATCAATAATCACCACCGAGGGGCGATAAACATTCAGATGTTTGCGCGCCGATTGCAGGCTATCGGCCCGTCTGATCCGCGCACCCGATCGCAGGCACAACATGCGCACCGCCTCGCACGCAAATCGGCTGTCTTCGACCAATAGAACCGTCAACCCCAGCAATGGCCGCAGGGCCGTTGCCTGTCGCATTGCCTTGAAATCGTCCAAGCCTTCCATCGTCGCCTCCGTCCTCGGGATGGCTTGACCAAAACATGACAAAGTGAATCGTCTCTTAACGCGCGGCAGATTGCCCCGCCGACTTGCCCAGACGAGCCGCAGGCGACATAAGCAGGCCAAACCACGCAGGAGTGTTCACATGATCGGTCGCCTCAACCACGTCGCCATCGCTGTCCCCGACTTGGAAGCTGCCAGCGCGCAATATCGCACCGCCCTTGGTGCCGATGTGGGCGCGCCGCAGGATGAACCCGATCACGGCGTCACCGTGGTCTTCATCACCTTGCCCAACACCAAGATCGAACTGCTTTACCCGCTGGGCGAAAACTCTCCGATTCAGGGGTTTCTCGACAAGAACCCATCGGGCGGCATCCACCACATCTGCTATGAAGTTGACGACATCAATGCCGCCAGCGACCGCCTTGTCGCCGAAGGCGCGCGGGTGCTGGGCGCGCCCAAGATCGGGGCACATGGCAAGCCGGTGATTTTCCTGCATCCCAAGGACTTCAACGGATGCCTGATCGAGTTGGAGCAGGTCTGATGGGCCCGGTATCCGGTCTGGTCCTTTTTGCAGTCGTCTGGGCGATGGTGTTTTTCATCGTCCTGCCACTGCGCATGGTTTCTCAGGGCGACGTGGGCGAAGTCGTGCCCGGCACCCATAAATCCGCCCCCGCCAACCCACAGATCAAACGCAAGGCCAAGATCACCACGCTCTGGGCCTTTGGCATCTGGGCTATTCTGGCAGGTATCATCTGGTCAGGTGCGATTGGCGTGCGTGACATCGACTGGTTCAACCGGATGGCAACACCTGATCTGGGTCAGTCCTGACGCGCCAGCCGGTGGTAGATGTGGGTAAAGGTCGCGGCCCCCACAATCGGGATGAAAAGGTTCAAAAGCGGCACCGTCAGCGGCACCGCCATCAGACACCCGGCCAGCCAAACCTCGCCCTTGTGGGCCTTGCGCATCTCCGCCGCCCCGATCCGGCCTTCGCGGCGCATGGCAGCCACGATGAAATATTCCCGCCCCAGCAGATAGCCATTGAGCGCATAGAACAGGATCAGCGGCGCAAAGGGGATAAAGAACAGCGGGATGTATAGCACTAGCGCCAGAATGTTGGCCCCGACAATCACCCCCAGAAAGTTCACCGAATCGCGCAGTCCGTCGAAGAACGGCACGCGGCCGACGGGGCGTGCATGGGGGTAATGCACCTTTTCCACAGCTGCGGCCACGTCATCCAGAAAGAGCGAGGTGATGGCACTCGCGACCGGGATCATCAGAAAGACCGACAGCACCAGCATCAGCACCAGTGACCCCAGCGACAAAAGATCACCAAGCCATGTCACCTCATAGCCGCCGGGCAGAGTTGTGGTCTCTCCGGTCAAAAGGTTAATCAGCCCCAGAACAATGGCATAGGCCCCAACCAGCAGGGCCACGGTCAACCCAAGCCCCAAAAACAGCACGCGGCGAAAGCGCGGGTCAGGCAACTGCTCAAGCGCTTTCAGAAAGTCCTGAAAGATCATGCGTCCAGCCAGGTTGTGATCGCCGCCAGATCAGGACGCGGGCGTTCGGGTGGGGCGTTTGTCTCTGTTCCCAGATGGATGAACCCGGCGATGCGCTCATGCTCTGCCAGCCCCAGAGTGTCGCGCACGAATGTGCGGTCATGGCTGGCCCAGCCGGACAACCAATTAGCCCCCCATCCGCTGGCAAGGGCCGCATTCAGCAGCGCAAGACAGACCGCACCGGCAGAATAGGTCTGCTCAATCGCGGGGATCTTCTCGGACGGTTTGGGGCTTTCCACCACGGCGACGGCCAGATCGGCATTGGCAAACTGCGCCTCGGCCTTTGTGATCTTGTCGGGGTCGATGCCCAATGCGGCCCCGCGCGCCGGGATCGCCCCTGCCAAGCGCTCCAATGCAGCCTTTTCCAGCACAATGAACCGCCAGGGTTCCAGCTTGCCATGATCGGGCGTGCGCGCGGCGGCGGTCAGCAGCGTCTCAACCGTTGCCCGGTCAGGGACCGGTGTCGTCAACGTCTTGGCCGGGCGTGACCGCCGTGTCAGCAGGAAATCAAGGGCGGCGGGATTAGGTGCTGGCATGGCTGGGTTCCAAAATGAGACAGGCGACAGGTAGTTGCTGACGCGCGATCACACAAGTCACCCCGCCGTCCAGCAGCTGCACCATCCCACCCACCGGCAACATGCCCGCATAATGGCCACCCGCATGCCAAAGACACCCCTCATCCCAGAAAAACCCTGTCCGCATCAGCGCTGTCCCCTGCTTCTTCTGGCCAAAATAATCCCCGCCGGAGGCTCCCTCAATCGCCGCTTGCGGGGCGGATCTGATAGATGCCTTCCGGCAAATCAAGGGCGGCCTGCAGGTCGCGCAACTGGCTCAGCGACAAGGTCAGCGTGCGCACCTCATTCAGGCGCGGATCCCATTGCTCGACCGTGATACAATCCTCAAAGGCGTTGATCACGATATCCTCTTTCAAGGGGGCATCGCCCTCGTCAACTAGGGTGACAACGGTGGCGTCAAAGTCATGCTCGATGGTAAACATGCGCCCAGCCTAACGCGAACGCGAAAAGGCACAAGGGCGCTGTCACCGGCATGGTTCTGCGCCTCTCGGATTTGTCACCGCCTCTGGGGTGGACCACACGGGCAGTCCCATTAGGTTAGGGCGAAATCACCACGGATACCTGATGCGCCTGTTCCCGCTTTGCCTGATCGTTTTGATGTCCGCCTGCGCGGTGGCCAAGCCTATCAATGATAAAGGCCCGATCAACAAATCACCGATCCCCGATGAGGTGTTCCAGTCGACAGACCCGCTTGCCCCGCCGCCGCGGGTGCCCTCGCGCACGGCGGTGCGCAATTTCCTCAGCGTGATCGACACCATCGAAACGGTCACAGAAGATGTTTGCCGTCAACGCGCGCCGCAGCTGAACTGTGACTTCCTGATCGTTTACGATGCCAATCCGCGCGCGCCGATGAATGCGTTTCAAAAGGTCGATGAAACCGGCCGCCCGATCATCATCTTCACGCTGGCACTGATCGCAGAGGCCCGCAACGAAGACGAACTCGCCTTCGTGCTGGCCCATGAGGCTGCCCACCACATCGCAGGCCACCTGGCCCGTCAACAGCAGGCAGCACTCATCGGGGCCACGATCTTCGGCAATCTGGCCCGGCTCAGCAACGACCCAGAGGCGGTTGCAAATGCACAGGAATTTGGCGCGGCACTGGGCGCGCGCACCTACTCCAAGGAATTTGAACTTGAGGCCGACGCGCTGGGCGCGCGCATCGCACAACTGGCGGGCTATGACGCCCTGCGCGGGGCAGAGTTCTTCTTCCGCATTCCCGACCCGGGCAACCGGTTCCTGGGCACACATCCACCAAACGCAGACCGTTTTGCGGTGGTGCAAAAGGCCGCGCGCGGCACCTAGCTGGGGGTGAAGCCGCGATTGCGCAGGCTGCTGAACTCTGGCGTCCGGCGACGGCGCAGGCGGATGATGATGCCAATGGTGGAAATCACGATCCAGAAAATCTGGATCATCGCGGACGCCAGATTGAAAGAGGCCATCAGCCCGATCAGCACAAGGCTGGCGGCGAACCAGTTGATCACGAAATAGCTGACATGCGCAGCCCAATTGCGTTGCACGGTCAGCAGCCCGTAGTTCAGCACATAAAGCGCGAAACCGGCCACGCCGATCGCGTCATAAACCTCGTGTGAAATGCTGCCAAAACCAATGTCCATTGCCCGTCTCCCAATCCGGTCACTGCGTTGGGATCAAGATGCCGTGACGGCGCGGGATGGTCAGGTCAGGCAAACCCGACTTTGCCGGTTTTGCGGGTCAGGGTTTCCCTACCATGGCGCAACTTTTGGGCGCGGTGCCCC
The DNA here is from genome assembly GCF_041103235.1 of Yoonia sp. R2331. Classification (NCBI taxonomy): domain Bacteria; kingdom Pseudomonadati; phylum Pseudomonadota; class Alphaproteobacteria; order Rhodobacterales; family Paracoccaceae; genus Cognatiyoonia; species Cognatiyoonia denitrificans. The sequence goes on along the minus strand of NZ_JBGCUN010000001.1, from coordinate 2,525,753 downwards.
GTGTCTGGCCGCCTTCTTAGGGCGCCGCCGTAACACCCAGCGCAATCGCGGCGAACAAACAGGCAGAGGCCGCGACCACAAAACCATGCCAGATGGCCAGTGAATAGCGCAGGCGCTCCCAGCTGAAAAACACAACGCCAATGGTATAAAGCAGCCCGCCTGCCGCGATCAGTGCCGTGGCCGAAACGGGCAGGATCGGCAGCGCCGACCAGATCACCGCAACCCCCATCCATCCCATCGCCAGATAAAGTGCGGGACCAAAGCGGCCGGGCGTTGACCAGAAGAACAGCTTTTTGATCATGCCAAAAACCGCCAGTGCCCAGACCAGCGCCAGCAGGGCATAGGCAAAGCCGGACCCGATCAGCACCACCAGCGGCGTATAGGTGCCTGCGATCTTCAGATAGATCGCCGCATGATCAATGCGCCGCAACGTGGGGCGCAGACTTTCCCAAGGGGTCATGTGATAAAAGGCAGAGGCGCAGAACGTCGCAATCAACGTCGCAGCATAGACCCCAAGCGCCACAACCTCGCCCGGTCCCAAATGCATCACGCTCCACACCGATAGGGCGGCAGCACCGGCGAGCGCACCAATCACACCCACCGTGTGCATGGCGCCATCTGCGATCCGTTCAGAGCGGTCGTAGGCGGGATACATAACAAGTCCCTCTCGCATTCCCAAAGGGTGAGGCGGATGTGTCCTCAAGGCAATCGTTACCCTGCGGAAGGTAAATTGCATGTGACAAGCCGCGGTGCTGCCGCCATCCTCTGCGCAAACAATGAAGGAGTGATGCATGTTGCGTGCGCTAATAGGTCAAATGCAACGGGTCAGGCAGCGGGCCATCTGGTCATGGGCCGGGTTTGCGCATGTCTACCGCACCGAAGGATCGCTGGCGCAATGGTTGGTCGCCAACGCGGTCTTTGGGGTATTGGCCTTTGCACTGCCGCTTTCGGCCGGGGAACGCGGGATGCTGTTGATGGGCGGAATCATGGTGCTGGCGGCTGAATGCCTGAACACCGCGATAGAACGGGTGGTCGATGACATCGGCACTGATCACCGGGAACTCGCCGGACAAGCCAAGGATTGTGGCTCTGCCGCCGTGGCTGTGACGGCCGTGGGTGTCGGGGTCGCTTGGGTCTGTGTGATTGTTGGTCTGATCTGGTGAAACTTATTGCCGCTTGCCCGCGTGGCTTTGCGCAATACCTATCCAATTGACCCAGACAGGAGACTTTCATGCGCCTCGCCATCATCGCCCTTACCCTCGCCCCCGGTCTTGCCCTTGCCGCAGGCTCTGGCAGTTCTTCTGCCCCCAAGGCCACTGAAACCGTGGAACAATGCAGCGAAGGGCTGGTGTTTGATCTGGCCACGCAAAGCTGCATGACACCAGAGGCGAGCACCAATGATGACAGCGCGATGATGGATGACATCCGGTCGCTGTCGCATGAGGGCCGCTATGCCGACGCGCTTGCGGTGCTGGCGCTGATGCCCGACCAGAACGACCCGCTGGTGCTGACGTATTATGGCTTTGCCACGCGCAAGGCGGGCGATCTGGACGCCGGGCTGGCCTTCTACGCGCAGGCCTTGGCGGTTGACCCCGGCAACCTGCTGGCCCGCTCCTATCGCGGTCAGGCCTATGTGCATCAAGGCCGGATGGACCTGGCCCTGGCGGACCTGACCGAGATCCGCATGTTGGGCGGGCGCGGCACCTGGGCCGAGGCATCGCTGGCTTCTGCCATCGCCACGGGCGAGACATATTCCCACTAGGGGCGCTTGTCGGTCCTTGCCGTCCCTCCGCGCGGGCGGCAAGGTCCACACCCATGAAAGTCATCGAAAACGCCCTGTCGGATCGCGGCTCTAAATACGCTGTCTCTGGCGGGGCAGTCGCCTCCGAGGCTGAGGCGAAAGCCTTTGTGAAAACGCTCTGCCGCCGCAAGAAGTTTGCGAAAGCCACGCACAACACCTGGGCCGTGATCCTGCCCGATGGGACGCCGCTGAAGAATGACGACGGCGAAAGTGGGGCCGGCATGGTGATCCTGCGGATGCTCGAACGCGAAGGCCGCCTTGGCGAAATCATCGTCGTCACCCGCTGGTTCGGCGGCACAAAGCTTGGCGGCGACCGCTTCCGCCGCGTGCAAGACGCCGTGCGGATGTGGTTCGACGCCCCCTGACCGCTCCACCTCCCTGTACCCTCTTGCCCCCGCACCATTCAACACCGTAGGGCGGGGTTCACCCCGCCACGCGACGCATCAACCCGTGCCATCCTCGTAAATGACGCACGACATTTGGGTTGCGCCCGGACCTCGGGGAGCGGTGGAGTTTTGCAGGGGCTTTCAATTCAACGAAACGATGGTGCGATTTGAAACCGTGAAAGAAGCGCCCTCCCCATGGCGGAGGTCCGGGCGCTGCCCGGCGGTGCCGGGCATTTTTCGGTAGACGTTTGGCCGATGGAAATGGACCATGGCAAAAAGAGGAAGCGAATTTGCTCTATCATTACACGTCACTCGATACATTTCTGAAGATGGCGGAGTTTGGTAAAATCCGGCTCTCAGATCTTGCTCAAAGCAATGACGCTCTTGAGGGGAGATTCATTCAGGATCATATTAGCAAGGCGATTTGGAGTTCGAATATTCCAAAGGGCCTACACTCCGAATTGGAACTGACGATTGAACATCTGATCCAATTTGAGCGAGCGTTTGGCTTTTGTTTGTCAGAGACGCCAGACCAGCTAAGCCAATGGCGTGGTTATGGCGATGATGGTCATGGGGTGTGCTTGGGTTTCGACCAAGTTGGACTCGAAAGTGCCATCCGCAACACACATCATGAGACAAGGCACGCGACTATCCATAAGGTCGAATACGGCGATGAAAGCGCGGCTGAACTTGGAGCGACTGTGTCAAAGGATATCGAAGCGCTGGAAATCTCGGATGCTGACGCCGAAGAAGTCGCTTTCAAAATTGAGTCATTTCTATTGATCGGCGACCCCAATAAAGCGGAAGCTAAGCGTAAGGCTGGGTTAGCTTACATTGCAATTTTCAATGCAATTTCCAAGTGTTTTAGATTTAAGTCTCATGCGTTTCGGGAAGAGCGCGAGTGGAGGGTGCTCCACTCTGGCAAGTCGCATGATAGCAAGAACGTAAAATATCACTCTCGTGGTGGCAGGATAGTCGCTTACTTGGACGTCGATTTTGGTGGGTCGCTAAGAGAAGTGATATTAGGCCCCAAAACCCACGTCGGTGTTCGAGAAATGGGGAGGGTCTTAGATCGGTTTGGTTTGAACAATAATGAAGCGAGCAAGATCAAAGTCAATCGATCATCTGCCAGCTATCGATGACGCACTTTCTCCGATTTGGCCGACTTCACCCACCGCGAAAACGCTCCGCTAGCGTGTTTCTATGTCGTGATTGCACCCCACAAATCATACTCACCCGCTTCCTCAACTTCGACCTTCACCACATCCCCCACAGTCAACCCCTCGGCCCCCTCGTCAATAAACAGGTTCCCGTCGATCTCTGGCGCATCGGCCCATGTCCGGCAGGTGGCGATGCCGTCCTCGTCAATGTCGTCCACGATCACCTCAACCACGGATCCCACTTTCGCGGCCAACTTCGCCTCTGAAATCGCCTGCGATTTGGCCATGAAACGGTCCCAGCGGTCCTGCTTGACCTCATCTGCCACATGATCCGGCAGATCAGCCGACCGCGCGCCGGCGACATTTTCATACTGAAAACACCCCACCCGATCCAACTGCGCCTCATCCAGCCAATCCAGCAGGTGCTGGAACTCGGCCTCCGTCTCTCCGGGATAGCCCACAATGAACGTGGACCGCAGGGTCAGGTCAGGGCAGGTTGCGCGCCACGCGGCAATCTCATCCAGCGTTTTCGCCGCCGCTGCAGGCCGCGCCATACGGCGCAGCACGTCGGGATGCGCGTGTTGGAACGGGATATCCAAGTAGGGCAGCACACCAGAGCCTTGGTCCGCCATCAGCGGGATCAGATCGCGCACATGGGGGTAGGGGTAGACATAGTGCAGCCGCACCCATGCGCCCAGCGTCCCCAATTCGCGCGCCAGATCGGTGATGTGGCTACGCACCTCGCCATCTTTCCACGGGTTCAGGTCATACTTGCGATCCAGCCCGTAGGCGCTGGTGTCCTGGCTAATCACCAACAGCTCTTTCACGCCCGCATCGACCAGCTTTTCCGCCTCGCGCAGCACCGCATGGGCGGGGCGGCTGGTCAGTTTTCCGCGCATGTCGGGGATGATGCAAAACTTGCACTTGTGATTGCAGCCTTCGGAAATTTTCAAATAAGAGTAATGCCTTGGCGTCAGGCTGATCCCGCGCGCGGGCAGCAGATCAACGAAAGGGTCCGGGCTGGGTGGCACCACATCATGCACCGCATCCAGTACCTGCTCGTACTGGTGCGGCCCTGTGACGGCGAGGATTTGCGGATGGTGCTCGCGGATATAATCCGGCTCTGCCCCCAGACACCCCGTGACAATGACCTTGCCGTTTTCGACCAAAGCCTCGCCAATCGCATCCAGACTTTCCGCCTTGGCACTGTCGAGGAAGCCACAGGTGTTCACAATCACCGCCTCCGCGCCCGCGTAATCGGGGCTGATCGCATAGCCCTCTGCCCGCAGCCGGGTCAGAATGCGCTCACTGTCCACCAACGCCTTGGGGCACCCCAGACTGACCATGCCGATGGTCGGCTGGCCGGGGCGGGGGGCGTCGGTGATTTTGGCGGCAGGTGCCAGATCAGGGCGGAGCGATGGCGGGTTGCTTGTCATGCGGGCGGCTATACCGTGCAGGACGCGTGTTGGGAATGGGGTGCTGTGGTTTCGGACCCTGGCGAATGATGGCCCGGCGCTGCGCTTGTTCCGAGCCGGGGTATGTAGGAATGTCAGCGTTGAGCCCAAAATGACATTCATTCAGCGCGCTGGCAGGCCCGGAACAAGGGCTTTAGCCCGCGGGCCCATCGCCGACCCGCCCCGACGGGTCGGCGATTTGCCATCCGCGCGCACCGCTGATGCGGAAGATGACCCTACAACCATAAAGCGCAGAAGCATCTCCGTTGGATCGCCCACCCGCGTGTCGGCCATGGGCCCGGCTAGGTACCAAGGTCCGCGTTGTCCGCGACTTGACCATTGTTCGCCCCACTTGTGCAAAAACGCCCCCACAATGGGTCGGTAAATGCTTCTTTGTATATAGGCGCATACTCCGACTTGTCTTGTAACATGTCGCCATTCACACTGGATCTGTACAAAAAGGAGGAGCCGTTGAACTCAACGCAGCCTGTTGCGCTTGCAGACTTGCGAAGAAAATACCTGTATGAGCCAATGCGATCTCGCCAGTTCATGATCTTGGAAGCAATGTAGTTCTCTAACAACCTGAAGCATGCACCATTCTGCCCTTGCAAATCTGACCCAAGAAATAAATCGGATAGACAGAGGTTGAATTCAACGTCATTCAAACTCTGGCGGAACTCCACCTCTGTGTTATCGACAAAGACAGATATCGAGCGATTTTCAAGATTTACACCAGATACCGAAACGCGTAGATAGAGCGGCTTATTGTAAGAAGGTGTCCACTGCGAAAGTGCTTGAACGCCGTTGTTGTCGATGATCTCGACGAAGCCACGGCCCTTCTCAATATAAATTGACAGGCGGTTTGCCGTCTCGTTCCCAATATCAATTAAGTAAGCTTTTTCGTGTGCTTGTTCTTCCCTTAGATAAAGGTGAGCCACAAAAGTCGTTCCATCAATTTCTTGACTTGAACCATTTGTCTGAGGAGGCTCTAAGTCGTTTCGTCCAAGAGAATAGGCCTTCACCAACTCAATCAACAAGCTATCAAACGCAATTATCTTCAGGGGTGGGCTTCTGCGGGCAGAGAGCTTCTCCAATACCGGATTTTGACTACTGTCGTTGAGGCCATATACTAAGATGCCATCTACGGTCGATACTCCACCCATGCCGAGTTTGCCAGCGACCGCTGTTCTTGCATCGGCATTGCCAGAGATGAATTCGCAGTACTCGGCGACCTGAGAAATGTAGCTCTCCAAAATTGCCCTAAATTTTACCCGGTTGCCGTTATTCAAGGCCGTAGTTGCATCAGCGTCGACTGGAGTCTTTAGCTCGAAGATTGTTATGCGTTGGTATTCTGGATTTCCGCAGATGAAGTCTGGTTCGAGCTGTCGGTCACCCTCGGCGTCATAGGGTAGTTTGTTGCCAGACTTTCTTTCAAAACTTGCGAAGTGAGTAAAACCCAAAACTGGGAAGACCGCAGGATTATTCTCAAAGAATTGCTGATATGCATCCTCATGTTGAACGTTGTCTTCCAATAAGACGTACAGCTCGTAAATCGAGGTCCATAGGTCATGGTTCATGCTGTTTGTCCAAATTCACGAGCGGTAGGCTGTATAAGATAGATTACCACGATGTTGGCTTGTACAATAGCGACATTGCAAACGCGTACCGCGTAACTGCACAACTAACGAAAGCGCACCTTCGCGCACCCGCAGCGAAAGCACACTTTGTCCCGCTCACCGGCCATTATGTCCGCACGTGTCAAAGCCCGTTCTGCCGCGACCCGCCCATGATCATGCAAAAGGCCGCCCGGGATTGGCGGCCTTTTGAGTTCCGGGTCGCGTGCGATCCTAGCGTCGGCGGTCGCGGCGGCTGCTCATGGGCTGGAACGCCACGCCCACATGCGCTTCGCAATAGGGTTTGCCTTGTTGCACGGGCAGGCCGCAGAACCAGAAGTCATCAGTCGCGGGGTCGCCCACGGGCCATTTGCAGGTCTTTTCGGTCAGCTCCATCAGGCTGATCCGCTTGGCGGACTTTTCGACCTCGTTGACCTTGGCCAAAGCCTCGGGCGAAATCTCGTTCGCGCTGGGCTGTGGTGGCAAGGGCTGACCGGCAGGAATAATCGCGCGGCGGGCGGCAGAGATCGGGATGCCGTTCTCGTCCAACTCCTGCTCGGGCTCTTCGTCCTTCTTGGCCTCTTTCGCGGGGGCCGCTTTCGCCTTGGGCGGTGCCTTGGGGGCTGCGGGCTTTGACGGGGCCTTTTCCTTGGCCGCCGCCGGTTTCGCAGGGGCCGACGCCCCCGAACCCGCACGGTTCGACAGGCCAAGGCGATGCACCTTGCCGATCACCGCATTGCGGGTCACGCCGCCCAATTCCTTGGCGATCTGGCTGGCCGACTGGCCCTCGCCCCACATCTTCTTGAGCGTCTCGACGCGCTCGTCTGTCCAGGACATATAAGTTCCTTACGGTTCATCAGGCGGGATGCAACACATCGGGCCTTGTCAATTCACACGATCCCCTATTCTAAGCATGAGCACAGCGGTTACAAGGCCGCTTGGGCAAAACAACCGGGTTGAGGCAATGGCAGAACAGATTGACATGGGCGTGCGCCGGTTTGGCGCGATCAACTGGGTCGGGCTGCGCACCTTGGGCATGCGCGAAGTGCGCCGTTTCATGAACGTCTGGTCGCAGACGGTGATGGCCCCGCTGATCAACGCGGGCCTGCTTTTGATGATCTTCACCATCGCAATTGGTCCGGGCCGCGGCGATGTGATGGGCGTGAGTTTCATGACCTTTCTGGCGCCGGGCATCCTGACCATGACGGTGATCCAGAACGCCTTTGCCAATACCTCGTCCTCGCTGGCCTCGGCCAAGGTGGGCGGCAATATCGTCGACACCCTGATGCCGCCCCTGTCCGCGACAGAGCTGTTGTGCGGCTACCTCTTTGGCGCATTGGTGCGCGGCTGGCTGGTGGCAAGCGTGATCGCGCTGGGGGCCTGGATGTTTCTGGGGGTGGGGCTGACCCACTGGGGCTGGTTTCTGACCTTTGTCACACTCGGTTCGCTGATGATGGGCGGCTTGGGTATGATCGCGGGCATCTTTGCCAACAAATTCGACCAATTGTCTGCCATCCAGAACTTTCTGGTCACGCCCTTGGCGTTCCTGTCCGGCACCTTCTATTCAATTGAAGCGCTGCCGCCCCTGATGCAGCAATTGTCCCACGCCAATCCGTTTTTCTATGTGATCGACGGGGTCCGGTTCGGGATGATCGGGGTCAGCGACAGTAGCCCCTGGCTGGGCCTCTTGGTGGTGCTGGCCGCGATCGTGGTCGTGCTGGCCATTGTCTGGCGCTGGCTGGCGCAGGGCTTCCGGCTTAAGCCCTAGGGTCATGACCCACTGATTTTGCGTCCGCAGGATTTGACGGGTTTTCACCCTCATTGCGTCACAGAGGCTTGAAATAAAACCACTATTTCTGCGCTTCCGTTCCTTGTGAGGAAGAAAATCTGCCAAACCGGCGATGCCCGATCAGTGGGTACTGACCCTCATGCCCGGATCCTTCAACTTGACCCCGCGGTTGGCCATCACCCGGGCCAGCGTGTTCAAGTCCGGCATATCGCGCGGATGGGTGCTTTCTTCTGTGCCGTCCTTGTAGACGATGGTGACGGCACTGTCCGCGGTCCAATGCACAGCGCGTAGAAACGCGATGTCGTCCAGTGCGATCTGGCGCGGGCGGCTCCAGGCATTCAGTGTCAGGTGCGCGTCATCCACGCGAATGCCGCGCGCAGGCGCCAGCATCAACACCCACCCCAACACCACTCCGGCTAACACGAAAACCATCACAATGATGTTCGGTGCCTCATTCACCAGCCCAAAGGTCAGCAGAAAAATGACAACCGCAGCCGACAGCCAAACAAGTTGGCTGCGCCCCGATTGCCGGTATTCGTAAACATCAAACATGACATTTGACGTATTGGTTAATTCCGGCGTGAATTTGGCGGCACGCGACCGTTTTCAAGACCGCACTGCGGCACACGTAAGGGTTGATTGCTGCGCAGAGCTACGTTTTATTGGCTGCATTGTGACCCGGTTGCCGGGATTGATTGCGTATTTTCTTGCCGCCGGATTTGGCGGCCCATCTCGGCCCAGGCGCCGGAAAGGGTTACTTATGTATTTTCATCTTGGCGTCCTCGGCGACGAAAACAGATGGTTTATGATCCACGGCTATGACCTGCTTGCGCTGCTGGATCAGATCGTCGTCGAAGAATTTGGCCTTGGGGCTACGGCACCCGGTGGCGCAGGCACACTTGTTGATCCATTTGAGATGTCGACCAGCGGCCATTGGCGCACGGTGGGTGCGACCAGTGAAAGCCCGCGAGAACGCTTCTACAGGATCGGCGGGCGGATCATCCGCAAAGACGACAAGAACTACACCTCGGATGGGGGCCTTGTGACCGGGTTCGATGCCACCGGTGCCCCACAGCTTGAATACGGCTTTGGCCCCGAAGGCGGGCCGTCTTACCGGGAATACCGCAACTACATCAGGCAGTTGAATGACGAGGTACAACCGCACACCATGCTGGCGACGCTCTGCCGCGCCATGTTGCGCGATGACCCGCCGCCGCTGCCCCCGGTCGTCAACGATAACCCCGACCGCGCCCGCGCTTGGAACATCCTGCCGGTGCTGACGGCCACGATGTTCATCTCTGAAACCATCCGCAACAACCGATCCTTGCCGATCAACCTGATGCTGCTCGACCTGATCGAAAGCGGTGCCACCTACAATCTGGGGACCGAGGAATACACCCTCGAAAAAGCGGTCTGGAATCCCGAAGAGCCGCTGAACCACTATGGCAACAAGGAACGTCTCGACCGACCGCTGGTTGATAACTACGGCGAGGTCATTGCCACGACCAAAGGCGAGTTGAACAATTGGGGCGGCACCGGTGCCATGACCCAGACCAATGCGGTCAATCAGGCCAAGGTCAAACTGGCGACCACCGCCAAGGGCGCAGGCACGGGGTTGGGCACGCTCAACCCACATCGTCCGATGCTGACCCTCGCCCAGCAGAAAGAGGTGTCGTTGATCCTGAACTGGCTCAAACTCAAGGGCGGCGATTGGGTGCCGCGTGATGCGCAGGTCCACATGCGGTTTCATGCGGGCGAAGGTTTCCTGCCCTACAACGTGGTCATGTCATCCTCTTCCGGTGCGGTCTCCAAGAAGATCAAAAGGCTCAAGGGCGGACCTGGTAATGATCGCAGCCTGCCGCGTATCATCATGCAAATCCGCGCGCTTCTGCGGCAACGGGTCATCACGCTTGATCTTTAGGCGTTGCGCGCCGCCCGTTCGCGGGCGGCCAGCAGGACCGCACCTGTCAGAATGATCACCGCCCCCAGCCAGCTGACCCGGTCAGGCACCACGTCAAAAAGTGCTAGATCGTAAAGTGCTGCAAAGATCAGCGTGACATAACTGAATGGCGTGACAAAGCTGGCGTCGGCCCGCGCCATCGCATTGACAAAACAGGCCTGCGCCCCGGCCATCAACACGCCCAAGGCCACCAATGCGCCCCATTGGGCGCTTGTCGGGGCGCTGTAAACAGCGATCACCACGACAGATGCGATCGCGCAACCGATGGTATTGTTAATCAGCAGGATCTGCAGCGGCGGTTCGCGGTCCGCGAGCTTCTTGATAAAGATCAGTTCCATCCCCAGCAGCCCCGCCGCCGCCAGCGCCAGCAGGGCCGGGGCCTGAAACGTCCCCGCACCGGGACGCAACAGGATCAGCGCACCAGTCAGCGCCATCGCCGCGGCCAGCCAGCGCCACTTGCCAACCCGCTCGCCCAGCAGAGGGATTGCCAGCAACATGCCAAAGACCGGGTTGAGAAAGGATATCGCCGTCGCATCGCTCAGTGGGATAAAGGCGACAGCGGCGAACATGCATGTCACACCCATCCAGCCAAAGACGGACCGGCCCAGATGAATGGGCAGGTTCGGGCGGCTGAAACGCGGGCGCAGCACCGCTGCGGCCCCGGCAATGGCAATCAGCGCAAAGACAAACCGCCCGTGGCTGATCTGCAGCGGATGCAGCGGCGGGCCAAGCCGGTCGGTGCCCAGCAGTTTCGCCATCATCATGGTGCCCGCGATGAACGCGGTAGCCAGCAGCATCAGCGCAATGGCGGCGGTCGGATTGGGGCGGCTTCGGGTCATGTGCCTGCTGTGTCGCAAGGGGCGCAGACATGCAATGCCCCGCGAGCAGACCAAATTTCACTTTCCCTGCCGTGCGCTTTGCGCTACCCCCGCGTCATGATGACACGTGCCACCATGAATGTCCGACGCCGACGCTAAGCCCGTCCGCCGTTCTGTCACGTCCATTACCCACCCTCAAAATCGTTGACCTGCCCGCGCCATCACGGCATCACTCGGGCTTCATCCTGCGAAAGGCCGATCCCATGATCCCTTCTGTCCTGCCCACCTACAACCGCGCGCCACTGACCTTTGTCGCTGGCGATGGCTCTTGGCTGGTCGAGGCGGATGGCCGACGTTTTCTCGACCTTGGTGCTGGCATCGCGGTGAACTGTTTGGGCCATGCCCACCCCGCGTTGACCAAGGCGCTCACCGATCAGGCCGGTCAGGTCTGGCACCTCAGCAACCTCTATAACATCCCCAGCCAGCAGGCGCTGGCCGACAAGCTGGTGGATGCCACCTTTGCCGACACGGTTTTCTTTACCAACTCCGGCACAGAAGCCTGCGAACTGGCCGTCAAAATGGCCCGCAAATACTGGTATGAAAAAGGGCAGGATCAGTCCGAAATCATCACCTTCACCGGCTCCTTCCACGGCCGGTCCTCTGCCGGGATCGCCGCTGCGGGTTCCGAGAAAATGACCAAAGGCTTCGGCCCGCTCCTGCCCGGCTTCACCCATCTGGAGTTTGGCGACCACGACGCGCTGAAGGCCGCGATCACCGACAAAACCGCCGCCGTGCTGATCGAACCCGTGCAGGGCGAAGGCGGCATCCGCCCGGTGCCGGACCAATGCCTCAAGGGCCTGCGCGACCTTTGCGATCAGACCGGCGCGCTCTTGATCCTGGACGAGGTACAATGCGGCGTCGGCCGTACCGGTAAGCTGTTCGCCCACGAATGGTCCGGCATCACGCCCGACATCATGATGGTCGCCAAAGGCATCGGCGGCGGCTTCCCCCTTGGCGCGGTGCTCGCCACCGAAGGGGCTGCCTCTGGCATGACCGCCGGCACCCATGGCTCTACCTATGGCGGCAACCCGCTGGGGTGTGCGGTCGGCAACGCGGTGATGGACATCGTGGCCGATGATGCGTTTCTGGCAGAGGTGAACCGCAAGGCGGGCCTCCTGCGCCAAAAGCTCGAAGGCCTGGTGGCCGACAACCCCGATGTGTTCGAGGCCGTGCGCGGTGCGGGCCTGATGCTGGGGCTGAAATGCAAAGCTGCCAACACCGATGTGGTCGCCTCCGGCTACGCCCAGAACGTCCTGACCGTGCCTGCAGCGGACAACGTGATCCGCCTGCTGCCTGCGCTCAATATCGCCGACACCGACATCGCCGCTGCCATCGACAAACTCGATGCGGCTGCCAAGTCCCTCTCTTCTTCTGGCTAAAAATATCCCACGGGGGTCCGGGGGTGTGAAACCCCCGGCCCGACCCCGCCACAAGGACACCCGATGACCCATTTCCTCGACATTCACACCACAGATCAATCCGACCTGCGGCGCATCATCGACACTGCCCGCATCATGAAAGATGCCCGCGCAGGCCAGCCCAAAGGCACACCCGATCAGGATCAGCCGCTCGCCGGTCACATGGTGGCCCTGATCTTTGAAAAACCCTCGACCCGCACCCGGATCAGCTTTGACGTGGGCGTCCGGCAGATGGGCGGGCAAACCATGGTGCTCTCAGGGGCCGATATGCAGCTCGGCCATGGTGAAACCATCGCCGACACCGCCCGCGTGCTCTCGCGCTATGTTGACCTGATCATGATCCGCACCTTTGAAGAGGCGACGCTGCTGGAAATGGCGGAATACGCCGATGTGCCGGTGATCAACGGGCTGACCAACCGCACCCATCCCTGCCAGATCATGGCCGACATCATGACGTTCGAAGAACACCGGGGACCCATCAAAGGCAAAAAGGTCGTCTGGTCCGGTGACGGCAACAACGTCTTTGCCAGCTTCGCCCATGCCGCCAAACAATTCGACTTTGATCTGGTGTTTACCGGTCCCGAACCGCTTGACCCAGAACCCAGCTTGAACGGCCTCTATACCACCGTGCGCAACCCTGATGAGGCGGTGCAGGGGGCCGATTTGGTCGTCACCGACACTTGGGTGTCCATGCATGATCCGCAATCTGCGCGCGAACGGCGGCACAACCAGCTACGTGGCTATCAGGTCAATGATGCGCTGATGGCACGCGCCAAGGACGACGCGCTGTTCATGCACTGCCTGCCTGCCCATCGCGATGACGAAGCGACGTCATCGGTGATGGACGGCCCGCACTCGGTGATCTTTGACGAGGCCGAAAACCGGTTGCACGCGCAAAAGGCGATCATGCGCCACTGCCTTGGTCTCTGACCCAAAGGCTCCGCGCTTTAGGCCACAAACACCGTCCGCAAGATCAGGAAAATAAGTGCCGACAACAGCGCAGCTGCAGGCACCGTGATGATCCAGGCCGCAACAATGGTCATGAAATGCGACCGGCGTACCAGCTTGCGGCGGCGACGCTCCTCGCGCGCCATCTTCGGTGCATTTGCCTTTGCCGGGCGGTTGCGCGCGCGGCGTTCGTGATGCCACTCGCGGAAAAAGCCGACGCCAAAAACACCGCCCACTGCGATATGCGTGGACGACACCGGCAGGCCCAGCCAGCTTGCCACGATCACCGTGATCGCTGCTGATAGCGCCACGCAATAGGCGCGCATCGGGTTCAGCTTGGTGATCTGGCTGCCGACCATGCGGATCAGCTTTGGCCCGAACAGGATCAACCCGAACGAAATCCCGAATGCACCGATGACCATGACCCACAACGGGATGTTCACCTTACCTGCGAATTCCCCGAATTCCTCCGCATGAACAATCGCCGCCAGCGGCCCCACCGCATTGGCCACGTCATTGGCCCCATGTGCAAACGACAACAGCGCCGCCGACAGAACCAGCGGAAAGCCAAACAAGATCTTCAGCGACTTGTTGCGGTTCTCCAACCCTTGCGCTTGCTTCTTGATCAGCGGCGCGGAAATCGCATAGATCACCGCCCCGGCAATCACCCCGATCAGCAGTGCGGTGGGCAGGTCGATCTTGACGATTTTCTTCAACCCCTTGACCGACAGATAAACGGCAAAGGCCGCGCCCATGATCCCGATCAGCACCGGCACCCAGCGGCGCGCGGCTGCGATCTTGTCGTCCTGATAGATGATGAAGGCCTTGATAAAGGCCAGAAAACTCGCTGCAATCACCCCGCCCAGAACCGGAGAGATCACCCAACTCGCCGCAATCGCACCCATGCTGGGCCAGTTGACCGCGGCAAAACCAGCCGCCGCAATGCCAGCACCCAGCACACCGCCCACAACCGAATGCGTGGTCGACACCGGCGCGCCGACCCAAGTGGCTAGGTTCACCCACAGCGCTGACGAAATCAGCGCCGCCATCATCGCCCAGATGAAAATCTGGCTGTCGGCCACCGTGTCGGGGTCAATGATGCCCTTGGAAATGGTCGAGACCACGTCGCCGCCCGCCAAAAGCGCCCCCGCACTTTCGCACAAGGCCGCAATCACAATGGCACCACCCATGGTCAGCGCATTGGCACCAACCGCTGGCCCCATGTTGTTGGCCACATCGTTGGCACCGATGTTGACGGCCATGTAAGCGCCGAAAATCGCTGCGGCGACCACGATGAAAGAGGTGGGCGTGCCGCCGAAAAAGATTGCCGCACCTAGGCCTGCCAACACCATAAAGGCCAGCGAGATGCCTAGCCCCACCATGGGCCGGGATACGTATTGCGCCGCGTTCTCAACCGTCACAATGCGGCCAAGGTCCTTGTCCAGTGTGCGCCACTGGTTTGGTGGTGGTGTTGATGACATGTTGCCCCCCGGCTTGCTTTGGAACCGGGCTAGCGAAAAGCGGCGCGGCGGGCAACTCTTTCAACAGCGGCGCGCGCCCTATTTGCCCCAGGTCATTGCATCCGCAACCGGGCGGGGGGTGCTGTGCGCCGGGGCAGATCGCGCTGTAGCAGTCTGCGCAGCGCCAAGATGGAAGCCGCGCAGCGGTCGGCCCGTCCGGTCTTTTGGCGGCGGATCGCGTCGCGCTTTGCCGGTGTCGGGCGGTGGCGCGGGTTGTTGTGGGGCTTGATCAAGTCGAGGTTCATCGGCGGCATCATGGCGTGGCTCCTTTTTGTGATGCCACCAGCTTTGCCGATCCCGCGCCGCGCCGCTTGAAGAAGACCCTGTGAAACTCTTGTGATTTTGCTGTGCTTTTCCCAAGGACTTGTGCTCCGGAACATCTTATGTTCGGACACATGGAGTATCGTTTTGCGGATTGCGTTCTGGACGAGGCCGGTCGCTCGCTGACGCGGGCGGGCAGCCGCGCGGCGGTCGAGCCGCAGGTCTTTGACCTGATCCTGCTCCTGGTGCGGAACCCCGCGCGCGTTGTCACGCGCGACGAGATTGTCGATGTCGTCTGGCAGGGGCGGATCGTGTCGGAAAGCGCGATCAGCGCGCGGATCTCGGCCGCCCGCAAGGCGGTCGGCGATGATGGCAAGCAGCAGGCGGTGATCCGCACCGTCGCGCGGCATGGCCTGCAAATGGCGACAGAGGTGACACAAGCAGCCCCGCAGGCCACTGCGACCGCCGATCCGCCCACCCAGCGCATCCGCTACACCCGCAACGCCCGTGGCCATTCGATTGCCTTTGCAGTGACCGGGTCCGGGCCGCCGGTTGTGCGGATGGGCTACAACCACACCCATCTGGAAGAAGAATGGACAGCGCAGGTCGACCGCCCATTCTTTGACCGGATGAGCGCCGAAAACACGCTGATCCGGTTTGATCCCGCGGGCGTCGGCCTGTCAGAACCCGCGCCGGTCGAGATCGATTTTGATGCAATGGCAGAGGATATCCTGACGGTCGCCACCGCAGCGGGGCAAGAGCGTTTCGCGATCCTGAGCCATTCCGGCGGGGCGCTCGCTGCGGTGCGGGCAGCAGCTCTTGCGCCGGATCGGGTGACCCATCTGGTGGTGATGGCGGGCTACGTCGACGGGCGGGTGCGCCGTCAGACCTCGCCGGAACCCGACGCGATCCGGGCGATGTTCGCCGAAGGCTGGGGCAGTCCGGACGCCGCCTTCAGCACGGCCTACATGATGTCCTATTTCCCCGAGGGTCCGCTTGATGCGGTGCAGGATTTTGTACGGATCACCGCGGCCTCATGCCCGCGCGATCAGGCCTTGCGGATTCGCGACGCCAGCAATGCCGATTCCCTGGCGGATTACCTGCCAAAGGTCCAATGCCCGACCCTTGTGATCCATTCGCGTCACGACGGTGTGCATCCCCTTTCAGAGGCGCGGAAACTGGCAGCGGGCATTCCCAACGCAGAGCTGGTGGTGATGGAAACCGCCAACCTGATCCCGCTGCCCGGCCAACCCGAATGGCCCCGGATGATGCAAACCGTGTTGGATTTTCTGAAGACGGGTCAGGCCTGACCTTTTGGCGCGCCTCAAAAGGCGGTCAGAATTGCGCGCAGCCCGTCGTCGTCAACGATGTCGGCGGCCTGATCAACAGGCACCCATTTGCGTTCACGCCGGTCGGCTTCGGGGTAATCGTTGGCGACATCCTTGACCTTGACCGCGTAGACGCTGGTCTCGCAAGGTACTTCCTGCCCACTGTCAAATCGCTTTATGCTCTGGAAAGAGCCGACAGGCGTTTTGCTCACCTTGCCCTTTTTGACGCCCGCTTCTTCCCAGGCTTCCTGCAAGGCGGTTTCCCCGCCATCAAGCCCATCAATCGGCCAGCCCTTGGGCAGAATCCAGCGGCCATGGCTGCTGGTCACCAGCAAAACCTCGCGCCCCTGCGGCGTGTCACGGTGGCACAATGCGGCCAATTGCAATGCGGGTGGACGGCGCAACAACGGTCCAAGTGTGTCCGCCAATACGGACTTCATATTGTTCAACATAAAGAACCTGTCTCAGGTTATTGTTAATTATTACTTAATCTCTACCACATCCTGTGGATAACTTCAAATTCAAGGCTGAGTGATGTTAAGTGCCGCGCGGTTTGGCGCGCAAAGTTGGGTCGGCCTGGGTCGGGTCTTCGGGCCAGGGATGCCGGGGATAGCGCCCGCGCATATCACGCCGCACATCCGCATAAGACGTGGCCCAAAAGCCGGGAATGTCCTGCGTGGTCTGCACCGGTTTCTGCCCCGGCGACAGCAACGTGACCCGCAGCGGTGTGCGGCCCACCATGGGATGCGTGGTCTGGCCGAACATCTCTTGCAGACGCAACGTGATCTCTGGCGCGTCACCGCTGTAGTCAATGGGGGTCTTGCGCCCCAGCGGTGTGGTGAAATGCGCAGGTGCGGATCGGTCCAGCCGCTGCATCTGGTCCCAATCCAGCATCCCGCGCAGGGCGGGCAGCAGGTCAAACCGCTTCCAGTCCTCGGCTGATTTGACCCCGTCCAGATGTGGCAACAGCCAGTCCTCCAGCGTGGCCATCAATGCTTCGTCATCCATGCTGGGCAGATCATCGACCAGCGCCACGCGCGCCCGGAACAGCGCCGCTTTGCCGCTGATCCGCAGCCCCAGCTGACGCACCCCGTCCAGCATCGCGCGGGCCACCGCGTCCGCAGGCGCGTCAGACCAAATCCGGTCGTCCAGCACCAGCGCGCCCAGCCGTTCCTGTTTGCGTGCCAGCACCTTGCCGTCGCGCTTGGACCACAGGCAAACATCCTGCCAGACCGGCGGATAAAGCGCGCGCAGCTCGCTCTCGCTGATCGCCACCGCCTGCCGCACCTTCGCTTCGCGCGCGTCACCGTCCAGATCGGTTGCCACGATCAGCCGTTGCCCCGCCAGCGGATCAGCCTCGTTCAGCACCGCACCCTTGCCGCCCGACAGCAGGTAGCGCGGCGCATCGCCCTTGCGCCTCAGCCCGATCCGGTCGGGGTAGGCAAGGGCCGCCATCATCGGCAGGCTAACATCATCCTTTGGCTGCAACCCCTTGGATAACCTCGGAATCTCTGCCTTGATCTGTTGCAGTGCCGCATGGTTCACCTCACCCGGCCCGTCATACCGCCCCTTGATCGCGCGCATCCGCAACGCCAGATCCACCGGTGCCGCGCGCAAGGGGTCGCGCGCGGACAAAAGTGCGGCCAAAGGGGCGGCACCCGCGCCAGCACTGACCAGCATATGCCCCAACCTGGGGTGCAGCGGCAGCGCCGCCAGCGCCCGGCCATGCGTGGTGATCCGGTCCGCCTCATCCAGCGCGCCCAGCGACCGCAACAATGCGCGCGCCTCGGCCAACGTCCCTTCCGGCGGCGGGGTCAGAAACGCCAGATCACCGCTGCCCCACAGGGCGAGGTCCAGCGCCAGCGGGGCCAGATCGGCGGCTTCAATTTCTGCGGGTGCAAAGCCGGGCAGGGCGCCGTCTTCGCCCTTGGTCCACAGCTTGTAGGCCACGCCGGGGGCGACACGCCCCGCGCGGCCCGCGCGCTGGGTGGCCTCGGCCCGGCTGACCCTTTCGGTCACCAGCCGCGACATGCCTGACCCCGGATCGTAACGCGCACGCCGCGCCCGGCCCGCATCCACCACCACGCGGATGTCCTCGATCGTCAGCGACGTCTCTGCGATTGCCGTCGACAACACCACCTTGCGGCCCGTGGCCACCGGCGCGATTGCCGCCCTCTGCGCCTTGAACGGCAGCGCGCCATAAAGCGGCCTGATCGCGCAATCGCTGGGCAAGCGCCCCTTGAGCGCCGCTTCAACCGTGCGGATCTCACCTTCTCCGGGCAGGAACACCAGCACGCCGCCTTCGGTCTTTGGCACCACCTCCGCCACCAGATCGGCAGTGGCCTGCGCCAGCCGCACTCCCTTTGGCACTGCGCGATCCAGAAACACGGTGTCGACCGGAAAGGCACGGCCCTCCGACGTCACCATCGGCGCATCATCCAACAGTGCCGCCACCGGCCCCGCATCCAGCGTGGCCGACATCACCACCAGCATCAGATCGGGCCGCAACGCCTGCCGCACCTCCCAGGTCAGCGCCAGCCCAAGGTCCGCATTCAGCGACCGTTCGTGAAATTCGTCAAAGATCACCGCACCCACACCGGGCAGCTCTGGATCGGTTTGCAGCATCCGGGTCAAAATGCCCTCGGTCACGACCTCGATCCGGCGGCCCGCTACGCTGTCGCCGCGCATCCGGTAACCGACCGTTGCACCGGGTTTCTCGCCCAATTGCTCGGCCAACCTCTCAGCTGCGGCCCGTGCCGCCAACCGCCGGGGTTCCAGCATGACGATCTTGCCTTGCACGATGTCCAACAGCGCCAGCGGCACCCGGCTGGTCTTGCCTGCCCCCGGTGGGGCCTGCAACACCGCGCGCCCCGCGCTGCGCAACGCCGCTACAAGGTCAGGGATCACCGCGTCAATCGGCAGGGTCATGTCCGGTCCCATGTTTCTTCTGGCCCCAAATATCCCCGCCGGAGGCACCCGCCGTCAAAGCAAAAGGCCCGGCTGCATCAGCAACCGGGCCTTGATCATTCACTGTCAAAAGGATCAGGCGGTTGCCTTGGTGATCTCTTTCTTGACCTTCAGCGCGCCTGCGGACAGTTCCGCGTCCTTGGCTTTCGCCATAAAGGCGTCCAGACCACCGCGGTGATCAACGGTGCGCAATGCCGCATTCGAGATGCGGAATTTGAACGTCCGACCCAGAACATCAGACCGCAGGGACACGTCCTGCAGGTTGGGCAGGAACCGGCGGCGGGTACGGTTTTTGGCGTGGCTGACATTGTTGCCAGACATCGGGCCTTTTCCAGTCAGTTCGCAACGGCGCGACATGAGCTTATCCTTCGGTTACGGCCAGCGTGCCTCGCGTGATCGGGGCGGCGACCTTCATAAGTGACAGACCCCTCCCAGAGGGGCCAGAATTCGGTTTGCGCGGGATAGGCGGATTCCTTGTGCGGGTCAAGGCCCAAGGCGCGGCATTATTCGGTTTCACGCAACGACGCGACAAGACGTGCCGCTGCCGCCTCTGGTGCTGTCTCGCCTGCGACCACATCCGCCTCTGCGCGGGCCAAAGCGGCGCGCAGATCGGGGTCGGTCTGCAAGCGCGCCAACATCAGATGCTGCACTTCGTCTTGAAACCAGCGGCCCCGCTGTGCCGCCCGTGTTTGATCCCAGATGCCCGCCTCGCGCCGCCAGTCTACCAGCGCCTGCATCTCATCCCAGGCCGTTGAAATACCGTCACTTTCCAGCGCCGAGATGGTCAGCGCCTTAGGAAAACCATCGGGGTCCTGCGCGCGTTTGCGCAGCAGCCGCAGCGCGCCCGCGTAGTCGGCGCAGGTGCGGGTGGCCTGTGGTTTCAGCGCGCCATCGGCTTTGTTGACCAAAATCAGATCGGCCATTTCCATGATGCCGCGTTTGACGCCCTGCAATTCGTCGCCGCCCGCCGGGGCCAAAAGCAGCACAAACAGGTCCGACATCTGTGCCACCACGGTTTCCGATTGCCCGACGCCCACGGTTTCAATCAGCACCACGTCAAATCCCGCCGCTTCGCACAGGGCCACCGCCTCGCGCGTGCGCCGCGCCACCCCGCCAAGTGCTGTTTGGCTGGGCGAGGGGCGGATGAACGCCATTGGATCACGCGCCAGCAGGTCCATCCGGGTCTTGTCGCCCAAGATAGACCCGCCCGATCTGGCAGAGGATGGGTCCACAGCCAGCACCGCCACCCGCTTGCCCAGCCCCGTCAGCATCAGGCCAAAGGCTTCGATAAACGTGGATTTGCCGACACCCGGCGTGCCGGACAGCCCAATCCGCAGGGCCTGTTTGTCGCTGCCAAGGCTGTCCAGCAGCTCCAGCGCCTGCGCCCGATGATCGGCGCGCGCGCTTTCGATCAGCGTGATCGCGCGCGCCAGCGCCCGCCTGTCGCCCGCGGCAACCCTTTCGGCCAGGTCGGTGGTATCGTGTCGGTTGGTCATGGCGTTGTTGTGGCCTTGGTCCTTGCGCCTGTCCAGCCCCTAGGGTCTTGACCCTAGACCAGCGTCGCGACCCAATCCGGCACCGCCTCAGTCGCGGCCCCGGCGATCACCCGGTCAAAGCCACCGCCGGTTGGTTCGGGATTGATCTCCAGCGTTTCGGCCCCGGCTTGCAGGGCCAGATCAACAAAACCGGCGGCGGGATAGACCGTGCCGCTGGTGCCGATGGCCACGAATTGATCCGCAGCCGCAATCGCCGCCATAATCTGGTCCATGTGATAGGGGATTTCCCCAAACCAGACGATATCAGGCCGGGTTTGCGGGGCTTTGCAACTGGGGCAGGGGTCACCGGTCTGCATCTCGGCCGGGGCGGCCCACCGCGCGCCGCAGGCTGCACACAGCGCGCCGGTCAGGCTGCCGTGCATATGGATCACCTCGCGTGATCCGGCCCTCTCATGCAGATCATCGACGTTCTGCGTCACCAGCGTCACCTCGTGCCTCTTGGACTTTTGCAACGCGGCCAGTGCTTCATGGGCGGCATTTGGCGCCGCACTGACACAATTGCGACGTCGCGCGTTGTAAAAGTCATGCACCAGCACCGGGTCGCGGGCAAAGCCTTCCGGCGTGGCCACATCCTCCAGATCGTATTGCGTCCACAGTCCGTCGGTGTCACGAAACGTGCCCAGACCGCTCTCGGCAGAGACACCCGCCCCGGTCAGCATCACAATCTTCATTTTTGCCCCCTGCCTGCCCAAGTCCTGCCCCATCGTCGCGTTAACAAATGCGCAAGACAAGGCACGAGGCGCAGGCATGTTCAACCAAGGCAACACGCTGACATCATTCCGTGGCCCCTGGGGCGTGCGGGTCGAGGTTGATCAGTCGATCCTCTTTCTGGGCGGATTTCTGGTCTATATGTCGTTGGACAGCGGCCCGATTGACGGGCTGATCTTTGCGCTGATCATTGGTGTGTCGATCTATCTGCACGAATTGGGTCATGCCTGGGGTTGTCTGGTGCAGGGCGTGCCGGTGCGCCGCGTTGTGCTGCACGGCGGTGGCGGCTTTTGCGAACACGCCCGCAGCCCCGACCGGCGGCAACAAGAGCTGATCGTTGCAATGGGCCCGCTGGTGAACCTTGCACTTTGGGCGCTGGCTGGCGTGGCACTGTTTCTGTCCGACCTGATGTTCCTGAACCGGCTGGCGACAAACAGCGCAGCCACAACCGCCTATTATGAGATCACGTACTGGCTGTGGCTCTTTGGCTGGGTCAATCTGGCGCTGTTCATCTTCAACCTGATCCCGGTCCAGCCGCTGGATGGGGGCAAGCTGCTGCATCTGGCGCTGTTGCGCGTCCTGCCCGGCACGCTGGCGCAACGCACAACCGGGGCGATTGGCCTGATCCTGTCCCTGCTTTGGATCCCCGCGGCAATCTACGTCTACCTCACACAGGGCTGGATCCTGTTCTTCATCCCCTCGCCGCGAGCGCATTACAATATGATGCGCGGCAATCTGGCCTTCTGAAAAGCCCGCGTCTGGGTTAGGCTTTCCCAAACAAGTAAGGAGGCCCCGGGCATGAAAACCCCCATTCACCTTTGGATTATCGGTATTCTGGCACTGATCTGGAACATGGGCGGCGTGTTCGACTACGTCGCCGTCAAGTTCCGCATGGACAGCTATATCAGCCAGATGCCAGAGGGCGGCATGGCCTTTCTGGACAACGCCCCGGCGTGGTATTCAGCGGCCTGGGCGATTGGCGTCTGGTTCTCGTTCATCGGCGCGATCCTGCTGTTGTTGCGCAGCCGACTGGCCGCATCCGCCTTTGCGATGTCGTTTCTGGGGCTGGTCATCGCGTCGATCTATTCCTTCGTGATTGCCGACAGCAGCCCGATGCGTGACGCAGGCACCGGGGCAATGATCTTTACCGTTGCCATCTACATCGTCCTCATCATCCTGTTCATCTACGCCCGTGCCATGACCCGCCGTGGCGTGCTGCGGTGAAAGTGCTCTGCGTCTGTCTGGGCAATATCTGTCGCTCTCCGGCGGCAGAGGGGGTGCTGCGCGCGCTCGCCCCCGATTGGACCATCGACAGCGCAGGCACCGGGGGCTGGCACGTGGGCGATGCCCCTTACGGTCCGATGCAGGACGCCGCACGCCGCCGTGGGCTGGACCTGTCACGCCTGCGCGCCCGGCAGTTTCACCCCGATGACTTCACCCGGTTTGACCTGATCCTTGCGATGGACGCCCGCAACCTGGCCGATATCGAGGCACAACGGCCCGCAGGGGCCGGAACACCGGTGCGCCTGATGGCTGACCGGGATGTGCCCGATCCCTACTATACCGGTGATTTTGACGGCGCGCTGGATCTGATCGAAGCAGCAGCCAGACAGCTGGTCAGCGACATGACCGCTGCGCCGTCCGGGTGAAATCGCGGTAGCGAGCCCAGAACGCATCCGCACTGCGGCTGTCATTGATCTTGATGTCATTGGCCAGTTCTTCATCGGCAAAGAACGTCGCCGCCAGTTCCTGATCGCGCTGGTTGAGATGTCGGTTTGCGGCCTGCTGAATGCAAGCACATAGCCTTGGATTCGCCGCCGACCGGTCTGACGCGGCACAGGCCTTGCCAATCTCTCCGCTCACGCGGGACCCGCATGACCCCAAAACCGCCAAAACCAAAATTGCACCGATGATCCGCATGTATCTGCCCTGTGATGGCCCGCCCGGATCGGTCCGGTGTTGTGGGCTGCTGCCTGACTTGGGCCGATAATGCCCAACCCGTCCGGGCGATGCAATTCACGAAACACTACGGACCGTAAGTCACCGTCACACTTTCGATGTGATAGGCCCGGTCAGCCCCCAAAGCCCACAACAGATCCCCGCCCAGCGATGTGCCGGTGGTGATGGTGATCGCGGCCGTGTCGATCTGTGCGGGCAGGGCGGTCTGCTCTGGCCCCACCGCCAGGGCCGTGGCGCCCACAGGCACCGGCACAACCACCGCACCTTCGCCGGGCACCAGCGCACCGCCGCCGCCCAGAAAGGTGCCATTGGCATCAACAAAGCGGTAATCGACCTGCGCACCCTTGGGGTTTGGCCCTTCCCATGTGGCAGAGAGTGTCAGCAGATCACCGCCCCGAAAGCTCGGCAAGACTTCGACCACCGGTGCGTCATCGGCATGGGCGGCACTGATGAAAAAGCTTGGCGCAATCACCGCCGCCGGCGCGCGCGCCGTGGCCCCGGCCCCTGCGCCATTGACGATATTGGTCACCAGCCCCGGTGCAGCAATGCCCGCCACAATCGCGGCCTTCAATTCGCGCGCGCCAAAGCCCACAGCAATAAAGGCCCCTAGAATCGCAAACAGCGCGATCCCGATGAACACACCGGCCTGCGGCATCCCGCCGCCGGGGTTGGTTGAATAGAAACTCGCCAAACGGGCCAGTGTCGGACAACAGCCGCCAAAGGCCCCAAACATCAATATGGTAGAGGTCTTCATGATCGTCCCTCCGGTTTGAAAATCAGGTTGGTAATGCCGGGATTTTGGGCACCAAGTGCCGTAACGGCAAGTCAGGGTTTCCCGACCGGTTGCGCACAATCATGGTCGATCGCCGCCCCGCTCTTGCCGCATTCCCGGGGCACCCTTCCCACATATTCAGGAGGTCGCGATGCTGCGTTCCATTTTCATTTGCCTTGCACTGACTCTCTCTCAGCCCGCGCACGCCGCCATTTCGCCAGAGGATTTGCGCGATATGGCCTATGCGGGTGATGTCCACGGGGCAGAGACCGCACTGGCAGAGGCGCATGCCCAAAGCCTGTCAGGCGAGATCAGCTATGACGCATTGCGCGACATCGTAACGGCTCTTCTAACAAGCCACCCGGACGTCAATGCTTTCTCAGCCGATTGGATCGCAGCCTATCCTGCGTCCCCCTATGCCAAATCTGTGCGGGCGTTCCAGATGAACAATGCCGCATGGGATATGCGCGGCGACAAATTCGTGCATCAGACCCACCCCGACGCACTTTATGCCTTTGGTCACATCCGCGCGCAGGCACAAGACCTGGCGAAAGAGGCTTATGAGGCCGCGCCCGATTTCGTGCCCGCCTCAGACGCCGTTCTGATGCTGGAACTGGGCCAGCGCAGCTTGTCAGATGACCGACACCGCAAACTGACCCGCGACATTCTTGCCCTTACTCCCAACAGCGGAACCCTTGGCCGGGCGCTCTATATTTCGCGGCGCAACTGGGGCGGCCGCGGCTTCGGTCTGGTGTCGCAATACTGCTACTTGTTTGCCGGTCAGATCGTCGAATTTGACGACTTCACGCCCGAGGTCTGCACCGCCTACATGGTGGGCTGGCTCAACATGTACGATGACAACGCCCGCGCCCATGCAATTGACGTTCTGGAAAACACCGACCACCCCGCACTGGGCCGCATCCGACTTTGGCGAGCGTTTGAGCGGCGTAGCGACGCCGACCGGCGCGAACTACTGGACTGGTTTCAGGAACCGGATAACCATGACTACTACTACGCGCATCTGTTTCAGCGGTCATTTCGCAACGACAGCGAAAGCGCCGCAATCTTCAAGGACATGGATGCCCGCATTCAGGCCTACGCGCAGGCTGCGCTCCCCGACAATCCTTTCAGTCCCAGCCTGATCCACATCCTCGCCCGCGACTACGATCCGATCCGGGGGTCGGGAACCTTTGCCTATGACGGCAAGCTGCAAGCGAACCTTGCCCAACGGCTCAGCGTGTCAAAACCCTACGATTCTGCGGTCTGGCTTGACGTGGCCCTGTTCGTCGGGCGCCCTTTCTATCTGGGCGAAGGCGCGGCCCATGCGCAGGCGGCACACAATGCGATCTACTACGATCCGCATAATCACTTGCCCTACGATAGATACCTGACTGATCTCTCGCTGACCTATCGCGACTTCCGCGAGGCGCAGGATATGGGCTGGGAACTCTCCGCCCCGATGATGACCCCTCATCAGATCGACCGTGTCGTCCTGTGCGAGGCCATGCGCGTGCTGCGCTTCATCGCTGTGCTGGATGAAAACCTTCCCGCCAGCCATGATCCCGCAGAACGCCCTGCCAACAACCCCGAGGTTCACGACATGATCACAGAGGTGGAAAGGCGCGATATCTGCCACAAGCAGCGCTTTGATGCGCTCGAAACGCTCTGGTACACACCAACCTTTGCAATCCCCGACGACGTGGCCCCCGATATGGCCAACCGCTAGGTCCCGCGACACCGCTGCCCCTTGCAAATTCTCCCGTCCCACGCCATTGACGCTCAACCCTGACACACCAGATTGCGCGCCATGACTGACCTCTCTCATATCCGCAACTTTTCCATCGTTGCCCATATCGACCACGGCAAATCGACGCTGGCCGACCGGCTGATCCAGTCGACCAACACCGTGGCCGACCGGGACATGAAAGCGCAGCTGCTGGACAGCATGGATATCGAGCGCGAGCGCGGCATCACCATCAAGGCCAACACCGTGCGCATCGACTATCTCGCGCAGGACGGGCGCAAATATGTCCTCAATCTGATCGACACGCCGGGTCACGTCGATTTCGCCTATGAGGTGTCGCGTTCCATGCGCGCAGTCGAAGGCTCGCTTTTGGTCGTCGACAGCACCCAGGGGGTCGAGGCGCAGACCCTCGCCAATGTCTATCAAGCCATTGATGCCGATCATGAAATCGTGCCCGTCCTGAACAAGATCGACCTGCCTGCCTCTGAATGTGACCGCGTCGCGGAACAAATCGAAGACGTCATCGGCATCGACGCGTCCGAGGCCATTCAGGTCTCTGCCAAAACCGGCGTCGGCATCACCGAGACGCTCGAAGCCATCGTCCAGAAACTGCCCGCCCCCACCGGCGACGCCGATGCGCCATTAAAGGCGATGCTGGTCGATAGCTGGTATGACAGCTACCTTGGCGTTGTCGTCCTTGTCCGTGTGATCGACGGGCGGATGATGCTCAAGGACCGCGTGACCTTCATGTCGAACGGCACCGTCCACCAGATCGACCGCATCGGCGTCTTCCGCCCGCAGATGCAGAACGTCGACGTGCTTGGCCCCGGTGAAATCGGCTTTATCACCGCCTCGATCAAACAGGTGCGCGACACCCGCGTGGGCGACACCATCACGTCCGAGAAGAAGGGCGCTGTCACCCCACTTGACGGCTTCAAACCCAGCCAGCCCGTTGTCTTCTGTGGCCTCTTCCCCGTCGACAGCAGCCAGTTCGAAGACCTGCGCGACGCGATTGAGAAACTCGCGCTGAACGACGCGAGCTTCAGCCACGAGATGGAAACCTCTGCAGCACTTGGCTTTGGCTTCCGCTGCGGCTTCCTTGGCCTGCTCCACCTCGAAGTTATCCGCGACCGGATCGAACGCGAATATGACATCGAACTCATCACCACCGCACCTTCGGTCGTCTACCACGTCTACATGCGCGACGGTGAGATGATCGAGCTGCACAACCCTGCCGACATGCCCGACCTGACCCACGTCGACCATCTGGAGGAGCCGCGGATCAAGGCCACCATCCTTGTGCCCGACGACTACCTTGGCGACGTGCTCAAGCTCTGCCAGGAGCGCCGCGGCGTGCAGCTTGACCTGACCTATGCAGGTTCCCGCGCGATGACGGTCTATGACCTGCCCCTGAACGAGGTTGTCTTTGACTTCTACGACCGCCTGAAATCGGTGACCAAGGGCTATGCCTCCTTTGACTACCAAATGACCGGTTACCAAACTGATAACCTTGTGAAGATGTCGGTGCTGGTGAACGACGAACCCGTCGATGCGCTGTCGATGATGGTCCACCGCGACCGGGCCGAGATGCGCGGCCGCGCGATGGTCGAAAAGCTCAAAGACTTGATCCCCCGCCACATGTTCAAAATCCCGATCCAAGCGGCCATTGGCGGCAAAGTCATCGCCCGCGAGACGTTGTCAGCCCTCCGCAAAGACGTGACCGCCAAGTGTTATGGCGGCGACGCCACCCGCAAACGCAAACTGCTGGACAAGCAGAAGGCGGGGAAAAAGAAGATGCGGCAGTTCGGGAAAGTGGATATTCCTCAGGAAGCTTTCATCAGCGCACTGAAAATGGATAGTTAAATCCGGGGACTACTCCTCATCTAGCAATATTTCGATGTCAATTTCGACTTTGCGGATTAGGCGTTTGAGTTCGTTCGGTCCTAAAGGCCCCTTAATGTAGAGCTTGTACTCAGTGTTCTTTGAAAGGAGCCCACCTGACTTTTCTTCGAAGTCTTTATCGACCGAATGCTTTGGTTCAACTAAGCGCTCTTGGGTTGCGCTTCCTTCTTTCATCGCGCTTAACTCACTTGCAGTGAAGTCTTTGCTAACCGATTCTTCGCTTAATTCAATGTTATAGACGAACTCCTGTGGTTCTGCACGATCCCAGATCCCTGCGAATTGCCCAGATTCGACAAAATCAGTGGCAGCAGACTGCGCACCCTTCTTTTGAACTCCATTCCGTACCAATGCAAACTCAACGTTCTGCATGCTTGGGGTGGTTTCGTATGCCTCGTAGAGTTCACGATAAAGATTTGGGCTCAAAAACGCGTTCTTTACGGCTTCTTGAAATTCAGGGTCGCTTGGGTTCTTCATTAGAAGTGCAATTGCATGATCTGCAATGTGTAAGTCGTCCCCCCTCCCCTCAATGAGCCCGAAATGCCTCAATGCGCCAATTTTAGACGTGGCCGCTCCGTTTAACCCGGAGTAGCCCAAGTGCGCGGCGAGAACCTCGCGAGACATCTTGTTGCGAGACTCGGCCTCGAATACAGGATGTAGAGAGCGGATTGCTTCCTCAAGTCCGATTGACGGATATTTTGGTCCGCGAGTTTTGCTTGCTGGCATAATTTGACCTCCAAGGTGATTATTTCGTTATAATCACACTTCCTTACGGCGTCTACTGTTGACGTACGCGGGTTCGTTGATAAAAGGGAGGGTGAGGTCAGAGGCGCCCTGGAACGGCGTCCTCTGACCGACGGTAACCCATAGCCGTCTGAACGGCGAGGTCTCCGACGCTTACGCAGGTTGTCGGTATCATGCGGCCTCTTTGTTCATCAAGGGCAAATGAACATGGAGGCTGCCATGGTCTTTGTGCGAGAGTACACGCGGAACCGCTATGGTCGCGAAGAAACCGTGCGCTGCCATTACCGTTCTTACCCGAATCGCTAATGGCAAGCACCTCATCTCGTGGTGTGCAATTTGCTACTGACTGGATGAGAAATTGGAAACTGCTTGGCGGCCATTAGGCCGCCAGCGCCCGAACCGCCCCCACGGGGCGGGCGCTTCGCTTCCTGCCCCTCGGTTCGAGCGCGGCATGACGAAACCGTAGCGCTTTGATCCTCAAACAAAACAATTCGCCTTCCACAATCTTACCCCCAAAACCCTCCACAAGAACATTCCGCTAACCCCCCAAAATCCTCTTGCCCGACTCACCCCAAAACCCCAACCTCAACCCATCGCAGACGACTTCTCGAAGTAACGGAGCGGGACGCAAAGACCCTCTGGGGTGACAGCGCAGCAGGACGGGCAACCGGATCAGCAAAGCGGGCCACACCGGGGAGAGAAGCCAGATCAGACTTCTTCTTGTTAAGCGGGAAGGTCAGGGCACTCTCAACAGGGGCGATGCGGGTCATGGGGGGATCTTCGGAAAACCACAGGATCGTGTCCAAGGACGGTGGGCAACCACGGGACGCGGGCGCAGCAGATGGGGGGAACTCCGGATGCAATGATCGGGGACCCTTCGGGGAAACCATCAGGAAGGTGTCAGGGTGGGCTTCGGCCCGTGCATAGACCGCGTCTAAGCACCTGGCGCCTTTTCTGATTCTCGCACACCCTCACGCGAAAAAAACGGGGCTGATCCGCGTTAAGCGCATCAGCCCCGTCGTCAGGATATTTACCGCGTCTATAAGCACCTGTGCCACCGTCCTAGCGCCCAAGGGTGAATCAATCAACAAGATATTGGCGGGTTTTGTCGGATCACCACCTTGCGTTGCCGGTCAACACCACATGGGGTGGTTTGGTCTGCGCAGCCACATGCAGTGAAAAACTTAAAGGTCGGTGAAACTTTGCCCGAAAGATGAACGTGTCTTAAGCATTCAAACCCGGAGACAGATCATGACCAGCCGCCACATTCTTTGCACCCTTGTCCGCACAAAGCTGGACGACGACAAGAATTAAGCGACGGAAACGCGGGGCTGCCGCGTTGAACCTTCATCAAGCAAATGGGGGTTCCGATGCGATTTTTGCCACATATCTTTCTGCTCGTGATCGGGGCGTTTTCGCTGGCGACGTTTCTGTCTTCACCCGTGATTTGACGCAAGGTTCACCATGCGCGGTTAACGCAGGTTAAGACCTGCGTGTGCATGGTGTGTGCATGCAATGTGCATGGGTTCTGCCTAGGTCAGAAAAGCGTTAACCGCAGCCTCAAACGCGCGCGGTTTTTCGGCATGCAGCCAGTGCCCCGCGCCGGGGATTTTCGCGAATTTTGCGTTTGGGAACAGGGTCTTGATCCGGTCGCGGTGTTCGCGCTTGACGTAGTCGCTGTTGGCGCCGGACAAGAACAGGGTGGGGCCGGTGAACTGGCCTGTCACCTCTGGGAAGCCGATGATCTTGTCCATCTCGGCGGCCAGCACATCCAGGTTCAGGCGCCATTTTTTCTCTTTCAGATCAAGGCTTTGCAGCAGGAACGTGTCGATGCCCGGCTCCAGCCCGGTCAGGTGGGCGGCAGCCTCCGCCCGGTTGGAAATTGTGGTTAACGGCACTCGGCGCATCGCCTCAATCGGGCCGATCTGGCTGTGGGTATAGGTCACCGGCGCGATATCCGCGACGATCAAGCGGTTGATTTTGCTGGGGTATTTCAGGGCGGTAACCATCGCCGCCTTGCCGCCCATCGAATGGCCGATCACATCCATCGGTTGGTCGATGACCCCGGCCAGATCATCCGCCATGTCAGCATAACTTTGCGTTTCATACCAAGGGCTTAGCCCGTGATTGCGCATGTCCACAGCGACCACGCGGCGGTCGTCGGACAGCCGTTTTGACAGCACGCCCCAGTTGCGGGCCGAACCGAATAGCCCATGTGCAATCAAAAGGTCAGGCTTTTCAGTGGCTTGCCCATTTTCGACCGTGTTCAACATGCACCATCCTCCTGCAATGAAATCCATACCCCTTGAGCCCCCGAATGACCACCGCTAGGCAATCATCATGTCGGGGGACAAAGTCACAGAATACGTCGAAACAATCAGCACGCTGATGGCAGAGCGGTTGCGGATCAAAGGCGCATCGCTTGCGGTGCAAATCCGCAAGTCAGGCCGCCGGTTGCCGCGTCGGATCAAGCGGGATGCAACGCAGGTCGCCAAGGCTAACAGTCTGATCCAAAACCCGAAACTGGCACGGATGGTGGATGACAAAGCGATCGCGCGGGCGGCCGAGAATGTCATCGCCCATCTGAGCGAAATTGATCCCAACGAGGTGCTCAAGGACAAGGTGCTTTGGGCTTTGGGCAAGGTGTCGGCAGTGCTGATCGCGCTGTTTATCGCGGCCGTCTGGTATGCCCGCAGCCGTGGCTTGGTCTGACCGCTTGGGCCGCGCTGCAAAACGAAGGGTTCCATCGCAGTTTACGACATGGGACTGCAGCGCATGATCGCTCAAATCACCTTTCGCGCCACCTTTGCGCCTGGCGGCACAGACAATGGCGCACCGGGGTTCGCCCGCACTATCATACGGATGACTACGGGGCCCTTTCTGATCTGAGATGTCGCAATATTAAGGCCGTGTGCCGCGTCCCCAAGTTGGGCTAAGCCATTGGAATCGGTGGTGAAACGGGCGGGGGGATCCCGCCCGCACTTGATCAGAGGTTGGGGTAGATCGGGAAGCTGTCGCACATGGCTTCAACCTCGGTACGGACTTTCGCCTCGACCGCGGCATTGCCTTCTTCACCATTGGCGGCCAGCCCATCAACAACTTCGACGATCCAGTCCGCGATCTGGCGGAACTCTGCCTCGCCAAAGCCGCGTGTGGTGCCTGCAGGGCTGCCCAGACGGATGCCGGATGTGACCATCGGCTTTTCGGGGTCAAACGGGATGCCGTTTTTGTTGCAGGTGATGTGGGCGCGGCCCAGGGCGACCTCTGTCGCGTTGCCTTTGACGCCTTTGGGGCGAAGATCGACAAGCATCACATGGCTGTCGGTGCCGCCTGTAACGATGTCCAAGCCGCCTTTCATCAACTGATCCGCCAACGCCTGCGCGTTCTTCACCACTTGTTCCTGATAGGTCTTGAATTCGGGGCGTAGCGCTTCGCCAAAAGCGACGGCTTTGCCTGCGATCACATGCATCAAGGGGCCACCCTGAATGCCGGGGAAAATGGCGGAGTTCACCTTTTTCGCGATCGCTTCGTCATTGGTGACAATCATCCCACCGCGCGGGCCGCGCAGGGTCTTGTGTGTTGTCGTTGTCGCCACATGGGCGTGAGGGAAGGGCGAAGGGTAGAGGCCAGCGGCGACCAGGCCAGCGAAATGGGCCATGTCGACCATCAGATAGGCACCGACGCTGTCGGCAATCTCGCGCATGCGGGCAAAATCAATGATCCGTGGGATCGCGGAGCCGCCCGCAATGATCATTTTGGGCTGATGTTCTGTCGCCAGTTCCTGCACCTGATCATAGTCCAGCAGGCTGTCCTGTTGGCGCACACCGTATTGCACAGCCTTGAACCACTTGCCCGACTGGTTGGGTTTGGCGCCGTGGGTCAGGTGGCCGCCCGCATCCAGCGACATCCCCAGAATGGTATCGCCGGGCTGCAACAGTGCCTGAAAGACGCCTTGGTTCGCCTGAGAGCCAGAATTTGGCTGCACATTGGCAAAGTCGCAACCAAACAGCTGCTTTGCGCGTTCAATCGCAAGGTTTTCAGCCACGTCGACGTGCTGACACCCGCCATAGTAGCGGCGACCCGGATATCCTTCGGCGTATTTGTTCGTCATCACGCCGCCTTGGGCTTCCATGACGGCGGCGCTGACGATGTTTTCCGACGCGATCAGCTCAATCTCTTTGCGTTGGCGGGTCAGCTCGTCCTGCATCGCGGCGTAAAGATCGGGGTCACGGGTGGCGAGGGCCTCTGTAAAGAAACCTTGGTCGCGGAAGGTGGCATTCATGGCAAAGCCCTTTCGGAACGGGTGGATTTGCGCCCTCATACGGCAAGCGGGACTATGTCTAAAGGGTCAAAACGACCAACAAGATCATGAGGGCGGCATCATGCGTTGCCGATGGTTGCCTTGCGTTTCGGATGGGAACGGTCAACAAAAGGCTGTTGTAGAGGATTGCGCACATGCCGAGCCCGAAAATTGCCTTTGTCGCCAGTGACGTACCGATCGCGCAAGAGGCGCGGACGGTGTTGTCGCAGCGCTATGGCGATACGCCCGTTGATCAGGCAGAGGTGATCGTCGCCTTGGGTGGTGATGGCTTTATGTTGCAAACCTTGCACGCCACGCAGGATGTGGCAGCGCCGGTTTACGGGATGAACCGTGGCACGGTTGGATTTCTGATGAACGAATATCAGGAAGACGATTTGCCGGCGCGTTTGGCAGAGGCCGAAGAAGAGATCATCAATCCGCTGCGCATGACCGCCCTTGATTCCTCTGGCGCGACCCACGACGGGCTGGCGATCAACGAGGTGTCGCTTTTGCGCGCCGGGCCGCAGGCTGCAAAGCTGCGCATCACGGTGGATGGTCGCGAAAGGATGGCAGAGCTGGTCTGCGACGGCGCATTGGTGGCGACGCCTGCGGGGTCCACGGCCTATAACTATTCCGCCCACGGGCCGATCTTGCCCATTGGGTCGGATGTGCTGGCGCTGACCGCGATGTCGGCCTTCAGGCCGCGACGCTGGCGTGGCGCGTTGCTGCCCAAAAAGGCGGTTGTGCGGTTTGACGTGCTGGATGCCAAGAAACGCCCTGTCATGGCCGAGGCAGACAGCAAATCAGTGCGAAATGTGGTCAGTGTCGAAATCGCATCTGACCCCGATATCCGACATCGCATTTTGTTTGACCCCGGCCACGGGCTGGAAGAACGGTTGATCCGCGAACAGTTCGTCTGACCGCCAGATTGGACTAGCCTGCGGCGTAGCCCAGTGGCAGCAAGGCTGTTTTTATCTCATCCAGAATGGCAGGGTCGTCGATGGTGGCAGGCATCTTGAAATCGGCGCTGTCCGCAATCTTGACCATGGTGCCGCGCAAGATTTTGCCGGATCGGGTCTTGGGCAACCGGTCTACCACCGCAATCAATTTGAAAGCGGCAACCGGGCCGATTGTGTCGCGCATCATCTTGATGCATTCGACCATGATGTCCGCGTCAGATTTTGCCGTACCTTTGTTGGTGCACACAAAGCCCAGTGGCAATTGCCCTTTGAGCTCATCCGTGACGCCGATCACCGCGCATTCAGCGACGTCAGGGTGGTTGGCAAGCACTTCTTCCATTGCGCCGGTGGACAGGCGGTGGCCAGCAACGTTGATCACGTCATCGGTGCGCGCCATGATGTAGAGATAGCCGTCTTCGTCGATCATACCTGCGTCCCCCGTTTCGTAGTATCCGGGGAAGGTGTTCAGATAGCTTTTTTTGAACCGCTCTTCGGCATTCCAAAGTGTCGGCAACGTGCCGGGCGGCAGGGGGAGTTTGATGGCGATGGCGCCCAATTCTCCGGGCTGAACCTGATGGCCTGCTTCGTCGAGGATTTGCACGTCATAGCCGGGCATCGCCACAGTGGGAGAGCCGATTTTGACCGGCAGTGCCTCGATCCCTGCAGGGTTGCCTGCGATGGTGTAGCCGGTTTCGGTTTGCCACCAGTGGTCAAAGACTGGGACGCCCATGATGTCCTGCGCCCATTTGATGGTGTCGGGGTCGGCGCGTTCGCCCGCAAGATAAAGCGCGCGCAGGCCAGAGATGTCGTACTTCTTGATCTCTGCACCGGCCGGGTCTTCGCGTTTGATCGCGCGGAATGCGGTGGGGGCCGTAAAGAAGCTGCGCACGTTGTGTTCGGCAATCACCCGCCAGAATGTGCCCGCGTCAGGGGTGCCGATGGGCTTGCCTTCGAACACGACGGTGGTGTTGCCGTGGATCAACGGCGCGTAGCAGATGTAAGAGTGACCCACGACCCAGCCCACGTCAGAGGCGGCCCAGAACACATCGCCGGGGTCGCATTGGTAAATGTTCTTCATGGTCCAATTGAGCGCGACCAGATGGCCTGCTGTCGGGCGCACGACACCCTTGGGCGCGCCGGTGGTGCCGGATGTATAGAGAATATAGGCCGGGTGGTCGCCCGGCACGGGCACACAATCGGCGGGTGTGACACCGTCCTGGAATGCGTGCCAGTCCACGTCGCGGCCGGGGTTCAGGTCTGCAAGCCCTTGTTCGCGTTGAAAAATAACGCAGAAGTCGGGCTTGTGCGTCGCCAGCTCTATCGCGCCATCAAGCAGCGGTTTATATGCGACCACGCGGCCCGGTTCGATCCCGCAAGAGCCTGCGATGATCGCTTTGGGGGTAGCATCGTCAATCCGCACGGCCAGTTCGTTGGCCGCAAATCCGCCGAAAACAACCGAATGAATCGCCCCCAGACGGGCACAGGCCAACATCGCTTCGAGCGCTTCGGGGACCATCGGCATGTAGATGATGACGCGGTCGCCTTTGGCGACACCCTTTGCAGCCAGCGCGCCGGCGAGTGATGCGACCCGTGTTTGCAGGTCCGCATAAGTAATCGTACGTTTGGTGTCGGTTACGGGGCTGTCATAAATGATCGCCGCCTGATCGCCGCGTCCATTTTCGACATGACGGTCGACCGCGTTGTAGCAGGTGTTGACCTGCGCGTCGGTGAACCAGCGATAAAGTGGGGCGTTGCTGTCATCCAGCGCCCGTGAAGGGGGGGTGACCCAGTCGATGGCCTGAGCTTGTTCCATCCAGTAGGTTTCTGGATCGTCTTTCCAGCTTTGATAGACCTCTGCGTATCCCATCGTATCCTCCCCCAAGACGTGATGTGTCAGGGATAGGCAGTTGTGCGGGCCGGCTCAAGGCGCTTGCGGGTCGCGGCGCACACCGGTGTAAATTTCTTTGCAGGTCGATCTAGCTATAATGCGAGACAGGCGTGCCAGCGATGGCCGACATGTTCAGCAACCCGCGGGCGGTGATCGACGGGGTGACAATATGTGCCCGGTTGCCCATGCCCATCAGGATGGGGCCAACCTCGAGCGCGCCACCTTTCATCTTCATGATGTTGCGCACGCCAGATGCCGCGTCGGTATTGGCAAAAACCAGACAGTTGGCCGCACCCTCCATATGTGCAGCTGGGAAAACACGCGCGCGCAAGTCGGGATCCAGCGCGCTGTCGATATGCATCTCGCCTTCATAGGCGAAGTCACGTGGTGCGCTGTCCAGAATTTCCATGGCAGCGCGCATCCGGCGGCCCGTGTCACAATCCAAATTTCCGAACTGGCTGTGCGAACACAGGGCGATATTGGGTGACAGACCGAAGCGGCGCACATGGCGCGCGGCGCCGATGACAGTCTCGGCGATTTGTTCTGGCGTGGGTTCCGCGTGCACTTGCGTGTCCGCGACAAACAATGGTCCATCCTCAAGGATCATCATCGACAAGGCCGCCACAGGATGCAGCCCGCCCTGCCCAAGGATCTGGCAGACGTAGTTGAGGTGCCACAGGTATTGCCCGAAGGTGCCGCAGATCAGACTGTCTGCCTCTCCGCGATGGACCATGACCGCGCCAATTGCAGTGGTGTTGGTGCGCATGATGGCCTTGGCAAGGTCAGGCGTCACACCCTGACGCGCCATCAAGTCGTGGTAACTATTCCAATAGTCCCGGTAACGCGGATCGTTTTCGGGGTTCACGATCTTGAAGTCGATGCCGGGCCGAATAGTCAGACCTGCGCGTTCGCAACGGGCGGCAATCACTTCGGGGCGGCCAATCAGGATGGGGTGATCGGTCGTTTCCTCCATAATGGCCTGGCTCGCGCGTAGCACGCGCTCGTCCTCACCCTCTGCAAAGACGATGTTGCGTTCGGCGGTGCGCGCTGCCTCGAACACCGGGCGCATCAGGAAGGCAGACCGGAACACAGAACTGTCGAGTTTGGCTTTGTAAGCCTCCATATCGTCGATGGGACGGGTGGCGATGCCCGTTTTGCAGGCGGCCCCGGCAACCGCGCTGGCAACGACGCCCATCAAGCGCGGATCAAAGGGTTTGGGGATCAGATAATCGGCCCCAAAGGTCAGCTGTTCGCCTTGATAGGCGGCCGCCGCCTCGGCACTGGTTGTGGCGCGGGCGAGGGCGGCGATACCTTCGACGCAAGCGACCTTCATCTCGTCATTGATGTCGGTGGCGCCCACATCAAGCGCGCCGCGAAAGATGAAAGGAAAACACAGGACGTTGTTGACCTGATTGGGGAAATCGCTGCGGCCGGTGGCGATGATAGCATTCGGGTTCACGGCACGGGCGTCTGCTGGATCAATCTCGGGGTTCGGGTTGGCAAGCGCAAAGATGATTGGCGTCTCTGCCATCTTGGCGACCATGTCGGGCTTAAGGACGCCGGGGCCGGAAAGGCCAAGGAACAGGTCCGCGCCACCAATGACATCATCCAGCGTCGCGGGCGTGGTGCCTTGGGCATAAGCGGCCTTTTGCGGGGTCATATCCGCCTCTCGCCCTTCGTAGACCAGCCCTTCGATATCGCAGAGCCAGACGTTTTCGCGCTTCACCCCAAGGGTCAGCAGCATGTTCAGGCAGGCGATGCCCGCAGCCCCGCCGCCGGTGCTGACGATCTTGATGTCTTCAAAGGACTTCCCAGCCACGCGCAGGGCGTTGGTGGCAGCAGCGCCAACCACAATCGCCGTGCCATGCTGGTCGTCGTGGAACACAGGGATATTCATCCGCGCGCGGCAGGCTTCTTCCACGATAAAGCAATCGGGGGCTTTGATGTCTTCAAGGTTGATGGCCCCGAACGTCGGTTCCAATGCGCAAACGATATCGGCGAGCTTGTGTGGGTCAGGTTCGTCCAGTTCGATGTCGAAACAGTCGATATTGGCGAATTTCTTGAACAGGACGGCCTTGCCTTCCATCACAGGTTTGGAGGCGAGCCCGCCGATATTGCCAAGGCCCAGTACTGCTGTGCCATTGGTGACGACGGCCACGAGGTTCCCGCGCGAGGTATAGTCGCGCGCGCTGTTGGGATCAGCTTTGATTTCCAGACAGGCCTCGGCCACGCCGGGTGAGTAGGCGCGGGCCAGATCACGCCCGTTTGCCAAGGGTTTGGTTGCGCGAATTTCCAGTTTTCCGGGCTTTGGAAAGCGGTGATAGTCCAGCGCCGCCTTGCGAAGTGCATCGTTGTCAGATTTCGTCATGGGCGCAGTCCACCGAATTGTTTAATATTAAACCACTTGCCTCGGTGGCGGTGGTCCTAGGGTCAGCTATAACCCCTGAGCGGGCCGACTTGCAAATCCTCAAACCGCGCCGCACGATGTCGCCATGACGCAATCTGATGAAATTCGTGCCCGTGTTGTGTTGCCCACAACGGACCTGATGGGTGACATCGGGTTCTTTGGGCGCGAATTGGGCCTGCGGATGGATATGATCTATCCCGCTGATGATCCCATGACAGCGGTATTCAGCGGCCATGGCCTGCGTGTGCAGTTGGAGCGGGGGGCAGGTCCGGCAGGGAAATTGGTGCTGGCGACGGATGGGCGTTCGCCAGAAGTGCTGACTGCACCCGGCGGCACTGAGGTGACGATCACGGCGCTGAACCCGCCCTTGGACTTGCCTGAAACGCAACATGCCTTTGTTGTGCGACGTCTGACGGATCAGGCTCCGTGGGTTATTGGCCGGGCGGGGATGCAATATCGCGACCTGATCCCTGACCGCCTTGGCGGGTCGATCATTGCCAGCCATATCCGCATTCCTGACGGTGGGCCCGTGCCGGACATGGTGCATTTCCATCGGGTCGGTTTTCAGCTGATATTTTGCATCGCGGGATGGGTCGACGTTGTTTATGAAGACCAGGGCGATCCGATCCGACTGCATGCGGGGGATTGCTTTATCCAGCCGCCCGAAATCCGCCACCGGGTGCTTGAGGCCTCTGACGGTATCGAAGTGATCGAAATTGGCGTCCCGGCAGAGCATATCACCGAAATTGATCACGACATGACCTTGCCAACCCCGCACCATCGGCCCGATCGGGAATGGGCCGGGCAGCGTTTTGTGCATAATCGCGCGCAGGATGCGATCTGGAAGCCGCATGTCTTTGCCGGGTTCGCAGCGCGGGATACCACGATTTCTGACAATACTGGCGATGTTGCCGGGGTGCAGGTTCTGCGCAAGGGCGCAGATGCGCCCACTTGGGTTGCGCATGACGCTGATATCTATTTCTGCTTTGTGATGCAGGGCACCATGACGCTGGAAGGTGAAGGTAAGGACCCCTTTGCGCTGCAAACAGGCGATGCCTTTGTCGTCCCGCCGGGAATGGCGGTGCGCTATGCGTCGCAGTCCGACGACATCACCCTGCTTGAGGTGACCTTGCCCGGCAAATTTGCAGCAAGTTCGCCGCGCGTGCGCAGCTGAAAATCAAGCTTGTCGCGCAGGATATTGATCTGCGCATGGGCCTGTCGCTGCGTCAGGTTGGGATCAAAGGATTTGCCGGCTGCCTGACACAATGCAGACAGCATGCCGGCCACATCTTCTGACATCGGGGTGTTATCGGGTGCGGTATCAAAATAGGGTCGGGCTATTGTGTTTTGGCTGCTCATAAGAACCTCTGAGTTATAAAGGACAACGCACCAGAACGGGTTTGGTTCCACTGCTTGCCCTTGCATCCGCAACATTCTGGCCGCACTCTGTTTGTTCAGAAAAGCGGAGCTGCCAAATGTCCCTGATCGACGATGCGCGTGCGGTGCGCGACAATGCCCATGCGCCCTATTCCAAGTTCAAGGTGGGTGCGGCGATCCGGACCGCCTCTGGTGCCGTATATCGTGGGTGCAACGTGGAAAATGTGGCCTATCCAGAAGGCACCTGCGCCGAGGCGGGGGCGATCGCGGCCATGGTCGCGGCAGGTGAGACCAAGATCGCAGAGGTTGCGGTGATCGCCGACAGCCCGCAACCCGTGAGCCCGTGTGGCGGGTGTCGCCAGAAACTGGCGGAATTTGCGGAAGGTAGTGTTGTGGTTACCCTTGCCACCACTGATGGCGTCACCCTTGCCACCACCGTTGGCGCATTGCTGCCTGGTGCCTTTGACCAAGACTATCTGTCGCGGACAAGCTAATGGATGCGCGCGCGATTATTGCAAAAGTGCGCCGCAAGGAAACGCCATTGCCAGACGAATTGGATTGGTTTGCCAAGGGTTTGGCCAGTGGCGCCGTCAGCGATGCGCAGGCGGGGGCCTTTGCCATGGCGGTCTGCTTGAACGGGCTAGATGCGGCGGGGCGCACCGCGCTGACCACTGCAATGCGCGACAGTGGGGACGTTTTGGAATGGTCCGGCGACCGTCCGGTCATCGACAAACACTCTACTGGCGGTGTGGGGGATTGTGTCTCGCTGATCCTCGCGCCGATGTTGGCGGCTTGTGATGTGGCGGTGCCGATGATCTCTGGCCGGGGGCTGGGCCATACGGGCGGAACGCTTGACAAGCTTGAGGCGATCCCGGGTTTGTCGACCCTGGTGACAGAGGCCAAGCTGCGCCGGATTGTGGGTGATGTGGGCTGCGCGATTGTCAGTGCCACCGGCAATATCGCCCCGGCGGACAAACGGCTTTATGCAGTGCGGGATGTGACTGCAACGGTCGAAAGCATCGCATTGATCACCGCCTCTATCCTGTCCAAGAAACTGGCGGCGGGTCTTGATGGCCTGATCATGGATGTGAAGGTCGGCAGCGGGGCCTTTATGAAAACAACGCAAGAGGCCCGGGAATTGGCCCGCGCACTGGTGGACGCCGCGAATGGGGCTGGTTGCAAGACCACCGCATTGATCACCGACATGGACCAGCCCCTTGCGCCGTCGCTTGGCAATGCAGTGGAAGTGGCAACCTGCATGGAGGTTCTGTCTGGTCAATCCGAAGCGGCCCCGCGTTTGGCAGAGCTATCAATTGCGCTTGGCACGGATCTGCTGGCGCAAACAGGTATGACCACCGAAGTGGCGCGTCGAAAATTGGAAAAGACATTGTCATCGGGGGCGGCGATGGAACGCTTCGCGGCAATGGTCACCACACTTGGCGGGCCGCCGGATATGGCCGAGGATTGGCAAACGCACCTGCCCAAAGCCCCGGTCGTGGGCGAGGTGCCCGCGCGGCAGGCAGGGCACGTGGCCACCATTGATGGCGAGGCGCTGGGCCTGGCCGTGGTCCGGCTGGGCGGCGGGCGCCGGGTTGAAACCGATCAGGTCAATCCCGCAGTGGGCCTGACAGAGGTTGCGACACTGGGCCAACAGGTTGAACGGGGCCAGCCCTTGGCCGTCATTCATGCCGCTGATGAAGACAGCGCAGAGGCGGCCGCGCATGCGGTTCTGGCTGCGATCACAATTGGTGCCGCACCCGACCCCCATAATCTGATCCGCGAAAGGATAACCTGATGGCCCGTGTTTTTCTTGTGGTGATGGACAGTGTCGGCATTGGTGGTGCACCGGATGCAGATCGCTTCTTTAACGGCCTGAAACCCGACACCGGGGCCAATACCGCGGCCCATATTGCACAGATTTGTGCCGATGGTCATGCGGACAGCGGGCGCAGCGGCCCACTTGCGGTGCCAACACTTGACGCGTTGGGCCTAGGCAAAGCGGTGACGCTTGCATCCAATGACAGCGCGCCGGGGCTTTACGCCCGACCAAGTGGCGCGTGGGGTGCCGCGACAGAGGTTTCGATGGGCAAAGACACGCCATCGGGCCATTGGGAATTGGCAGGTGTGCCGGTGCCGTGGGATTGGCACACCTTTCCGAACGAAGACCCAGCCTTCCCTGACGATCTGACGACCAAGATTTGTCAGGCGGCTGGCACAGGCGGGCTGCTGGGTAACCGCCATGCCTCGGGCACGGCAATCATCGATGCAGAGGGCGCGCGACACATGCAAACCGGCTGGCCGATTGTCTACACATCGGCCGATTCCGTGGTGCAAATCGCAGCCCACGAGGAAACCTTTGGGCTGGACCGTCTGCTCGCGCTCTGCGCCGAGATTGCGCCGACAATTCATGCCATGAAGGTGGGGCGGGTGATTGCGCGACCCTTTGTCGGAACGCCAGAGGCCGGATTTACACGCACATCGAACCGCAAGGATTTTGCAATCGCGCCGCCGTCGCCCACGATCTGTGACGATGTGCAGGGAGCGGGCCGCATGGTCTATGCCATCGGCAAGATTGGCGACATCTTTTCCATGCGCGGCATTGATGAGGTTCGCAAAGGTCGGGATATCGATTTGATGGGGCATCTGCACGATTTGGTGGCAGAGGCTGCGCCGGGGTCCCTGACTTTCGCCAATTTTGTAGAATTCGACAGCGAATACGGTCACCGCCGCGACGTGGCCGGTTATGCACGACATCTTGAATGGATCGATGTGGAGCTGGCAAAACTTTTGCCGAAACTCGCCCCCGACGATCTGTTGATCATCACGGCTGATCATGGCAATGACCCCAGTTGGGGCGGCACCGACCATACCCGCGAACGGGTGCCTGTGCTTGTGCATGGCATCGGAGCCAAGGCCTTGGGGCATATTGGTTTTGTTGATGTCGGTGCCTCTGTCGCGGCGCACTTGGGAGTGGCGCATTCTGGAAAAGGACGCAGTTTTCTATGACATTCAAAACGCTTCCCAAGGTTGAATTGCACCTGCATTTGGAAGGGGCCGCGCCGCCCGCGTTCATTCGGGATTTGGCGCGCGAGAAAAACATTGACGTGTCGGGCATCTTTGATGGGCAAGGTGGCTATGTTTTTGAGAACTTCGAACATTTCCTGAAGGTCTATGAGGCCGCCTGCGAGCCGCTCACATCGCCCGAGGATTTCTATCGCCTGACGTCCGCAGTTCTGGAAGAGACCGCAAGCCACGGGGTAGTCTACGCCGAAACCTTCATCTCGCCCGATTTCTGTGGTGGCGGCGATGTGGCAGCCTGGCGTGACTATCTGGACGCGATGGCGCAGGCCGCGCAAGATTGCGAGGCAAGCCACGGCATCACGCTCAAAGGTATCGTGACCTGCATTCGTCACGAAGGCCCGGAGCAGGCCAAGCGCGCGGCAAAGTGCGCGGTCGAGACGATGGGCGATTTTCTGACCGGCTTTGGCATGGCGGGGGCAGAGATGATGCACCGTCCGGCAGACTTTGCCTACAGCTTTGACATGGC
Organism: Yoonia sp. R2331; assembly: GCF_041103235.1. Taxonomy (NCBI): domain Bacteria; kingdom Pseudomonadati; phylum Pseudomonadota; class Alphaproteobacteria; order Rhodobacterales; family Paracoccaceae; genus Cognatiyoonia; species Cognatiyoonia denitrificans. The sequence continues at coordinate 2,482,410 of NZ_JBGCUN010000001.1, read as the reverse complement.
CCGCGAGGCGGGGTTGCCGTTGACCTGCCATGCCGGCGAATGGGGCGGGCCGGATATGGTGGCCGAAACGCTGGACGCGCTGAAGGTGGCGCGGATCGGTCACGGGATCAATGCGGTGCGCGATGCCGATTTGGTCAAGCGGTTGGCAGATGAAGGTATCGTCCTAGAGGTCTGCCCCGGCTCAAACGTTGTGCTGAAAGCCGTCGAAAACTGGGCGGCCCACCCGATTGCCAAACTGCGCGACGCGGGTGTGCCGGTGACCGTCTCGACCGATGATCCGCCATTTTTTCACACGACGATAACGGCGGAATACGACAACCTGCACCAGACTTTTGGTTGGGTTGAGGGTGATTTTCTGGACCTCAACAAGGTGGCGATGAATGCGGCCTTTTGTGATACCGCAACCCGTGACCGCATTTTGAAACGATTGGACGACGCATGACCGAACATCTGACCCATGTGACCCACCCGCTGGTGCAGCACAAGCTGACGCTGATGCGCAAGACGGATACCTCAACGGCTGTTTTCCGGCAGCTTCTGCGCGAGATCAGCCAGCTTTTGGCCTACGAGGTTACGCGCGAATTGCCGATGACCACGCGGACCATAGATACCCCGCTGGAACCGATGGATGCCCCCGTGCTGGACGGCAAAAAGTTGGCGCTGGTGTCGATTTTGCGCGCAGGTAACGGGCTGCTGGACGGTATTCTAGAACTGATCCCGTCGGCACGGGTCGGGTTTGTCGGGCTTTACCGGGATGAAGAAACGCTCAAGCCGGTGCAATATTACTTCAAGGTGCCGACGGAGTTGGAAGACCGGCTGGTGATCGCTGTTGACCCGATGCTTGCCACCGGCAACAGCTCTGTTGCGGCGATTGATCTGCTGAAGAAGGCGGGCGCTACGAACATCCGATTCCTGTGTTTGCTGGCCGCACCCGAAGGCATCGCACGGATGAAAGAGGCCCATCCTGACGTGCCGATTGTGACGGCCGCAGTGGATAGTCACTTGAATGACAATGGATATATTGTTCCGGGGCTAGGGGATGCGGGTGACCGCATGTTTGGCACCAAATAAGGGAACAATCGCTTTACAAAATAGGGATTGTCGGGCATCCTGCCACAACATTTTGTGGGGGATAGAATGTCGTCAATTGGACATATGCGGGTGGCCGTGCTGGCTTTGATGGTGTCAACCGGCGGTGCAGCTGCGCAGGGTGACCTCCCTGCAGAGTTTCCGCCAGCGGATTTCGCGGGCAATCAATTCGTCGATAGCAATGGATGTGCCTTTATCCGGGCGGGTATCGGTGGGGCCACAAATTGGGTGCCCCGCGTTTCGCGATCACGTCAGCCGCTTTGCAATTTTCAGCCGACGTTCCCCGCAGGTGTTGCTGGCCCAGCGACGGGCAGCGGGCGTGTTGCACCGCTGGATGCGCCAATCATCGAGATCACACCGCCTGCCGCCTCTGTCGCTGCCGCGCCTGCACCATCGCCCGCGCCGGTGCGGACCCGCGCCGCAACCGCACCAATTCAGACCATCGCTTCTATTCCGGCGACACCCGTTGTCGCACCTTCACCACAGATCATCACACCGCCACCTGCGGCAGAGCCGCCGCGCGTGACGCTGGCAGAAGCCTGCCAGGGCCGTTTCGGCATTCAGCCCGGTTTCGTCAGCGCCCGCACCGGTGATCCGATTGATTGTGGCCCGGCCCCGGCGGCTGTGCCGGTCAGCGCACCTGCGCCTGTCGTCCCTGCCGCGCCAGAGCCGCTGCGCATGACGCTGGCTGAAGTTTGCGCCGAAGTGGCCGCCACAGGCACACGCTTTGTGCGGCCCGATGGCTCACCCATCGTTTGTGACACGCCCGCGCCGGCCCCGGTCGTGATTGCGACGGCCACTGTTCCGACAACGGCGCCGGCCCCAATCGCTGCCAGCACCGGCCTTTGCCCGGGGAAGCCGCATTTGAATGGCGACCCGGCTTTGCCCATGCGCTGCGGTCCGCAAGTCGAGAAGCCATATACCGAAGTATCACCCGGCGGCGGCACGGCGACTGTCAGCACTTCGGGCTTCTTTGGTCTGGGTGCGCCTACTGTCCCCGCCTCCAACCCCATCGCCAGCCGACAGGCCGCGCCACAGGTGCCAGCCGGGTATGAACAGGTCTGGACCGATGGCCGGATCAACCCACAGCGCGGTCAGGTGGCGCAATCAGCCCCGCGGATCTCGACCCGGTCCGCAGCACCCGCTCAGGTGCGCGCGCCAGCGGCAGCCGCGACCATGACCCACCGCTATGTGCAGGTTGGCACCTTTGGTGACCCGGCCAACGCCACACGAATGATCCAGCGTTTGGGTGGCATGGGTTTCCCTGTCGCCTCGGCCAAATCCGGCAGCCTCAAGGTGATTGCAGCGGGTCCGTTCAACACACCGGCAGAGCTTGCTCGTGCGTTGAACGCGGTGCGTGGCATGGGCTTTGCTGACGCCTATACCCGGAACTAAGGTTTCTCCCCAGAAAGGCCCTGCAGACGAGCGCAGGGTCTTTTTGGGTGCGCGACCCTAGTCGCAGATGCCTTGCAGGCTGACCCAATCGCCGTCTGACAGAACTTCTTTGAAATCAGTGCCCTGAACAGGGTCATTCACGATCAGTTCCATCACGGGCTGGCCTTTTTCCTGTCGGTAGGTGCCAAAGGGGGTACTTGGGATGCGCGCGGTCTCAAACGCGCCAAGCAGGGTTGTTTCGGACAATGACGGGGCCTGATCGCCAATCAGATCGACGGCATAACGATCAAGCACGTCTGTTGGCAAATCACCCGTTGCCAGCAGGCGAACGGTGTTGGTGAAACCGGCGCGCTCCAGAATTGGCAAAAGTGGGTCCTGAGCTTTGCGCGCCTCTTCGGCGGCCAAGACAAATCCTGCGGCAATCGCGGGATCATCCAGCCGTTCGATCAGGGACCGGTCGAGCGCCGTGATCCCGCCCGGCAAGGGCAGGGCGATTTCCTGTCCCAGCGGCATGACAACCACACGCCGCGCGCGGGTTGTGCCCAGCACACGGGTTTCAAATCGCGCCAGCGCATCGGTGCCGACCGCGCCCCGGCAGACCGGTCCGGTAAGACCTTGCAAGTTGTTCAACAACACGACGCCAATTTCGACCCGCTTGGACATTGGCACAACGCCTAAGGCTTGCTGGCGCATCGCATCGGGGAGCCAGAACACGCCAAGCGCAACAAGCCCGCCCAACAGTGCCACAGTCCCCAAACCCCGCAGCTTGCCTTTGCGGGGCCGGGCGCGGGCCACCGTTTTGCGCACTTTCTCGATGGCGTCGACCATCAACGTGTCTTCGACCTCAAGCGCTTCGTCGGTGTCGGTATCAGGGGCAAACACTGCAGGCCGTTTGCCCGGATTTTGCCGTGTGACGGCGGCCAGCGACCAATGGGTCAGCGGGCGACCTGCACCATCGGAGATCACCAGCGTGGCGTTGCCAAAGGACACAACGACATCACGGCGCTGCGCTGTGGCGTCCGCACGCCACAACCCACCGCTTTCAAGGCGCTCGTATTCCTTGAGTGCTGTCATCCGCTCGATTTGCCCTTTTTTGCTACCATAGCGTGGGGCAGGGCCGGGCGACAACTGCTACAAATGGTCAGAGCGCCTTGGCGAGGCCCCGCAGCTCAAATTTCTGAATCTTGCCCGTCGAGGTTTTGGGCAACTCCTGAAACACGACCCGTTTGGGGCATTTGAACCCAGCCAGTCGCGTGCGGGTAAAGGCGATCACTTCAGCCTCTTCAGCAGTCTGGCCATCTTTGAGTTCAATAAAGGCGCAGGGCACTTCGCCCCATTTGTCATCCGGTTTGGCGACCACCGCACAAAGCGAGACAGCAGGGTGGTGCATCAACGCGCCTTCGACCTCAACGGAAGAGATGTTTTCGCCGCCCGAGATAATGATGTCCTTGGCCCGGTCGCTGATTTGGATGTAGCCATCCGGGTGCTGGATGGCGAGGTCTTCGGAATGGAAATAGCCACCAGCAAAGGCTTTGGCTGTAGCCTCCGGATTCTTCAGGTAGCCTTTCATCACAGCATTGCCGCGCATGACAATTTCGCCTTGCGTGCCGCCATCCGTCGTCACTTGATCCATCTGGTCATCAACGACAGTCACGTTTTCCATCATCGGAAAGGCCACGCCTTGCCGCGCCTTGATCGCAGCCTGATCTTCGCCCGGAAGATCATCCCACTCTGCGTTCCAAACGCATTCGGTGACGTGGCCATAAGTCTCGGTCAGCCCATAGACTTGCGTGACGTTGAACCCCAGCTTGCCAACCGCAGCCAGCAAGGCGGCCGCCGGGGGCGCGCCTGCTGTAAAGACCTCGACTGTGTGATCAAAGGGTCGACGATCCGCATCGTCAGCGTTGACGATCAGGTTCAGCACGATGGGCGCGCCACCGAAATGGGTGACACCGTGATCCGCGATCGCATCATAGATCGCGCGCGCCGTGACATCGCGACAGCAAACAGCCGTCCCGCCGAGTGCGGGCAGCATCCAGGTGTGGTTCCAACCGTTGCAGTGGAACAGCGGCACGATCTGCAGCAGTTTTGGGAAAAGGGTCATCCGCCAGGAAATCGGCGTACCCATCGTCATCAGGTAAGCACCACGATGGTGATAGACCACGCCTTTGGGCCGTCCTGTGGTGCCGGACGTGTAGTTCAGCGCAAGGCTTTCCCATTCGTCTTCGGGCATGATCCAAGGGAAATCGGCATCACCGGTGCCGACGAAATCCTCATAGGTTTGGTAGTTGCCGGTGGCTGCGATACCTGCCACCGGGTCGGGCACTTCAATGATCGTGGGCGGCGTCCCTTCCATCAGTGTCAGGGCCTCTGTCACGACGGGCAGAAACTGCGTGTCAACCAAGACCACCTTGGCTTCGCCGTGATCGAAGATGTAACCGATCGTGTCAGCATCAAGCCGCGTGTTGATCGTGTTGACGATCGCACCACAGGCGGGGACGGCAAAGGATGCCTCTGACTGCGCTGGAACATTCGGCAGGATTGTCGCCACCACGTCACCCGGTGCAACACCGGCCTTGGCCAAAGCGCTCGCCAGTTGGCTGACGCGTGCGTGGTATTCAGCGTAGTTCAGCGCTGTGTCGCCATAAACCAGCGCTGTGCGGGTTGGATAGACACGTACGGCCCTTGCCAGATGGCTTAATGGGGTCAAAGGCACATGGTTGGCGGCACATTTGTCCAGCCCTGTTTCATCGCGCATCCAGCCCATCGTAATCCTCCCAAACCGTGATGTCGTTTTCAGGGTTGAGTATTGCTGTGCTTATGTGACTTTGCCAATGGCGAAAGCACCAACTCAGGCAACTTGATGACAACCAATTTCGTTCAACCCGGTCGCGCTGCACTGATGATTGTCGCGGGCATGATGACGCTTGGGCTGACGGATAATTTCGTACCATTTGTGACCACTGACAGTTCGCTCTCGCAGTTCCATCTGGTCCGGGGCGGATTGGTCCTGTTTGCGCTTGGGATAGCGGCGCAATTCGGTGTCGGCACCTTGCGGCCAAAGCGGCCCGGTGCCGTGCTGGGGCGAAGCATGTTTACCGCAGGTGCCATGGTGATCTACTTTGGTTGCCTCGCCCTATTGCCAATCGGGGTTGTGGTGGCGGGGCTGTTTACCGCGCCGCTTTTTGTGGTGCTGATCACCGTTCTGTTCCAAGGCAAGCGCGTTGGCCCGGTGCGGTGGCTGGCGGTTGTGGCGGGCTTTGCCGGTGCGGTCATGGTGATCCGGCCTGATCCGGCGGCGCTGAACCTTGTGGCTTTTCTGCCGGTGTTTGCGGGGTTGCTATATGCCATAGGGGCGGTCGCGACCCGCGCTTGGTGCGAAGGCGAGGCGACATCAACCCTGACCGCGTGGTTCTTTGGCATGCTGACGCTGTTTGGTGCCTTGGGTGTCATCGCCTTGCCTGCCGGCGGCGGTGGCGGGGCAGAGGGGTTCCCGTTACGCGGCTGGATGCCCCTGACCCCCACGCTAATCGCCTGGTACATCGCGCAGGCCATCGGCGCATTGGTTGGGATCGTGCTGATCTTTCGCGGCTATCAGTTGGGCGAGGCAAGCTTTGTCGCCGTTTTTGAGTATTCGCTGCTGATCTTCGCCAGCGTCTGGGCCTACATCCTGTGGGGTCAGACCGTGCCGCCTTTGGGATTGTTCGGGATGGTACTGATTGCGGCAGCGGGGATCATCATTGCAATCCGAAGCCGGGGTGAGGGCGCATGATCATCTCGCGCGGACGCCGCTATGTCTTTGTGCATATTCCCAAGACCGGCGGCACCGCGATGGCGTTGGCACTGGAAGCGCGCGCCATGAAAGACGATGTCCTGATCGGCGACACCCCCAAAGCCGTGCGCAGACGCGGGCGATTGAAAGGCGTTCAAACAGCTGGCCGGTTGTGGAAACACAGCACTCTCGCCGATGCCGAAGGGCTGATAACCCGCGACGAGATGACCGATTTCATGGTCGTCACTATGGTCCGTAATCCTTGGGATCGGATCGTCAGCTATTTTCACTGGCTACAAGCGCAGCGCTTTGAGCACCCTGCGGTGAAACTGGCGCAAGCGCTTGATTTCAGTGAATTTCTCAACCACGCACATACGCAATCCGGGCTGCGCGCCAACCCTTACGCGCATTATGTGACCGATGGCGCTGGTCGGATTTGTGATACGCATTTTGCACGGCTGGAACACTGGCAAGATGATCTGGAACCATTCGCACAACATCTTGGGTTTCGCATCGATCTTCCGCGCGCAAATGTGTCTGATCGCAGGCGCGATTGGCGCGGGTACTATTCAGATGCCGATGCGGGTCTGGTCGCAGAACTTTGTCAGGCTGACATCGCGCGAAGCGGCTATGTGTTTGATACAGGAGAATAGAAAAGGCGCGGTCATTGCTGACCGCGCCCGCTTTGTTGGACTGGTAATGGATCAGGCGGCCTTTGCCGCCTTGCCAAACCGGCCATAGAAAGACTGATTGTTCTCGGCCATCTCGCGCAAGAGCGCTGGCGTTGTGAACCGCGCACCATAAGCAGCAGTCAGTTGGTCGCACCGCTCTGCCGCATAGGGCGACCCAATGATATCAAGCCAGCTGAACGGGCCGCCGGACCAAGGTGCAAAGCCCCAGCCAAGGATCGCGCCCACATCGCCTTCGCGGATGTCTTCCAGCACGTCTTCTTCCAAGGCGCGAACCGCTTCCAACACCTGTGCGAATAGCAGGCGATGCTGCACTTCGGTCAGTTCGGGCTGTGTGTCCGCCACCGGGTATTTCGCAGACAGACCGTCCCAAAGGCCCTGCCGCTTGCCCTTATCGTCATAGGCATAAAAGCCGGAGTTGGACTTCCGGCCCAGACGGCCTTCGTCGAACATCCAGAACAGGACCTCGTCCTGCGCGTCGTCATAGGCGTCGCCCATCGCGGCCTTGGTCGCCTTTGCGATCTTCACGCCAAGGTCGATTGAAGTCTCATCCGTCAGTTGCAGCGGGCCAAGTGGCATGCCGACAAGTTTGGCTGCGTTTTCGATCAACGCAGGCTCCACCCCTTCTTTCACCATCCGAATGCCTTCGTTGATGTAGGGAATAATGCAACGGTTGGCATAGAAGAACCGCGCGTCATTGACGACGATCGGTGTTTTGCGGATCTGGCGCACAAAGTCGAGCGCTTTGGCAACCGCCACATCGCCGGTTTTCTGGCCTTTGATGATCTCAACCAGCAACATCTTGTCGACGGGGCTGAAAAAGTGGATGCCGATGAATTTTTCCGCGTCGTTTGCGGCCTTGGCCAGTTCCGTGATCGGCAGGGTAGAGGTGTTGGTGGCAAAGATCGCATCAGGACATGCGGCCTGCACCTTTGCTGTCACCTCTGCCTTGACGGCCACATCTTCAAACACCGCTTCCACGATCAGGTCACAGCCAGCTAGGGCCGCATAATCGGTGGTCGCGTTGATCAGGCCCAGCACCGCCTCTTTCTTTTCCGGTGTCGCCTTTTTGCGCGCGATCCCTTTGTCCATGTAGTCGGCGGTGTAGGATTTGCCCTTGTCTGCCGCCTCTTGCTTGGCGTCGATCAGCACGACCTGAATTCCGGCCAAGGCCGAGACAAGCGCGATGCCCGCGCCCATCATGCCCGCACCAATCACACCAACCTTTTGCACCTTTTGGTCGTCAACAGCAGGGCGGTTGGCGCCTTTTTCCAGTGCTTCTTTGTTGATGAACAGGCTGCGGATCATCGCGCTGGATGAGGGGTTCATCAGCACATTGGTGAACCAGCGCGCCTCGATTTGCAGCGCTGTGTCAAAGGGAACCAGCGCACCTTCATAGACCGCCGACAGCAACGCCTTGGCCGCCGGGTAGACACCCATCGTCTTGCCGTTGACCATCGCGCTTGCACCCACAAAGTTCATGAAACCGGCAGGGTGATAGGGCGCACCGCCAGGCATCTTGTAGCCCTTCTGATCCCAGGGTTTGACGATGTCCGCATCGGTGGCGTTCAACACCCAATCTTTCGCCTTGGCCAGCAGTTCGTCAGCAGGCACGACTTCATCCACCACACCGGCGGCTTTGGCTTTCTGCGGATTGTTCAACTTGCCCTCAAGCAGCAGCGGAGAGGCGGCAATCGCGCCGAGTTTGCGCACAAGGCGGGTTGTGCCGCCTGCGCCGGGGAAGATGCCAACCATGATTTCCGGAAGGCCGATCTTGGCCTTGGGGTTGTCAGCTGCAAAGATGCGGTGACAGGCCAGCGGAACCTCAAGGCCGATGCCCAACGCCGTGCCGGGCAGGGCCGCTGCAATCGGCTTACCGCCTTTGAGCGTCTTGGGGTCCATGCCTGCGCGTTCGATTTTGCGCAGGGCGCGGTGGCCATTCATTGTGAATTCAAACAGACCTTCTGCGGGGTTTTCCTTGTACTCTTCGCGGATCGTGCCCAGCACGTTCAGGTCCATCCCCCCGGCAAAGCTGTCCTTGCCAGAGGTGATAACGATGCCTTTGACAGCATCGTCGCCCAGCGCCTCGTCGATCAATTCGTTCAACAACTTCATGCTGTCGCGCGTCATCACGTTCATTGACTTGGACTTCACGTCCCAGGTGATCACCGCGACGCCATCGGCGTCTTTTTCAAGGATAAAGTCAGTCATCAGAGGTCCTTTCGAGGATAGGAGCAAGGTCAGGCAGCCGCGGTCGTTCCGCGACACGGACCCAAAGCTTAAAATTTTCAGCGTTGTTCAGGATGGCATTGGCGCAATGCGTCTCGCGCCAGTGTCCATCAGCACCACGGACCAGCCGGATGCGATTTGGGTAGGGCGGCACGACGCGTTCTGAACCGCGCATCTGATGAGAGATATGCGTGCCGATGATCTCGTTTTCACTTTCGAACCGCGCCACTTTCACGGTGCGCACAAATTCGGAGATGCCTTCGGTCTGATAATTGCGCGCGAAACGTTCGAAATTGCGCTGCATCCCTTCGACCGTGGTGGTTTCAATCAGCGCGGTCTCGGTTGTCATGCGATGTGGCAGGTCCACACGTGCGCGCATCTTGTCAAAGTCCTGCTGCATCAGCGCCTCTGCCGTTGCATCCAGATGGGTCTGATAAATTGCCATTGCCTCAGGATCGCTTGTCTCGACCGCATGCATGGCTTGGGCCTGGCCGTCGTGATCGTCCAGATCATAGTCAGACGACGTGATGACCCACCGCCCATTGATCCGCTCCAGCACGGAAAAGACCGGGTAGGGCGGCACGACATCCTCACCATCTTTCAAGACATAGCTGACATGGGTCGCTTCAACCCGGTCAGGCCCCTGAAACAACGCTGCGACACATTCACGGTAAAGCCGCGTGACACCTTTCGATTCAAAGTGATCGCAAAGGCTGTGAAATGTCTGTTCCAGATCATCGCGATTGCGCACGATGATCCGGCTGTTCGCCGTGGTCATCTGCTGAGGAAGATTAAAACAATCCGCGAAAGCCTCAAAATCCCGCGCCATCAGGGCTTGTGCCGTGATGTGCAGCAGATGTTCCGAGACTTCCTTGGCCGTTTCAAACTTTTGGTCCTTCATTGCGGATCACACACGTTCAATGATCGTGGCGGCACCCATGCCGGATGCAATGCAAAGTGTTGCAAGGCCGGTACCCTTGCCGGTCCGCTCCAGCTCGTCCAGCAGGGTGCCAATGATGATCGCACCGGTGGCCCCCAGCGGGTGGCCCATGGCAATGGACCCGCCGTTCACATTGACCACGCTGTCATCCACGTCAAAGGCCTGCATGAAGCGCAACACGACAGAGGCAAAGGCCTCGTTCACCTCAAACAGGTCGATGTCGCTGATCGACATGCCTGAATCGGCCATGATCTTCTCGGTCACAGGAACCGGACCGGTCAGCATGATGGTTGGATCGGTTCCGATTTTGGCCGTCGCCTTGATCCGCGCGCGTGGCTTGAGGCCCATTGCATCGCCCCATTCCTTGGACGCGACCAATACACCGGCCGCCCCATCCACGATGCCAGAAGAATTGCCTGCGTGGTGGATATGGTTGATCCGCTCTAGGTGCGGGTACTTCATCAGCGCGACCTTATCAAAGCCGGGCATCACCTCGCCCATCGCCTGAAAGGCGGGATTTAGACCGCCAAGCGATTGCATGTCGGTGCCGGGGCGCATGTATTCGTCGTGGGCCAGAATGGGTAGACCGTTTATGTCGCGCACGGTCACGATGGATTTGTCGAACCGCCTGTCATCCCAGGCTGCCTTGGCGCGCTGCTGGCTTTTTACTGCCAGTTGGTCTGCATCGTCGCGGCTAAAGCCGTATTCGGTGGCGATGATGTCGGCAGAGATACCCTGCGGGACAAAATATGTCTCCATCGCGATAGAGGGATCCACCGCAATTGCCGCACCATCACTGCCCATCGCCACGCGGCCCATCATTTCCACACCACCAGCGATATAAGCACCACCAGCACCGCCCTTGACCTGATTGGCGGCCAAATTCACAGCTTCCATCCCAGAGGCGCAGAAGCGGTTGATCGCCAAGCCGGGGATGCTCTCATCTAGATCAGAGGCAAGCACCGCCGTCCGGGCCAGACATCCGCCCTGCTCGCCCACCTGGGTTACGTTGCCCCAGATCACGTCTTCAACTGCATGGCCTTCCAGACCGTTTCGATCTTTCAGTGCATTCAGCACACCGGCTGACAGGCGCGCAGAAGTTACCTCATGCAGGCTGCCGTCTTTGCGGCCTTTGCCGCGTGGCGTGCGCACGGTGTCATAGATATAGGCGTCGGTCATTCTCGTCTCCTGTTAAGCGGTGCCGGGCAGCGCCCGGGGCATCAGATCGTATGGATGTTTCCAACCGGGCACGGCGGCGACGTTGTCGAGCCAGCGGTTGATATGTGGGTACGCGGTGCGTTCAAAGCCAAAGGGTTCAGGGTAATAAAGGTATGAACAGCAGGACAGGTCGGCATTGGTGATGCTGTCGCCCACGATCCAGTCGCGGCCTTCAAGGTGATCATTCAGCACGCCGTATGCGGCCTTGAGCCGCCCTTGGCTAAAGGCAATCACCTCAGCGGGGCGCTTGTCCTCTGGCAAAAAGTTCATCAGGAAACGCAGCATCCCCGCCTGCGAGCTGAGCTTGTGATTGTCCCATAGCACCCAGCGCAGCACTTCGTACTTGGCGGATTTCGGGCCGCCGAACAGGCCGGTCTTGTCTGTGATGTATTGCTGAATGGCGCCTGACTGGCTGAGCCGGACATCACCGTCTTCCAGAACCGGGGCTTCACCCATACCGTTCACGGCGCGCCATTCCGGCGTGCGCGCGGCGCCATTGAAGAAATCAACAAAGACCGGTTCCCAGTCAACGCCTGCCAGTTCCAACGCAAGGGCAGCCTTGTAGCTGTTCCCACTTTCGCCAAAGCAATGCAGCTTCATGGTTGTGTCCCCCCAATGGCAGTGATGTTGAGCGTGGTTTCCAAGATAACCTCGCCCCGTGAAAAGTTGAAAATCGCCGAGATCGGACACCAGCGGTCGCCACAGGGGCGGTCCCATTCAGCGAAATTTGTGATGTTTGGCGTGAATGCCATGGCCGGGCGTTCAACCCGGACAAGCGCGTATTCATAAGGGAACCACTGTTCCATGTAGACCGCCATGCTTTCCTGCCGATCAGCGGCAGGCGGCGCAGCCATGCGCCACTCCAATCGGCAGGTCATTCCCGTGTCGCGGGCAGAGATTTCCAGAACAGGGTGACCTTGAGCATCGACTGTGTCGATATTTCCGGTGGCCGAAAGCGCAAGACGATCGCGATCACCGGTCACTGCGGTTCCCATGAAGAATGCGTTGCTTTCATAGGCCGCAAAACCCGGAGGCATCGCATCCTCCAACGCAGCACCCTGTTCCAGCGTCAGGCAGGTGTTGCGGAACATGCGGCTGACCAGCACAAGGCCAAGTTCAGTCAATTCCGGCGATGCAGGTGTGCCAAACCGATCTACGGTCAGATCATCATAGCCCTGAACGGGCGCAAAGATGCCGACGGCCCGCGGTGTTTCACTGATCACCTGGCCCTGCACCGCAAGGGGCAGGCAAAGCAACAGTGCCGTCAGGCCAAATCGGTTCATGTCTTGCGCGCCTCCAATTCTGCGACGAACAACTTCAGCCGGTGGCCAAAGGTGTCATCATTGATCACGCTGTCGAAGTTTTCGAACAAAAACGACAGCGCCTCCCCCTCGTCCAACCCTGCATCTTTGCTGAACCTGCGGAGCCTGCGATAGCCGCCCTCTGTCATTGCAACTGGGAAACGGCGGGTTAGGCGCAGGCGCTTTGGCATCGGGGCAGGGTCCTTTGATGGTGGGTGGGCGAGTGTGCCCACCGCCACCTTAGAAATTCGCAGCCTTCAGCGCCATCACGGTTTCGGCACCTGTGTTGATGCGGGCCAGATGCATCGCCGTGGCGGGCAATTGCCGTTGCATGTAGTAACGCCCCGTTGCCAGCTTGGTTTCATAAAATTCGATGTCGGTCGCGCCGTTTTCCAGCGCTTCCATTGCGGCCTTCGCCATGCGGGCCCACATCAGGCCAAGGCAGACATGGCCCATCATGTGCATGAAGTCATAGGAGCCTGACAACGCGTTATTGGGATTCTTCATGCCGTTCTGCATAAAGTACATTCCCGCCGCTTGCAGGTCTTTGGACGCAGCTTTCAGGGGGTCCAGGAATTCCGTTTTCAGCGCCTCATTGGCTTCGTTTTCCTTGATGAACGTCTTCACCATTTCAAAGAACGCCATGACATGCTTGCCGCCGTCCTGCGCAAGCTTGCGGCCTACCAGATCAAGTGCTTGCACGCCGTTGGCACCCTCGTAGATCATGGCGATCCGGGCGTCGCGGGCGAACTGGGACATGCCCCACTCCTCGATATAGCCGTGGCCGCCATAAACCTGCTGGGCTGCAACCGCGTATTCAAAGCCCTTGTCGGTCTGGAACCCCTTGATGACCGGGGTCAACAAGGAAATCAGGCCCTCGGCATCGTCATCGTCGTTTTTGTGTGCCCGGTCGATCAGGGATGCACCCCAGAACGTGAAGGCGCGCGCACCTTCCACAAAGGATTTCTGGTCCATCAGGTTGCGGCGAATGTCAGGATGCACAATCAGAGGATCGGCAGGACCATCGGGGTTTTTTGCCCCCGTCACATCGCGCCCTTGCAGACGGTCGTTGGCATAGATCACCGCGTTCTGATGGGCGGCTTCCGCCTGGGCATAGCCCTGCAGGCCAACGCCCAGCCGCGCCTCGTTCATCATGACGAACATCGCGCGCATGCCTTTGTGCTCTTCGCCGATCAGATAGCCGGTCGCCTCGTCATAGTTCATCACGCATGTCGAATTGCCGTGGATACCCATCTTTTCTTCGATCTTGCCCACGGACACGCCGTTGCGCGCGCCAAGATTACCGGCGTCATCGTGCAGGATTTTCGGCACGATAAAAAGCGACACACCTTTGATGCCTTCCGGCCCGCCGGGTATCTTTGCCAGTACCAGATGGATCACATTGTCAGCCATGTCGTGGTCGCCAGCCGAGATAAAGATCTTCTGACCGCTGACCTTGAAGGTACCGTCGTCCTGTGGTTCTGCCTTGGTCCGCATCAGCCCCAGATCAGTGCCGCAATGCGGTTCTGTCAGGTTCATGGTGCCGGTCCACTCGCAATTGGCCAGCTTGGGGGCATAAAGCGCTTTTTGCGCATCCGACCCGTGGGCCAGAATGGCAGACAGCGCACCGTGGGTCAGGCCCTGATACATGTTGAATGCCATGTTGGCGCTGACCATCGGTTCCTGTGCAGCGGTATGCATGATGTAGGGAAGGCCCTGACCGCCAAATTCTTCAGGGATGTCCATGCCGGTCCAGCCGCCTTCGCGGATCTGGTCAAAGGCGTCTTTGAACCCTGTGGGCGTGCGCACCACACCGTTTTCCAACGTGCAGCCTTCGGTGTCGCCGATCGCGTTCAAGGGTGACAGGATTTCCGAAGACACTTTGCCGGCCTCTTCCAGCACAGCACCGGTAAAATCGGCGTCCAGATCGGCATAGCCGGGAATGTCCTGTTCGCTTACTTTCAGCAGTTCATGCAGGACGAACTGAAAGTCTTTGGTCGGTGCGGTGTAGCTTGGCATCGTGGGGGTCTCCGGTCAGTCAGGTCTGGGGCCGCAGGATTTATGCTGCGGCTGTGTTGTTTTTGGCGATTTCGGCCAGTTTTGCTTCGCCCCAAGCCATCTGGCTTTTGAGTTCGGCAATGGCTTCATCAAGCTCTGCCTTCTGGGCTTCCATGTCGGCAAGGTGTGTCTTGGCAAGTTCGTAGGATTTGCTGAGCTGTGTCAGTTGCCCGTCGTCCATGTGATACAGGTCCAGAAGTTGGCGAATTTCTTCAAGTGAAAAGCCAAACCGCTTGCCGCGCAAAATCAATTTCAATCGCGCGCGGTCACGTTTTGTGAACAGGCGCTTTTGTCCTTCGCGGATCGGGAACAGCAATTCCTTGGCTTCGTAAAAGCGCAATGTGCGTGGCGTGACCTCGAAAGCCTCGCACATCTCGCGAATATTCATTGTATCGGTCGTCATCATTTTCATCCATTCATGCCGGTGTCATGCCCGGCAGATGCGTGGTCCGAAGCAACCTTACAAGGAATGTTGACGTTGACGTAAACGGAACGTGGCGTCATTTCGGTCTTGACGAAAGGTCAGGCAAAGTGACGCTAGGTCACGCGCAACAAAATAAGAGGGAAAAACCCGCGTTTTTCCCCGTCCAATGCGCTTTGGGTGGTGATTCCGATACAGGACTGCGTGGCTACGAACTGCCCCGGCAGGCACTCGGCGACTTGCCAAAGTGCCCCCGAAAGGCGGCGTGGAATGCTGAAAGAGATTGATAACCGACCGCCAAGGCGATCTGCGTGACCGACTGGTCCGTCATCGTCAGCTCTTCGTGGGCGCGGATCATCCGCATCTGACGCAGCACCTGTCCCCAAGGTTGGCCCAGCTCTTCGGCGAAACGGCGGGCCAGCGATCGTTCCGACAAGCCTGCGACGGCGGCCGCATCCGCAAATGTGAGGTCGTCCGCCAAATTCTCTTCGGTCCACGCGATGGCACGGGTCAGATGCGCAGAGCGGCCCAATGGCACCATGCCCGGGAAAGGAGTGGCGGAGAGTGACCAGCAAACCGTTTGCAACGTGTCAAACAACTGGTCGGCCATTGCAGGTCGGTTCAGGGTGTCTTCGCCCCAATCGCCGCAGGCCAGCACCAATTCTCTGGCAAGGGGCGTCATTTCGAACACTGCCAAAGGTTGCGGCGGGGTAGGAACCTTGGCCGGATCAAAGAGCGCGGAACAGGCCGAAAGCGTGTGGCGCATGCTGATCCAGATCGGCGTATCCGCAGCGATCAAGGCCGCGCGGGCAGGCGGCAATGACCAACTAAGCCCATTGTGTTCCAGCCGCATCGTGCCCGCACGCGCGTATAACAGATAATGCCGACCGATCTGAAACGCCGTGCGTGGGGTCGGTGGAAAGTCCTGATTCAGCGTAAAGGCAAAGGGCGGCATAGACCCAGCCTGACGTCAGCGCGCAGTTTCGACAAGTGTCGCCTCAAAGCGGCGGCTGACCGGCGGACCCTTCATCATGGGGCGCAGAACTGAACCGATCTTGGCGAAATGATCGGAACCAAGGTAGGCGGCAAGCGCATCCGGTCCGTCCCATTCATGCATCAGGCCGACGTGTGTGGCGTCGCCATGATTGGCAAAAACGCGGAAGGCAAGACAGCCCGGCACCGCGCCGGTGGCGGTTGCACCGTCTGCTGACAGTACCTCTAGCGCGCGGGGCTGATCGGCGGGGGCAACGTGAAAATCAACGATGGCAATCATCAAGGCAGGGCTCTTTCTGGTTTTTCAAGGATATAGCCAAAGCTCGTCCGGCTAGGCGGTCCGGCATCAAAACTGTGCAGATGACGCAGGCGAAGACCGGCGGCCTCGGCCCAAGACATCACATCGGGGGCGGCGTACCAGCGGTGCCGCCAGCGCAGCCAGATGAACCATTGGCACCAATGTGGCCTGCTGACGATCAGCGCGAGCGTCCCACCAGGACGAATGAGCGCCGCAAGAGTTTGCATGGCGGTACTGGGGTCTGCGCAATGCTCGATCACATGGCTCGCAAGTATCAGATCAAACCCACTGGGGTCTGTGAAATCTTCAAGCAGCGCGGTCACTGGTCTTGCAAAGGGTAGTCTCTGTGTCGCCGCATCCAGCATCGTAGCAGAAGGATCAACCAAGGTGACATCACGTGGGCAGGTCGCCTGCGTCAGATAGGCTGCCGTCAACCCTCCTGTGCCCGCACCCATGTCGCACAGCCGCGTAACCGGGCGGCGGGGCAGGTGGGACAGAAATCCCCGGTAGGCCGCCAGATAGCCCAATTTGCGCATCTTGGCATCCCACTTGGGCGCTGCATTGTCATAGGCATGTGTCAGATCTGTGTGTGTCATGGCAGCTCCTTTCAGGTGAAAGGTGTCAGGTCATGCCACGGAGCGCATCCGTTTGGGGGTCAGATCATTGCTTGAAACGGCCAACCTGTCCTAGCCAAGCGATTTCGCCGTCTCATCCCGCAGCCGCTTGAGCTCTGCCATTGTCTCATCAAGCTGTTTGCGCTGCTCTTCGAGCTCTGCCATCTGACGGTCTGCCAACTCGATCCAGCGCTGCATCTGCGCGTTGGTGCCTTCGTTTTCATAGACCAGCAGCCATTGGCGGATATCTTCAAGCGCAAACCCAAACCGCCGTCCGCGCAAGATCAGGGTCATACGCGCCAATTCCTTTGGGCCATAGAACCGCGATCTGCCCTGCTTTTCGGGCTGCAGCAGTTCGATGTATTCATAGTACCGCAAGGTGCGCGGCGTGACATCGAACTTGGCGCACATTTCTTTGAACGTCAGTCGGATTTCGGACATTGGTACACTCCAATACTGGAAACTTAGCCCGACACAGTATTCAGGGCAACGCGGTCAGTTCAAAAATCCGTATGCAAGAAAACAAAGGCGATTTGTCACCTTCCGAAAGAGTTGCGCCACGATCAAACGGTTCACACGGTGCGGGCCAAGGTGGCGGGGCATTGTGACGATTTGGACCTGGGGCTTACGTCTTCGAATTTTGCGTAATTGCAAAAATTCAACTTGCCCCCATGCTGGCAAGGGACAATTTTGCGACCAAAGGAATCCGCCGTGACAGACACATCACCACCTGATCGCAACGCCATCGTGCGCCAATTCATCGGCGCTTTGCCACATTCCCGTGCGCTGGGGATGGAACTGTCATTGGTCCGCGATGGCGAGGCAACGATCAGCATGGCCTATGATCCCCGTTTTGTTGGCGACCCGGAAACCGGGGTCATTCATGGTGGGGCCGTGTCCGCGCTGATGGATACCTGTGGTGGGGCTGCGGTGATGTCGCACCCTGCTGCACCGGCCAGCACAGCCACGCTTGATCTGCGGATCGACTACATGCGGCCCGCCACACCGGGACAGCGGATCACGGCCAAGGCGGTCTGTTACCACGTCACCCGCTCTGTCGCATTTGTACGCGCAACGGCGATGGACGAAGACACCGCGCGCCCGGTAGCAACCGCAACAGGCGCCTTCACGGTTGAAGGGGGTACTGCATGATCCGCAAACCTGAACCCGTGCAACTGGTCAAATCGCGGCGCGATGCGGCACTTGATCAGATCGTCGGTGGCGTGCCCTACATCCAGTTTTTGGGCATTAAGTTCGACCGGCGCGGGGATGAGCTGACAGGCGTGCTGCCCTTTGCCGACACGCATATTGGCAATGCCATGATCCCCGCGATCCACGGCGGCGTGACAGCAGCCTTCCTAGAAGTCACCGCGATTATCGAGCTGAGCTGGGTCGCCATGTGGGATGACATGGAACAGGGTGCGACGGATCTTGCGGACCGCAGCCTGCCCAAGACTATTGATTTCACAGTTGACTACCTCCGCGCTGGGCTGCCGCGGGATGCTTACGCCCGCGCACGGGTGAACCGTTTCGGGCGACGTTATGCCAGTGTCCATGTAGAGGCGTGGCAGGACAACCGAAGCCGACTTTTTGCGCAGGCCACAGGGCATTTTTTGATGCCGCCACGTGATGGCTGACAGAGGTGTCACCCATCGCCGTGTCTTGCATCTGGCGATCCCGATTGTGCTTTCGAACGCAACAGTGCCGATCCTTGGGGTCGTGGACACGGGCGTCGTCGGGCAAATGGGCGATCCGGCAGCGATTGGTGCCGTGGGGATCGGTGCCATCATCCTGACTGCGTTTTACTGGATCTTTGGCTTTCTGCGGATGGGCACCGCCGGTTTGACGGCACAGGCAGCGGGGGCAGAAGACGGGGCCGAAGTCGCCGCCCTCTTGTCGCGGTCTTTGTTGATTGGCTTTGCCGCAGGGCTGGTCATGATCCTGGGGCAGGTGCCGTTGTTCTGGCTGGCCTTTCAGGTTTCCCCCGCCAGTGGTGAGGTCGAAACGCTGGCGCGCGACTACATGGCAATCCGGGTCTGGTCGGCGCCTGCGACCATCGGGCTTTACGGCATTATCGGCTGGCTTATCGCGCAGGAACGCACGCGCGGCGTCTTTGCCATTCAGGTGCTGATGAACGGCACCAATATCGTGCTTGATCTGTGGTTTGTCCTTGGGCTTGGCTGGGGTGTTGCAGGCGTCGGTTGGGCCACTTTTCTGGCGGAATGGAGCGGCCTTTTGCTGGGCCTCTGGCTGTGCCGTGACGCCTTTGCAAGCCCTGCTTGGCGCGACATGCCACGGGTGTTTGATGCGGCGCGATTGCGCAACATGGCCGTGGTCAATTCCGATATTCTGGTCCGTTCTGTTCTGCTGCAGGCGATCTTTGTCAGCTTTCTGTTCTTTGGTGCCGACTTTGGTGACGTCAGTCTGGCCGCCAATCAGATCTTGCTGCAGTTCCTGCACGTCACGGCCTATGCGTTGGACGGGTTCGCGGCCGCTGCGGAATCCCTGGTCGGACAAGCCTTGGGCGCGCGCAACGCGGCCCGGTTGCGACGCGGGGCGCTGCTGACCAGCCTTTGGGGCGCTGGCATTTGCGCGACGCTAGCCCTTTGCTTTGCACTCGCAGGCGGTACGATCATCGACATCATGACGATCTCACCCGAGGTTCAGCAGGCCGCGCGCAGCTATCTACCCTATATGGTTGCGGCCCCGATTGTCGGTGTTGCAGCCTGGATGTTTGACGGCATTTTCATCGGTGCCACGCGCACCGCGGACATGCGCAACATGATGATCCTGTCCGCCATTGCATATTTTGCCGCTGTCATTCCGCTGATGGCGGTCTATGGCAATCACGGGCTCTGGCTGGGGCTATTGTTCAGTTTTGTGGTGCGCGGCGTGACCTTGGGGTGGAAGTACCCGGGGCTCGAAAGGTCTGCAGCATGAATTGGGCGTGGAACCCTGATGAAGGCAAGATCGTCACCTTGGGTGACGGGCCCGCGGCGACACTGGTGCGCCCGGCGATGGACCGCGATCAGAACTACAAACCCGCCTTTATTGTCCTGCAAGAGGCTGACTTTGCAGTTGCATTCAGCCTGTCGCGGGTCAGGTCCATGCCGGTCGACCCAAACGGCACGGGATATTCTGTCTTGCCGGACGGCCGCTTGGTCGTGGCACCCGGCAGTATCACGGCGGCCCATATCCTGTTCCCATTCCGCAACGCGCCACCCGTGAAGAGGTTTGAAACACTCGCGCAGCAACGCCGCCATCTGTTGGCGCTCTCGCAGGTCATCGCCATCCTCCCGCAAGAGGCGATCCTTCCACCGAACGTCCCGCCACGCGGGAAGGGGATTGTGGTGCGCATGCCGGTGTTTGAGAACGACTTTTGGTCGCCCTATTCGCAATTCTTGCTGGACGACCCCGACGCCTAGGTCCAGTCGCCGCGTCCGGTGCCAACCGCATCCGCAACCGTGGCGTATCCATCGCGGTCCAGCAAGTCATCCAACCCGCGTGCAATCTTTCCGGCCAGTGATATCCCGCCGTAAACCAGCGCTGTATAAAGCTGCACCGCCGAGGCTCCGGCGCGGATTTTGGCGTAGGCCTGTTCTGCCGATCCAACACCGCCAACACCGATGATCGGCAAATCCGTCATGCCTGATAAGGCTGCCAGCACGCGGGTCGATTTCTCAAACAAGGGCTGGCCTGACAATCCGCCCGCTTCACCCTTGTGGGGGTCTTGCAGACCGTCGCGGTCCAGCGTCGTATTGCTGGCAATCAGTCCTGATATTCCCGATGCATTCGCCACCTCGGCCACGTCTGCCAATTCGTCAGGCGACAAATCTGGTGCGATCTTCAAAAAGACCGGCACACCGGTTGTATTGGCGTCGATCACGCCCGCCAGCAATGCCGCCAAGGCCGCCTTGCCCTGCAAATCGCGGAGCTTTTCGGTGTTGGGCGATGACACATTAACTGTCGCGAAATCCACATGCGGTCCGCAATGTGCGATCACCTTTGCAAAATCGCCGGCACGGTCGGCGCTTGTCTTGTTGGCCCCAAGGTTCAGCCCGACAAGGCCGCGATGCCCTTTCAGCCGTTCGCCGATGACATCCATGCCGTCATTGTTGAATCCAAAACGGTTGATCGCAGCCTGATCCTGCGTCAACCGAAACAACCTTGGCTTTGGGTTGCCGGGCTGGGGCAACGGGGTCGCGGCACCCACCTCAATGAACCCAAACGCGGTTTGCGACAAAGCAGCCAATGCGGTCGCGTTCTTGTCGAACCCGGCGGCCAACCCGACAGGGTTCGGCAAGTCCAACCCTGCGAGCGACACACGCAGTCGGTCAGAGGTCACAGGCCCGCCCTTTGGCCCCAAACCCGCGTTCAGCGCGGTCAATGCCAGCCCATGCGCGCGTTCTGGGTCAATCGACCGCAGGGCGCGCAGGCCGATCTTTTCAATCACGCTCATAGTGCCGGGAACTGATGCTTGCCTGCCACCAGCGGCAGCGGCTTCATCCAGATCACATCATCCATCCGCATTTTGCGATATAGATGCGGAAACAGCGCGCCGCCACGCGACGGTTCCCATTTCAGATCATCCCCAAGTGCATCAGCGTCCAATGCCGCCAGCACCAATCCATCAACGCCGTCAAAGTGCTTTGCTGCCGTCTCTTCGGCCTGGGCGGCGGTGGAAAAGTGGATATAGCCATCGGCCAGATCAATCGGCGCGCCAAGCGTTTCACCTGCGTCCGACAGGGCCTGCCATTCGGGCCCGCGAAATATCTTGTAAATCAGCATGGCCGCTGTCTGCCGTGTGCCTTTGGATTAATCAAGCCCGCCCGTCACAGAACTGACGTAGGGGCGCATTATGCCGATGCGGCATCTGGGTGTTTGACTCTGTCTGGGGCCACGGCCAAGCTATCGTTATTCCAATTTGGGGGAACCAAAAAACATGACATTCCGTATCCTATCAACAACCGCAGCTCTGGCCGTCATGGCGGGCACCGCGCACGCGGACTTTTCGCTGAACATTCTGCACATCAACGATCTGCACAGCCGGATTGAACCGATCAATCGGTTCGATTCGACCTGTAACGCCGAAGATAACGCCGCTGGCGAATGCTTTGGCGGCGTAGCGCGTGTCAAAACCATGATCGACCAGATGCGTGCTGAACTGGCCGATGAGAACGTCATCGTGCTGGATGCAGGCGACCAGTATCAGGGCAGCCTGATGTACACGACCTACAAGGGCGACGTGGAAATCGAGATGATGAACGCCATCGGCTTTGATGCCATGGCCGTGGGCAACCACGAGTTTGACGACGGTGACGAAGGTCTGGCCAAGCTGCCCGACGGTGTGGATTTCCCGATCATTTCTGGCAACATCGACGTCAGCCAGTCCAACATTCTGGCCGGGAAAGTCGACAACCACACTGTACTGGAAGTGGGCGGCAAGAAAATCGGTATCGTTTCGGCCTTGGCCGCTGATACGGTCGAAACCTCTTCCCCTTCGGACGCGGTGATTTTCACTGACGAGATCGAAAGCCTGCAGGCGGACGTTGATGCGCTGACCGCCGAAGGTGTCGACATCATCATCGCCCTGACCCACGTTGGCGTCACCAAGGACATGGAAATTGCCGAAGCCGTCACTGGCATCGACGCAGTGATTGGCGGACACAGCCACACGCTGTTTTCCAACACCGAAGAAGGTGCGATGGCCTATCCAACAATGGTCGGTGACACGCCGGTCGTGTCGGCCTATGCCTATTCCAAGTACGTGGGTCATCTAAAGCTCGACTTTGATGATGAAGGCAACGTGACCTCTGCAAGCGGTGATACGATCCTATTGGACGCTTCCGTGGCCGAGGACGAGGCAATCGTGGCGCGTGTGGCCGAACTGGCTGGTCCGATCGAAGAGATGAAGACCCGCGTTGTTGCCGATGCGGCTGAAATGATCGAAGGCTCACGCGACGTGTGCCGTGCGATGGAATGCCCGATGGGTAACCTTGTGGCTGATGCCATGCTGGCACGGGTTGCCGATCAGGGTGTCATGATCGCGATCCAGAACGGTGGCGGTCTGCGTGCCTCTATCGATGCGGGCGAAGTCACAATGGGCGAGGTCCTGACCGTTCTGCCGTTCCAGAACACCCTGTCCACGTTTGAAGTGACCGGCGAAGCGATTGTCGCGGCGCTTGAAAACGGCGTTGGCCAGATTGAAGAGGGCGCAGGCCGCTTCCCGCAGGTCGCCGGCATGACCTTTACCGTTGATGCAGCGGCAGAGCCGGGTTCCCGCGTGTCCGACGTCATGGTCGGCGGTGCGCCCATCGACCTCGCAAAGGTCTACGGTGTTGTGTCCAACAACTATGTCCGCAACGGCGGCGACGGCTACAGCATGTTCGAAGACGCGATGAACGCCTATGACTTCGGCCCCGATCTGGCCGATGTTACGGCAGAATTTATCGCCGAAAATGCGCCCTACACGCCATATACCGATGGTCGCATCATGATGAAGTAAGCCGATCGACGGCTTTAAACTAGGCGCTCGGGTCACAAGACCGGGGCGCCTTTTTTGTGCGCGCTGTGTGGACGCGTTGACCTGAGATGAGGACAGCCAGTGGTCACGGAGCAAGCCAAATTGCCGGTCACCAGCCCGGGTCCAGTGACTACCAAGTACCGGTCCATGAAAACGTTGGACGCTTGACCATTCTGCCCCGTTCTGGCCTGTACCAAGGCAGAACGGGAGACAGGACATGTGGCAATTCTGGGTTGATCGTGGCGGGACATTCACGGACATCGTGGCACGCACCCCGGATGGCGCGTTGGTCACGCACAAATTGCTATCGGATAACCCCGAAAGCTATGCCGATGCTGCGGTGCATGGCATTCGCACACTACTTGATCTCGGGCCGGACGACCCAATTCCGCCGGACCAAATCGGTGCCGTCAAAATGGGCACCACCGTTGCCACAAATGCCCTGCTGGAACGCAAGGGCGAACGCACGCTTCTGATGATCACCCAGGGTCAGCGGGATCTTCTGCGCATCGGCTACCAAAACCGCCCGCGGCTCTTCGATCTGAACATCGTGCTGCCCGAATTGCTTTATGCAGAAGCGGTCGAGGTCACAGAACGCCTTGCGGCTGACGGTGACATCGTCACCCCGCTGGACGAGGATGGCGCGCGTGCTGCGCTACAGGCCGCCTATGACGCGGGCACCCGGTCAGTCGCAATCGCGCTGATGCATGGCTACCGCTTTCCCGCCCATGAACAACGGCTGGGGAAAATCGCAGCCGAGATTGGCTTTCCGCAAATCTCGCTGTCTCATGCGGTCAGTCCACTGATCAAGCTCGTCTCGCGCGGGGACACCACCGTTGTCGACGCTTACCTGTCACCGATCCTGCGCCGCTATGTCGAACAGGTGGCGGGCGCGCTGAATGATAGCGCAGGCCGCGCGCCAAACCTGATGTTCATGCAATCCAATGGCGGCTTAACCGATGCGCGGCTCTTTCAGGGCAAGGATGCGATCCTGTCCGGCCCGGCTGGCGGGGTCGTCGGCATGGTGCGCACCGCGGATGAACATGGCTTTGACAGGATCATCGGCTTTGACATGGGCGGCACCAGCACCGACGTCTGTCATTTTGCCGGTGACTACGAGCGCAGCTTTGAAACCGAAGTGGCAGGTGTGCGGATGCGCGCCCCGATGATGTCGATCCATACCGTCGCTGCCGGTGGCGGCTCGATCCTGACGTTCCGCGATGGCCGGATGCAGGTGGGCCCTGAAAGTGCCGGTGCCAATCCCGGTCCTGCGGCCTATGGCCGGGGCGGTCCGTTAACAGTGACTGACTGCAACGTGCTTTTGGGTAAACTTCAGCCTGATGTTTTCCCTGCGGTTTTTGGCCCGCATGGTGATCAGCCACTTTCTGCATCAGTTGTGCATGATGCGTTTCAGTCACTTAACGCCGACATTGGTGGTGATAAAAAAATTGAGGAAACCGCCGAAGGTTTTTTGCGGATCGCGGTCGAGAACATGGCCAATGCCATCAAAAAGATCAGCGTCCAGCGCGGCTATGACGTCACCAAATACGCGCTCAATTGTTTTGGCGGGGCGGGAGGGCAACATGCCTGCCTTGTCGCTGATGCCCTTGGAATGTCTACTATTTTCATCCATCCTTTTGCCGGGGTTCTGTCTGCCTTTGGCATGGGGCTGGCCGATATCCGGGCAATCCGTGAACACCAGTTCGGACAACGGATCGACGCGGTTGCAGCCGCGCAAAAGGTGTTGAAAGACCTGTCCAATCAAGCCGTTTCCGAGGTTCAAGGCCAAGGCATTCCGTCCGCCGCAGTCGCGGTTAACCAAATCGCGCACATCCGCACCAACGGCGCGCATCAAACGCTTGAAGTTCCCTTTGATACACCCGCTGCGATGGCCGCCGCCTTCAAAGATGCTCACTTGCAACGCTTTGGTTTTGCGCCGGTTTTTGATCACCTGATCATTGATCTCTTGACGGCAGAGGCCGTGGGCTCAACCGGTGGAACCGTCACGCTGGACGCCGCTGCTACAGCGCCGCGCGACGATCAAACCGTGCAGATGTTCACCAACGGCGCATGGCGCGATGTCCCACTTGTTGATCGCAACGCTTTGAAAACGGGCGACAACGTTGCAGGCCCTGCGATCATCACGGAACCCACAGGCACCAACGTGATCGAACCCGGCTGGGCTG
Source organism: Yoonia sp. R2331 (assembly GCF_041103235.1). NCBI lineage: Bacteria > Pseudomonadati > Pseudomonadota > Alphaproteobacteria > Rhodobacterales > Paracoccaceae > Cognatiyoonia > Cognatiyoonia denitrificans. The sequence goes on along the minus strand of NZ_JBGCUN010000001.1, from coordinate 2,456,684 downwards.
CTGAATGTGCCGCAGGCGGCAATCTGATCCTGCGCCGTGCCGTAGCCCTGAAACGGCAAGAGGCGATTGGGACCTCCGTTGATCCGGTCATGCTCGAGGTGTTCAACAACCTCTTTATGTCCATTGCCGATCAGATGGGGGCCACGCTGGCCAACACCGCCTATTCGGTCAACATCAAGGAAAGATACGACTTTTCTTGTGCGATTTTTGACCAAAACGGTGATCTAGTTGCCAATGCCCCGCATGTGCCTGTGCACCTTGGGTCGATGTCCGAAAGCGTCCGCACCGTGTTGCGCGAAAACGCAGGCACCGTGCGCCCCGGTGACGTTTTCATGATGAACAACCCCTACAATGGCGGCACACATCTGCCTGACGTCACCGTCATCACTCCTGTCTTTGACGCAAGTGGCCAGACCATCATTTATACCGTCGCCAGCCGCGGCCATCACGCCGATATCGGTGGCAAAACACCCGGCTCTGCGCCGCCCGACAGCACCCATATCGAAGAAGAGGGTGTGCTGATTGATAACTTCCTTCTGGTTGATCAAGGCACATTGCGTGATGCCGAAACCCGCGCCCTTCTGTCGGGTGCAAAATACCACTGTCGTAACATCCCCGAAAACATGGCTGACCTCGCAGCTCAGGTTGCGGCCAATGCGACGGGCGTCCGTGAACTCCTTAAAATCACAGAACAATTCGGGCTGGATACTGTCCACGCCTACATGGGTCACGTGCAGGACAATGCCGAGGAATCCGTGCGCCGCGTGCTGGATGTTCTGCATGACAGCACTTTCACCTATCCTCTTGATAGCGGGGCGAAAATTCAGGTCGCTGTGACCGTGGACAAGGTGGCGCGCAAGGCAACCATCGACTTTACGGGCACCTCGCCTCAAGACCGTTTGAACTACAACGCACCCCGCGCGATCTGTCGCGCTGTGGTACTTTATGTCTTCCGAACCCTCGTTGGCAGCGACATTCCAATGAACGAAGGCTGCCTGAAACCGCTTGATCTGGTGATCCCAGAAGGTTCAATGATCAACCCGTCGTTTCCTGCTGCGGTCATCTCGGGCAACACAGAGGTCAGCCAGGCGATTGCCGATACGCTTTTCGGCGCACTAGGGGTGATCGCGGGCAGCCAAGGGACGATGAACAACTTTGTCTACGGCAACGATCGCTATCAGAACTATGAAACGATTTGCGGCGGAACAGGCGCGGGACCAGATTTTGACGGAACCAGCGCCGTGCACAGCCACATGACCAATACCCGTATGACGGACCCGGAAGTGCTGGAAACCCGGTTTCCTGTGCGGGTAGAGGAATTTTCGATCCGCCATGGATCTGGCGGGGCAGGTCGGTACGCTGGCGGTGATGGAATTGCCCGCAAACTGCGCTTTTTGGAGCCGATGACAGTGACGACATTGTCCTCTCATCGCGAAACTGCCCCGCATGGCATGGCTGGCGGCCAGCCGGGAAAAACCGGTGAAAACAGTGTACAGCGCGCAGATGGTTCGGTCGAAGCATTGCGTGGAAACGATGAAACCGAAGTGCAACCCGGCGATATCTTTATCCTGAAGTCCCCAGGCGGGGGCGGCTTTGGCGAAGAGACTTAGAGGTGGGGAAAGGACCTGTCTTCTCGGATTGAGAGTTGGACGTAAATACAATCAAAACAGATGCTTGTGGTTTCAAGGTGTCAACTGGCTGCGCGGGCGCAATGTGCGAGTACTACCAACGCCATTTCGCGGTTTCATATAGAATAGACCCAGTTTAGGCCGCGTGGCCTAGTCAGTCAGGTTCTGAAGAACAATTTGCGCGGTTCGTTCAATGTGACGTTTAATCAACAGATCAGTTTGTGGCGCGTCACGATTGATCGCCGCATCGCAGATTTGACGATGTTCAAGGGCAACATCGCGCTCGCTAAGGTCCAAGGGCACGGAAATTTGCCTGTAGCGCTCTGATTGTTCGTAAAGCATGCGCCGCATCCGCAGCATCCAAGAATTATCGCACCCCTTCGCAAGGGCATCGTGAAAATCGTAGTGTTTGCGTGTCCAGTCCGCGCTAATCTTATCTTCGCCGTCGATCAGCATCGGCAAACGAGAAAGCGCATGATGCGCGGCAAGGACCTGCCCCTCCCATTCCACACCGGCGAATTCAATCGCCATCCGGACACAGAGTGCTTCGATATAGGTGCGGCTGGCGGTGAGTTCTCTGAGGTCCTTTGCCGAGATCGGGGCTGCGCGAAACCCCTTTTGAGGTTCTGCAACCACAAGGCCGTCAGCGGTGAGGCGGGACAAGGCTTCGCGAACTGATCCGGCGGAAAACCCGTAGATGTCGCACATTTCGGCGATCCGGATCTTCGCCTCGGGGGCGATTTCGCAAGATATGATGGCATCGCGCAGCGTTTCATATGCGCGTTCGAGTTGGCTTATACGATGGGCCTTTGAAGTCATGTTTTTGTCTTTTTAGCGCTAACGCCCCAGCACTACAGAATTCCATCTTAGGCAGCAATAAAAAAACTTATTGACAAAAAAAGTTTTTTTGCAAAAAAAAGATGTAATTCAGAATACGGGAGGGAATGACGTGAGATTCGTTAGGTATGAACTTGGCAATGCGGTTGGGCTCGGGCTTGAGCAGGATGGCGTGCTTCGGGGGTTGCCAGTTGGTGAGCTGCCGTTTTCGACGCTTGAAGCTGCGTTGCAGGCCGATCAGATCGAGGCACTGGCAAAGGCCCTTTCGCCTGCGCCAGAGGTGGACGTTGAGTTAATCACTTATCTTCCGCCCCTGCAGCGGCCGGGCAAGATCATTTGCGTTGGTTTGAACTACGCCGACCACACCATCGAAAGTAAGTATGAACAGCCGGACTATCCAACGTTGTTCAATCGCTTTTCGACGTCGTTGATTGGCCATGGGCAATCCTTGGTAAAGCCATCCTTTTCAAACTCTTTCGACTTTGAAGGAGAGATGGTGGCCGTCATCGGTAAACCGGGGCGCAGCATTTCCAAGGCTGATGCCCTTAGCCACGTCGCGGGTTATTCGGTATTCAACGACGGGTCGGTGCGCGAATATCAGTTCAAGGCGCCGCAATGGACGGTCGGCAAAAACTTTGACGACACAGGGGCATTCGGTCCGGCATTTGTCACGGCCGATGAACTGCCATCGGGTGGCACGGGCCTTAAGATCGAAACCCGCCTTAACGGTGAGGTGATGCAAAGTGCGACGACCTCGGACATGATCTTTTCGGTCGCGGACTGCATCCACATCATTTCTGAGGCCATCACCCTAGAGGCGGGAGACATTATTGTTTCGGGAACGCCCGCTGGGATCGGTTGGGCACGTGATCCGAAAGTTCTGATGCAACAGGGCGACGTTTGCGAAGTAGAGGTCGAGGGGATCGGCCTGCTACGCAATCCCGTGGTGGAGGTCTAGCCCATGGCACGATTTGAAACAGAGGTGCTGATTATCGGTTCCGGCCCAGCCGGATTGTCATCGGCGGCTTTGCTTTCGACCTACGGTGTTTCGAATATCGTGGTCGAAAAATACGGCTGGCTGGCGGACACACCGCGCGCCCATATCACCAACCAAGCCACGATGGAGGTGTTTCGCGACCTTGGCATTGAAGGTGCCGCGCTGAAACATGCCACGGGTCAGGGCGAGATGGCCAACAATACCTTTTGTTATTCACTGGCAGGGGAAGAGTTTGGTCGGGTTCTTTCTTGGGGCAATCATCCTGCACGAAAGGCGGATTATGACCTCGCCAGCCCATGCAGCATGTGTGACCTTCCACAAACCTATCTTGAACCAATGCTCTTGGAATGCGCCGGCCAGCGCGGCAGTAAGATCATGTTCAATAGTGAATATGTGTCACTGGTGCAGGATGAGGACGGTGTCACCGCCACGATCAAGGATCGCCTGAATGGCGAGACTTTTGAAATCCGTGCGAAGTATATGATCGGCGCGGACGGTGCGCGCTCAAAGGTTGTTGACGACCTTGGCTTGCCGCTGGATGGCGAAATGGGGCTGTCGGGCTCTATGAACATTCTGTTCGATGCCGATCTGTCCAAATATGCCGCGCATCGCCCATCGGTTCTGTATTGGATCCTGCAACCTGGCGCCCAGATCGGTGGCATTGGCGCAGGGGTGATCCGCATGGTGCGCCCATGGAATGAATGGCTGGCGATCTGGGGTTACGACATTTCCGAAGGGGAAATGAAGCTGTCCGAGGAGGAGGCCATCAAAATCGTCCATCAATTGGTTGGTGACGATACGATTGATGTAAAGGTGCGGTCTACATCGACCTGGACCGTCAATGAAATGTGGGCGACGCAAATTTCGAAAGGTCGCGTGTTCTGCATGGGTGATGCGATCCACCGCCACCCGCCTTTGAATGGGCTCGGCTCTAACACTTCTATCCAGGATGCGCAGAATTTGGCTTGGAAACTGGCTGCGGTGCTCAAGGGGCAGGCAGGTAAGGCTTTGTTGAACAGTTACCAGGATGAGCGTGCGCCTGTTGCCGAAAAGATCGTCAAGCGGGCCAACAAGTCTATCGGTGACTATCCACCAATCTTTGAAGCGCTTGGTCTGATCGGCTCTGATGATCCGACTGCCGCCATCGAAAGCCGCAAAGATGCGACCGCGCAAGGCGCTTCACGACGCGAGAGCCTTTATAAGGCGATCCGTCAGAAGAATTATGAATTCAACTGCCACGGTGTCGAGCTGAACAATCGCTATCGCTCGCATGCCGTGGTTAGCGATGGATCACCCGAGCCTGAGTACACACGCGACCCGGAACTTTATTACCACGCGACGACATGGCCGGGCGCACGCTTGCCGCATGTTTGGCTGAACAGGAATGGCGAGAAGGTCTCTTCCAAGGATCTTGCGGGTAAAGGCCAGTTCACCCTTTTGACCGGCATCGGCGGAGAGGTCTGGATCGAGGCTGCAAAGGCCGTGGGTATTGAGGCTCTCACGATCGGGCCGGAAGGCTGCGACGCCTATGACATTTTCGCAGATTGGTATCACGCCAGCGAGATCTCAGAGGAGGGCTGCGTTCTTGTGCGGCCAGACGGTTACGTCGGATGGCGATCAGCCGGAATGCCAGAAAATGCCAGGGAAATACTTGGGGAGATCATCGGCCACATACTGGCCAGATAGCCCCGGCGTTCCGGGGAAACAGGGAGGAAAATTAATGATTACACGGCGCAATCTGCTTAAAACCACGGCTGCGGCTACCACGCTATTGGCAGCCCCTGCGATCGCGAGGGGCACCAAGATCAAGTTGGGCTATGTCAGCCCGCAAACGGGGCCGTTGGCCGCGTTCTCGGAAAGTGATGATTTCAATATCAATCTGTTCTTGGGCAGCAATGCGGGACAAGATTTTGAAGTAATTGTCAAAGACAGCCAATCCAATCCCAACCGCGCGGCTGAGGTGGCGCAGGAATTGATCGTGGAAGACGAAGTTGACCTGATGTTGGTCGGCTCAACGCCTGAAACGACCAACCCGGTTACCACAACCTGTGAGTTGGAAGGCGTCGCGTGTATCTCGACTTTGGCGCCATGGCAGCCCTGGTTTATTGGCCAACAAGGCAACCCCGGCGATCCGGGCTCTTGGACGCCGTTCGACTTTTCGTTTCACTATTTCTGGGGGCTGGAAGATATCATTTCGGTCTTCACATCCATGTGGAACCAGCTTGAAACGAACAAACGTGTCGGTGGTTTGTTTCCAAATGATGCGGATGGCAACGCTTGGGGGGATCCCAACATTGGCGTGCGGCCGGGGTTTGACGCCGCGGGTTTCAGCCTGTTGGATCCGGGACGTTTCCAGAACCTTACGGATGATTTTTCGGCACAGATCAACGCCTTTAAGGCGGACGGATCGGACATTGTAACTGGGGTCATTATTCCACCGGATTTCACGACGTTCTGGAACCAATCCAAACAGCAGGGCTTTGCCCCCAAGATTGTCACGGTCGCCAAGGCGATCCTGTTCCCGCCAACCGTCGAAGCCTTGGGCGATGCGGGGCACAACCTATCGTCTGAGGTGTGGTGGACACCCACACATCCGTTCTCTTCTTCCGTTTCGGGGCAATCTGCTGCGGATCTGGCGGCGGCATATACGGCCCAGACGGGTCGATCGTGGACCCAGCCGATTGGCTTTGTGCATTCGCTGTTTGAAATGGCGGCTGATGTCATGGGGCGCACAGCATCTGTTGGTGATGGCGAAGCAACCGCGCAGGCGATTGCCGCGACGAAACTGTCATCCGTGATCGGAGATATCGAATGGAACGGGGTCGGTGTGCCGCCATTTGCGCAAGCCAACGTCACGAAATCCAAACTGACGGGCGGTCAATGGCGCCGTTCTGAAGATGGGTCTTTCGATCTTGTCGTTGTCGAAAACAGCCAAGCGCCGGAAGTCCCAAAAGGTGGAGTTCTGGAAGCGCTGGGCTAAAGACAAAAAAGAGGGCGCGCCATGCCAATTCTACAGCTTTGCGATGTGAAGAAGTCATTTGGCGCGCTCACCGTAGCCAATGGCATCTGCTTTGATGTGCCCAAGGGCCAGGCGCTTGGCGTCATTGGCCCGAACGGGGCAGGCAAATCGACTCTGTTCAACCTGATCAACGGCAACATCCGCGCCGACAGTGGAACTGTCGTTTTCAAGGACCGGGACGTCACGACTTGGCCGCCCAGTCAAAGAGTGCGGGCAGGCATTGGGCGCAGCTTTCAAATTCCGCAGCCCTTTGGGTCGTTAACCGTCTTTGAAAACCTCCTCGCGGCGGCCTCTTTTGGGCGCAACCTGCCAGAGCAGGACGTTGCCGAAAGGTGCTTTCAGATTCTTGAAGCGACAGAGCTTTTGCCCGTCGCCAACGATGCGGCGGGGGGGCTGTCGTTGCTACATCGCAAGCGCCTTGAGATGGCCCGGGCGATGGCAACGGATCCTGATTTGTTGTTGCTGGATGAAATTGCGGGCGGGCTGACAGAAGGCGAATGTGCGGCATTGATCGACACCATTCGCACCGTGCACGCAACCGGAACTACCATCATCTGGATTGAACACGTTTTGCACGCCCTGACCGCTGTCGTCGAAGAGCTGCTGGTGCTGGATTTTGGTAAGGTGATTGGCCATGGCGACCCTGAAGAGATCATGGCCAGCGCCGCGGTGCGCGAAATCTATCTGGGGATTGATGCGTGATGCTGAAAACAGCGGGACTTGAGGCCAGTTACGGTGATTTTCGCGCGCTTTTTGGCGTTGATATCACGGTCAAGCCGGGCCAGATCGTGGCGATTATCGGCGCCAATGGTGCTGGCAAAACGACATTGATGCGCTCGATTGCGGGTGTTTTGAAAAACGCACCGGCGCAGGTCCAGTTTCGCGGGCAGTCGATCGGTGATCTGCCCGCCGATGTGATTATGCGGCGCGGAATTGCCATGGTGCCTGAGGGGCGCAGGTTGTTTCCGTCGCTTTCCGTCGAAGAAAACCTTTTGATCGGGGCCGACAAACAGCAAGGGAATGGGCCATGGAACCTGGCGAGCATCTACCAGTTGTTTCCCATCCTGAAGGAGTTCCGCAGTCGGCCGGCAACCGCATTGTCGGGTGGGCAGCAACAGATGGTCGCCATTGGCCGCGCTTTGATGTCCAACCCCGATCTGATCCTGTTTGACGAGATCAGCCTTGGCCTTGCACCCATTGTCGTCAAAGAAATCTATGCCGCGATGCCAAAGATACTCTCGAACGAAACTTGCGCCATCGTGGTGGAACAGGACGTCACCCTGGCGACGTCAATCGCATCCTATGTCTATTGCATGATCGAGGGGCGCATTTCGCTAGAGGGGCCGCCTGACAAGCTCAGCCGAGAGGACATCAACAACGCATATTTCGGAGCCGTCATATGATGTGGGTCGATACCATTGTCCAAGGCGTTCTTTTGGGCGGGCTTTATGCGCTATTTGCCGCGGGGCTGTCCCTGATCTTCGGGATAATGCGCCTTGTAAACCTTGCCCATGGTGATCTGATCATTTGTGCGGGCTACATTATTCTGATGGGCGTGACGGTTCTGGGGTTGAACCCATTTCTTGCCGCATTGATCGCGGCGCCCGTGATGTTTGTGGCAGGGTGGGTGTTGCAACGTGGTGTTTTGAACCGCGTGCTGGGCACCGATATTCTGCCGCCGTTGCTGGTGACATTCGGCTTGTCCGTTGTTTTGCAAAACCTCATGCAGGAAACCTTTTCTGCGGATAGCAAACGCATTCCCGGTGGGGCGCTTGAAACGCAATCCTTGGATATCGGGGTGTCGACAGTTGGAGTGTTGCCTTTGATGACATTCGGATCCGCGATTGTCGTCATCGTTGTGCTAAACTGGGTGTTCTACCACACGGTCATTGGACGCGCTTTCCGGGCTGTTGCTGATGACCCCACAACGGCCCAACTGATGGGCGTGAAACCCAACAACATCTTTGCCATTGCGACGGGGCTGGCGTTGGTCGTTGTCACAATTGCGGCGCTCTACCTTGGCATGCGCGCCAACTTTGACCCCACAATCGGCCCAGCACGCCTGCTTTATGCTTTTGAGGCTGTGATTATCGGCGGCCTTGGTAGCCTTTGGGGCACCTTGTTAGGCGGGGTCATAATCGGCGTGGCGCAAACACTGGGCGCAGCCATAAATCCTGAATGGCAGATTTTGTCCGGCCACCTGGCGTTCTTGCTGGTGCTTCTCATTCGACCAAAAGGACTCTTGCCGAAATAATGATGACTTCGATGCGCATTCAAACTTCAACCCGTACAAGCCGCACTTTTGTGGCGCTTGCGGTATGTGTCGTAATCCTAGCGATCTTGCTGCCTGCATTTGCGTCGCGCGGCATGATCAAGGATATGTTTCTGATCCTCACTTTGCTGTCGCTCGCACAGTGCTGGAACCTGCTCGCAGGGTACGGAGGGCTTGTCTCTGTTGGACAGCAGGCCTTTGTGGGTCTTGGGGCCTATACGCTTTTTGCAAGCGTAAGTTTGGCGGGCATTGACCCTTTATTCGCGATCCTGATTGGGGGACTGGCCGCATTGGTGATTGCCATTCCAAGCGGGTTCTTCCTGTTTCGGCTGGATGGTGCATATTTTGCCATCGGTTCATGGGTCATCGCCGAGGTGATCCGTTTGCTGGTGTCCCAATGGAAGGCATTGGGCGGGGGCACGGGAACATCGCTGCCACGCGACGTGGTACGCAATATGGCCGGGACGGAATGGATCCAAACCGTCTTTGGCGTAAGTGCCTCGGCCGCGCGCGATATCCTGCTTTATTGGATTGCCTTGGCGATGGCGGTGATCTTTATCGCGGTTGTCTATGTGATGCTGCGTAAACGCATAGGATTGGGCCTGAGCGCGGTGCGCGACAATGTAGATGCCGCCAAATCTGTTGGCATCAACGCCGTTGCGATGAAGTGGATGACCTATCTGATCGCGGCCTTCGGAACGGGAATTGTTGGCGCCTTGATCTTTCTGCAAAAGGCTCGGATTTCCCCAGACTCAGCCTTTAGCGTCACCGACTGGACGGCGTTTGTGATCTTTGTCGTGGTTATTGGTGGCATCGGCACGATCGAGGGCCCCATTATCGGTGTTATGGTCTTCTTTGTTTTGCGCGCTCTGCTTGCGGACTTTGGCACATGGTATCTGGTCGCCCTTGGGCTTGCCGGGGTCGCGGTGATGGTCTTTGCAAGGCAGGGCATTTGGGGGCTCTTGCAACAGCGATCTGGTCTCGTGTTGTTCCCGATCCAGCGACGTTTGATCCTCAATCATGAAAGGACAGAAACTTGACTGCAATTGGTGGAAAGATCGGCGTGAACAAACGCCCCGGTGAACTGGGTGTGCATTCCATGGACACATTCAACATGGCGGTGCCTGACCTTAAGGTGGCTGAGGAGTTTTATACGTCTTTTGGTCTGGACGTGCGCGAAGAGGGGAATGGGCTTGGCCTTTACACCTTCGGATCAGAACAACGCTGGGCTTCTCTGAACGAAGGGGCCCGTAAGAAGCTGAATTTTCTGAGTTTCGGCGTCTTTGAAGAGGATTTTGAACCGATCAAACTCCGTGCAGAAGCCGAGGGTGTGAAGCTGATGGACCCGCCGCAGGGCTTTGATAGCAACGGGATATGGTTTCGGGATCACAATGGGGTCACGATCGAGGTCAAGGTCGCCGAGAAATCGTCCCCCGACGCGAAGTCAGAGTTCTCTATGCTGAGTGCAACGCCCGGCACGATGGGATCGATGCAGCGTTCCAAAGTTGCGCAGGTGCGACCCCACCGCCTTGCGCATGTCCTGATCTTTACCGCCGATGTCCCCAAAGCAATCCAGTTTTATGCCCGCGTTTTGGGTTTGCGGCTTTCGGATCGGTCCGGCGACGGCATTTGTTTCATGCATGGTATCCACGGGTCAGATCACCACTTGGTTGCCTTTGCTAAGTCATCGGCACCGGGGTTGCATCACTGTTCATGGGATGTCCCTTCGATCAACGATATCGGAAAAGGGGCCATGCAGATGGCAGACAAAGGATACAGTGACGGGTGGGGGCTTGGCCGGCACGTTCTTGGGTCGAATTACTTCCACTACGTCAGGGATCCATGGGGCAGCTATTCCGAGTACTCGTCAGATATCGACTATATTCCACTGGATTGTGACTGGGACAGCGGGGATTACCCGCCAGAGGATTCGATTTACCTTTGGGGGCCAGAGCTGCCGAGTGATTTCATTGTGAACCATGAAGCGGAATAACCGTTGGATTGATTGACGACCTTTGGGCGTGGGCCGTGCGACTATTCCAAGCCCTTTGCGACAAGCCGCTAGGTCTGCGAAAGCGGTCTCAGCCGTCTCCACCATTGGCTGAGCGACGTGATAGGCGGCGTACGACTATGATGGTCCAAGCCCCCTGAGCAATCCGCATTTGCCACATTGACGGAACGATCGTGTCGACAATTGTCGTGACAAATACAATAGTGCTGCAGGAATGGAGGTGCCAACACAAGTGTTGGTCACAAGCAGAAAACTGGGCAGGAAAATGACCACCACTTCGCAGACGGTCCTCTCGCAGCTTTATGAGGACATTGTCGTTGGAACCTTCTCTTTTGGCGCCAAGCTGGGAGAAGAACAGTTGGTGGAGCGCTATGGGACAAAACGGCATGTGTTGCGGCAAGCCTTTAGTCATCTTGAAGAACTGAGCTTTATTGAGCGCATTCCCAATCGGGGCGTGTTTGTGCGCGAACCGCATCCAAAGGAAGTCGCGGACCTCTTTGAAATTCGGCAATTGCTGGAAACCCATGCGATCAAGCTGATGGTCTTGCCAGCACCAGTCGCGATCATTGAAAATATGCGAGAAATACAATCACGCCATAGTGCGGCGACCCGCGCGGCCCAATATCGTGAGGTTCTTCACCTCAATACAGAGTTTCACCGGGCTCAGTATGCGCATTGCGGGAATGCGGCGCTTGCCGCAGCAATTGAGGATTACGCAATGCGAACACATCCGATTACGGCGATGAAGTTCGGCAATCCGGACCTCATGGAGAATGTGATCACGCAGCACGAAGGCATCATCGATGCAATGTCAGGGTCGGATCAAGGTGCCTTGGTGGACCAAATCCGCGCCCATTTCGATTTGGCGCGGATTGATCGGTATCGGGAGCAATTTGACCTGCGCCACGGCGCCGATAGCAATGGTGCGAAAATTCGTCCGCGGCACCGCTTCGTGCTCTAGTGGATTAGGGAAGGCGGCCTACGATGTCGCCCCAATCTTCGGGCGTGTAGGCGCGGGTCATCTTGGCTGTTACATTGCCGGTTCGACGCACGGCCATACAAAACGCAGCGACAGCTTCTTCGCTTTCGGCGGTCACTTTCATAATGAAGTCAAAGTGGGCTGTGCAAAAGAAAAACTCTTCAACTGTGACCCCCATAGACTTTGCAAAGGCGACAACGCCTTTGGCGCGTTCTGGGGCTTCATCGATGGTCATCATTGCTTCGCGTGTGACTTCTTCGGTGATGTAATATGTCAGCATCGTTTGGTGTTCCTCTTGAGTTGGTATGTCGGTGTAAGTGCGTTCGGGAAAGGCTTTGGTCGGGCGACGCTGTGATAGGCATACGTCTCATTGGGTTGTTCATGACGCCCTTTGGGATGTTTGAGCCAGGATGGCCCGAGGGTCGGGGAATTTTCTCATGATTCCAAGGGCTTCTTTGCTGTTCATGTCAGAGCATTCATCGCAGCGGCAAAGATCAAAAACACCCAATCCTTTTCCGTCCGGCTTTTCGGCTGCAAGGCGTATCATATCGTAGGCCCAAGCTTTTTGGGTGGTGCCTTGAATGGAATGTTTGATTGGTTGGATGCCGAGCCTGACATCGCCACCGGGACAGGTCGGTTCCTTCGCAATTGTCGCCGGACATAAAGCGATGAGATCGGTTGCTGCAGCGGCGATATGAAAGGAACTAGCCCCGGCTACACGCGCGGTCATGGCATTGCGCGGCCGACTTGCGAACAAGCTGCCAGCATCCATTCGCTGTGAGATTCCGTTGAGCATTTTCCCTCCCTGGGTGAGCCCTTGAGGGGTCTTTCAGAAAGGAGCTTTACAATTGTCGAGAAAATTGTCAACAATAATGACGCAAAGAGCTTTTGGCCAGAAAGGTGACGTCATGCCGCTGCAGTTTAAACGGGTTGTAACGGCCAATTCAGAAGACGGGCGGTCCTATATTCTGCATGATGGGCCACCCAGCCAAATTGCCGAACAGCCCGGTCGGGCGCTCACGTTCTATGAGCTTTGGGAAACGGACGGACCCTTGGCGTCGAATGCCGGAACAGAAGACGCCGGCGCGCGCCCAATTACGCACCATCCGCCAGAAGGGGGGACGCGGTTTCGGATCGTTGAGCTTCTTCCAGATGATGTGCAGCGCGCCGAAGCGGTTGATGACGATTTCGCCGCAATCTCGGCCCCAGATATTCAAGTTGAAGGGGCGCAAGACCCGACAATGCACCGCAATGAAACGGTTGACTACAACATCATCCTGTCCGGGGAGGTCATTGCCGTAACAGACGATGCCGAGACCTTGTTGAAGGCTGGCGACGTGCTCATCCAGCGGGGGACAGCCCACACGTGGCACAACCGCTCGAACGCGCCCTGTGTCTTTGCGTCCGTCATGGTGAGCGCGAAGTCGCTGCCGATGTTTTCCAAGTAGAAGGACGCAAGAGATGTCAGAGAATATCAAAATCCCAGCCGCTGAGCTTACAGATTTTCTGACTGGATTCCTTTCCCACTTGGGGCTGTCGTCGTCGGACGCGGAAACCTGTTCCCAAGATTTGGTACAGACCAACCTTTGGGGTGTCGACAGCCATGGTTTGCTGCGACTACCGATTTATGCGCAACGGATCTCCGACGGGTCAGTCAACACTCATCCTGACGTCAAGTGCCTTGGCGGGCGCGGCAGCTTCGAGGTTTGGGATGGGGATGCGGGTCTTGGATATGTGGTAGGGCATCGTGCGACGGATCGCGCAATTGAGCTGGCCCAAAACAATGGGATCGGCGCTGTCGCTGTGCGTAACTCAAACCATTTTGGCGCTGCGGGTTTGTATATCAAGCAAGCCACGGAAGCGGGCATGATCGCGCTGGCGATGACAAATGTCATTCCGAACCTCGTTGTTCCGGGTGGGGCCAAACCGATAACCGGAAACAACCCGCTGGCTTTTGGCGCGCCCACCGGTGGAGAATTCCCTATGATCCTTGACATTTCGATGTCCGCGGTCGCCGGTGGGAAACTCCTTCTGGCCCAAGAAAAGGGCGAAAAAATTCCGTTTGGCTGGGCGACTGACCGTGATGGCGAGCCGACGGATGATCCATTTGTGGGGTTTGAAGGGTTCTTGTTGCCGCTGGGTGGTCACAAGGGGTTCGGCCTGTCGTTGATGGTCGATATTCTGTGCGGAGTATTAACAGGTGGCGCCTATCAATTTGGCATCAAGAGTATGTACGCCAATCCCGACGAGCCAAGTGAAACATGCCACATGTTCATCGTCATTGATCCTGACGCCTTTCTGGGTCGGGACCAATTAGAGGCGCGCATGGCCGACATGCACAAAACCATCAAAGCCTCACCGATGTCTGCAAAGGGCGGGCGTATGTTGCTTCCGGGAGAGCTCGAACACGAAACGATGATTGCGCGTCTGAAGGACGGCTTGCCTGTTCCAGCGTCCCTGAGGGCTGAGATCAGCGCCCTTGCTCAAAAGCATGGGTATGACGTTTCATCAGCGCTTACCGCGGCCTGATGTCGGATTTCCTTGGGTCGTCAATCGGCACCTAAAACGCATCAGAATGGAAGTTGGGATATTGGTCCATGCGCAAAAATAAGCTGAAAGACATGATTGCGGCGCAAGACCCAATCGTATGTGGATGGCTTTCGATTCCATCCGCCTATCTTGCCGAAGGGGCTGGGCACCAAGGTTATGATTGTGTCGCAGTTGACCTTCAGCATGGGATGCTTGGGTTCGAGTTCGCGGTGCATATGCTGCAAGCCATTTCGTCGACACCGGCGGTGCCGATTGTTCGATCTCCGTCCAATGAACCGGAGGGCATCATGCACCTTTTGGACGCGGGTGCCTATGGTGTCGTTTGTCCCATGGTGTCCAACAAAGAGGATGCTGCGGCGCTCGTATCGGCCTGCCGCTATGCGCCTGTCGGCACCCGGTCCTTTGGTCCGGCACGCGGCAAGCTTTATGGCGGCGCAGATTATTTCCAACATGCCAACGAAGAAATCCTTGTTATTCCAATGATTGAAACGGCCGAGGGGCTATCAAACATTGATGACATCCTCTCCGTTACGGGGGTTGATATGATATATATTGGCCCAAATGACCTTGCCCTCGCGCTTGGAGAGGCACCGGGCGCAGAGAATGGCCCCAGCAAAACGAGCGAGGCCATTTCCCATATTCTGCATCGCGCGACGGTTGCGGGCGTGCCTGTTGGCATCTTTTGCAGCAGCCCGCAGATGGCCCGCCAGCGGATCGCAGAGGGGTTTGCAATGGTGACCCCTGGCAATGATTTCGCTTTGGCGACGCAGGGTATGTCGGATGCAGTTCGTCACAGCCGTGCGGCGGATGCTGGATGACATTACCGGGTCACGACGCGCCGACATGGCTGTTCGTGCCGGGGACGTTGTGTGACGCGCGGGTATTCGATCCCGTCATTATGGCGTTGGACACCACGGTGTCGGGGGGAGTGCGGGTTGTACCGCGATTGGACTGCGCGTCATTGGCTGCGCTGGCAGATGAAGCTGTGGTGGGCATGGCCCCCAATTTCCAAGTCGTCGGGTTCTCGCTTGGCTGCCAGGTCGTGATGGAGATCATGCGCCGGTATCCTGAGCGGTGCATCGGTTTGGTTTTGATCAGTACGACAGCGCATGCAGATGCGCCGGAAATGGCGCCCGTGCGACGGGAGATGGTCAGCCGGTTCGCGCAACTAGGGCCGCATGAATTTGTAGAGACACACCTTTGGCCCCTCTACGTTGCGGCCCCGAAGACCGCGCGTCCTGAGATCAAGAAATTGGTCATGGATATGGCCTGCAAGACACCCTGCTCAACGTTCGCTGATCAGATAGAGCTTGCCATTGGAAGGCCATCGTCCTTGGCCGATGTGGCGCGCTTCGATGCACCTTTGTTGATGATAAATGGCGCGCAAGATGCGCTTACGTCCACGCAAATGGGGGCAGAGATCGTGGCGGCAGCGCCTGACGGAACGCAGGCGATTATCCCGAATGCAGGGCATTTTGTTCTCCTCGAAGAGGCGCAGCGCACGTCAGACGCCATTCGGGAATGGTGCGCAGGGCATGTTATGCGTTGAAAAGACTGGGAAAATGATACGGTTTAAAGTCGTCGCTAAAATTGTTGACAATTTAATCAACAATTAGACATACTCAAAATCAATTCGCGCAGAGCGAAAGAAAGGCTGGAGAACCTCATGACGACATCTTCGACAGATAATCCATCGTCCCAAGGGGACGCGCTCGTCCAGATGCGGGGGATCACCAAACGCTTCGGTGGTGCGGTGGCGTTGAACAATGTGGACCTGGATGCCCGCGCGGGCGAGGTGCTGGCGATCGTGGGGGATAACGGCGCGGGTAAGTCGACGTTGATCAAGATCCTCACCGGAGTTTTGCGCCCATCAGCCGGTCGGATTAATATTGATGGCAAAGAGGTATCTCTGAACGGGCGTGACGATGCGATCCAGTTGGGGATTGATGCAGTGTATCAAACTCTGGCGATTGCAGGCGACCTGACACCAGCGGCCAATATCTTTTTTGGCAATGAGCTGACGAAGTCTGTTCTGGGCATTCCTTTTCTTGATAACGCGCGGATGAAATCTGAGGCCAGTCGTGTGCTGTTTGAGCGGTTCGGCACCAAACTCCCAGACATGGACGCCCCGACCGAGAGCTTGTCGGGGGGGCAGAAACAGGCTGTGGCGATCGCACGCGCTATCTACCACGGTGATTTGCGTGTGCTCGTCATGGACGAACCGACAGCGGCACTTGGTCCGCAAGAGACCGCCCGAACCCTGAAACTGATCTGCAACCTGCGTGATCAAGGTCTCGCAATCTTGCTGATTTCCCATTCGCTTGACGACGTTTTCGAGGTCGCGGACCGCATTCAGGTCATGCGCCGTGGACGGAAGGTCGGAACCTTAAATGTGTCGGAAACGACCAACGAAGAAGTGCTCGGAATGATTGTCGGGGCACAGGAAAAGAAGGAAGTGGCATGATGGACTCGACCGCAGACGTTCAGGTGCCAGGGCAACAATCGTTTATGGAGCGTATTGGCCCATACGTGTCCATCCTTGGCCCTATCTTGATGATCGCAATGCTGATGACGTTCATGTTGATCGTCGAGCCAGCGCGCTTCTTCCGTCTTTCGAACTTTGAGATCGTTTTGATGGAAGCCGCCATGTTCATGCCAATGGCAGTTGGGATGACATTTGTCATCGCGCAGCGCGGTATTGATCTGTCCATTGGCTCAATCGCGGCCTTGAGCGCGTTGATCATGGCCTTCATGATCAAACAATACGGGTTTTCGCCCTACGTCGGCATTTTGATTGCCATCACGATTGGCGCGACGCTTGGTGCGATCAATGGCATAGTTGTCACCAAATTGAATGTTCCCGACTTGATCGGGACCATGGCGATGGACCTTATCTACCGCGGGATTGCACTTGTGCTCGCCAAGGGCCTCGTGTTGGCAAAGTTCCCCGAGATCATCAAAATCATCGGGCGTGGTCGTATCGAGGGTTTCTTGCCCGTCCCAGTTCTGATCGGGATCGTCACCATAGTTGCCGGATACTTCGTTCTGACGCGCACCTTTTTTGGCCGATACGCTCTTGGGATCGGTTCCGACCCTGAAGCTGCAGAGATGGCGGGCATCGCCGTCGATCGGCAACGTGTTTATGCCTATTCCCTGATGGGGGCTTTGGCTGGATTGGGCGGCGTGATGCTGGCGGGCAAGCTGAACTCCATTCAGGCCACGTCGGCCAGTTTCCTGAACCTACATGTAATTGCCGCGGTTGTGGTTGGGGGGACCTCCCTGTTCGGCGGGCGTGCCTCCATGCTGGGTGCGTTCTGCGGTGTGATTTTGCTCGCCATGATTACCAATGCCACCATCATCTTGCGCATTGAGTTCTTCTGGCAATCCGTCGCTGCTGGCATCGTGATTGTCGTCTCTGTAGCCGCCTATTCGTGGCTTCAGTCGAAAGACAAAGACGTCGCGGGCAACATCTGGGCGAAAATCGGATCACGCCAGAACCTATCCATTCTCAAATTCCTGGGTGGGCTGATCGCTGCACTTGCCGCGTTGTTCCTTCTGGGCGCAGCCCTGCCAGGGGGCGTGACGACCTAACGAAACCGTCCAAGAAAAACGACCACCAAGAAACGAACCAACGACTTTTTAGGGAGGAAAAAATGAAAACTTTTCACGCAATGACGGTGACATCGGTGCTGTGTTTGGGACTATCCGCGCCGCTCATGGCTCAAGACTTGCCACTTTTCACGCTACCAGACGATGATGAGCGTGAGGTCTGGCGACCAGAGCAGGTGACGCGACCAGAGGCGCTGGCGGCCTTGCAGGAGGCCATTGCGGCACCGCCGGTCAAACTGGCAACAGAGATGACGGATCCAGTTCAGATTGCACTGATCTACCCGTCAGCCGACACCTCTGATTTCTTTAACCGCAATTACATCGCGTTTACGACGCGGCTCGACGAGCTTGGCATCCTTTATGAAACGACAGAGTTCGCCACGCGGATGAACGAAGGGGAACTCCAGAACCAGTTCGTGGCACAGGTCGTGAATGACGAAGACATCTGGGATTTCGTCATGTACGCGCCGTCAGAGTTGATGGCGCAAGGTGACAATATCCAGCGTCTCGTTGATACCGAAGGGTTCACAACCATGATCTGGGGCAACCACACGCCGTTGAAAGATCTTACAACCCAGCCGGTCACGTGGTTCAATTTCGATTCCCCGTCAGGCGCCAAAGCCATTTGCGACTTCATGGTCGCAGATCTTGGCTCCGATCTTTCTTACGCTTTGATCCGGGGTATTCCGGGGTCGATTGACAACCTACGCTCGGAAACTTTTGCCGAATGCGTTGAAGAGACTGGAAACTGGGAACGCGTCGCAGAGCAATACGCTGATTTCAACCGCGAGAAAGGCTACACTGCGATGGAGCAGATCATGACAGCCTTCCCCGAAGTTGAGGTGGTCCACACGGCGAACACTGCTATGGGGATCGGCGCGGTCGAGGCTCAAATCGCATCAGGCAAGACCGAGGAATTCTATACGACGGCCTGGGGCGGAACATCGCTAGAGCTTGACGCAATCCGCGATGGGACGCTGGATGCGACACCGATGCGTATGTCTGATGACATTGGTGCAGCTGCCGCTGAATCCGTCAAAGCTGTTTTGGAAGGGCGGACAGATGAGTTGCCTCTGGTTTTCCTTGGCCGCATGGTGATTGCGCACAAGGGGATGTCTGGTGACGAAATCGACGCCCTGGAAGCAGAAGCTTTCCGCTACTCAGGCCTTGCTCCCGTCAAGTAACCCTTGATTGCGATGAAATTTGGTTGGGCGATCACACGAAATGTGTGGTCGCCCAACTCTTTGCCATTCTTTAGGTTTCGCCTGCGGTCCAATTCTTGATTCAGATCGTTATCTTCAATTGATTGAGCAAGGACCATTCCACTACCCGTGTTAATGCACAGGGCCAGCGCCATTGTGCGGTTCTCTTCTTCAGGAGCGCCCCGTATTTTCACGGACGAGCGCCTTGTAAAGGTCACGAATACGTTGCGTCATGTTGCGCTCGCCCGTGCCAATCGTTTTGCCGTCAATCTCGGCCACGGGTGTCTGCGCCCCGAAGGTGCCAGTCAGAAAGGCTTCATCAGCGCCATAGGCTTCGTAAAGAGAATAGTTCTTTTCAAAAACCGGAATGCCATTGGCACGGCACAGATCAATCACCTTTTGCCGTGTCACACCGTTCATGCAGTAATCGCCTGTCGAGGTCCAAACCTCGCCCCGGCGCACGATGAAAAAGTTACAGGCATTGGTGGTGTTCACAAAACCATGTGGATCCAACATCAGCGCCTCGTCGGCACCGGCCTGTTCGGCCTGAAGGCATCCAATCACACAGTTGAGTTTGGAGTGGGAGTTGTATTTCGCATCCTGGCTCATTGGCAGGCCCCGCACCTGCGGCACGGTGGCCAGGCGGATACCTTTGGCCTGCAAACTGCTTGCGGGCTTGGAATGTTCTACGATGGCCACGATAGTTGAGCCAAACCGCGATAGGTTTGGGTGCTGGAACGGCTTGGCCTTGCGGCCGCGGGTGATCATCAGCCGGCAATGGGCGTCGCTTTTCATCCCGTTGGCTTCGGCTGTGTCATTCAGGATTTTCAGAATGTCATCGGGGCCCATGCCGATGTCGATCGACACGGACTTCAACGAATTGAACAGCCGATCCATATGTTCATCAAAGAACGCCCATTTGCCGTTATACAAACGCAGGCCTTCCCACATTCCATCGCCCAGCATGAAGCCGCTGTCGTAAACGGACACCACCGCTTCGGCCTTGGGCACGAGCTCTCCGTTTACATGGATCAGGATGTTTTCGTTCCGCGCGTCCTGTTCAGCGTCATGGGTGGAATGACTGTCCATTTTACTCATCGATTAGTGTCCTAGAATTTGGCTTAGGAAGGCTTTTGTACGCTCTTGTTTTGGTGCGTCAAAGAATGTGTTTGGTTCAGCCTCTTCGACGATCTCGCCATCGGCCATAAAGATCACCCGGTCAGCGACCTGCCGGGCAAAGCCCATTTCGTGTGTGACGCAGACCATCGTCATGCCATCTCCGGCAAGACTTGTCATCACGTCCAGCACCTCCGAGATCATCTCGGGGTCCAGCGCCGAGGTGGGTTCATCAAACAGCATGATTTCGGGCTTCATGCAAAGCGCGCGGGCGATGGCCACACGCTGTTGCTGCCCGCCGGACAGCTGGCCGGGATATTTGTCAGCCTGTTCGGGGATTTTCACTTTGGTGAGGTATTCCATCGCCACGGCCTCTGCCTCGGCGCGCGGCTGTTTGCGCACCAATGTCGGGGCGAGGATGCAATTTTCAAGGATCGTCATATGCGGGAACAGGTTGAAGTGTTGAAACACCATGCCTGTCTCGCGTCGGACTTCGTCGATATTATCAAGGTTGTCATCAAGTTCCGTGCCGAGCACGTTGATAGAACCCGCTTGATAATCTTCGAGCTTGTTGATGCAGCGGATCAAGGTGGATTTGCCGGACCCTGACGGGCCGCAGACAACGATTTTCTCACCTTTGGCGACGTTCAGATTGATCCCTTTGAGGGCGTGAAACGTCCCATAGTATTTGTCCATGTCCTGAATGCGGACTGCGTTCTGTCCAGTCATGATATGCTCCTAGCGCTCTGCCACGGCCATGCGGCGTTCCAGATAGGCCCCATAGCGCGACAGGGCAAAAACGAAGATGAAGTAAAGAAAGCCCACAAAGCAGTAGACTTCGACATGGGCAAAGTTCCAGTCGGCATTCCCGTAAGCGGCATTGCCCGACGCGAGAATCTCAAAGAATCCGATGATGACGACCAGCGAAGTTTCTTTAAATGTAATCACCAACTGGTTGATTGTCGGCGGCAAAGCGTTTCGAAAAGCCTGCGGCAAGACGATATAGCCAATGCGATGCCAATACCCCATGCCAAGCGCCTTGGCGGCCTCTTCCTGACCAGCGGGCAGTGCCTGCATCCCACCACGGATTATCTCGGCCTGGTAGCACGCAAAGAAGAGCGAGTAGCCGACGATGACCCGGTAAAGCTTGTCCCCGATCAACCAGCCAGGCAGCACAAAGGGCAGCACGATGGCAAAGGTGAACATGATCGACAAAAGCGGCAGAGAGCGGATCGTATCAATAATCAATCCCATGGTGCGGGCGATCCAAGGCAACTCTGAACGGCGCAGGAGGGCAAAGACGATTGCCAACGGCATGCCCAAAAGCGTCGTGCTTGCAAAAATAAAGATCGTCAGCGACAGCCCACCCCAGTTCTGCTCGAACACGGGTGTTAGTCCGAACACACCGCCACGCATCAGGAAGTAGAAGATTGCGAAGCCAACGATCCAGAGTGTCGCGATGCGTCGCCCGCTCCAGAACCACGGAAAACAGGACAGCGCACCGGTGATCACAATGGCAATGCAGGCAATGGCAGACCGCCACTGTTCTTCAAAGGGATAAAGCCCGAACAAGACCAACCGCCAGCGTGCATCGATTACCGCCCAGCAGGCGCCTCCTGCGCCGTGGCCGCAGTTTTCTTTGTTGGTCTGGCTGAATGTTGCGTGCAGAATCCCCCAGTTTATCAGGTTCCACAGCGCCCACGCGACGAGCGCCGCGAAGGTCAGCGTCACAACTGTGTTTACCGGGGAAGAGAAATAGTCAGCACGCAGCCGGCTGCCTAGCGTCGGCTTGGCATATGTCTTGGCCATCGCTTAGGTCCTTAGTTGATTGCCTTTGAGCTTGATCGCGTCGTTCACGCGATTAAGCACCCAGGCCATGGAATAATTGATGATTAGGAAGCCGCCCATCAGGATGGCGATGAGTTCGAGGGTCTGACCTGATTGGTTGATTGAGGTCGAGATGACCATGAAGAAGTCCACAAAACCGACCGCAATCCCAATGGTGGTGGATTTGAAGAGCCAGACATATTGGTTGATGAGTGTTGGCATTACCGCGCGGACCGCCAGCGGCAGGCGGATGTAGGCGAATGTCTGAAAGGTGCTCAGGCCAAGGGCATGGCCCGCTTCGCTCTGTCCTTTGCCAACCGCGTTGAAACCGGCACGGACGATTTCTCCGATGTAAGCGCCCCCGTAGACCGAAATCCCGATGATACAGGCCATCAATTCAGGTGAAACGCGAATGCCTTCGCGAAAATTCAGCCCTTTCAGATATGGTTGGCTGACAAGGGGAGTTTCGGGGATACGGCCAATCCACAAGAACACAACGGCCAACACTAACCAAGTAAGCCAGATCGCGCGTGAAATCTTCGTTTTACGTCCAACATCCATTCGAGCAAAACGGCGGGCCGACTTCAGCCATAGCCATAGCCCAAAGGCAAAGGTCAAAGCCACAAACATCAGAAAAACAGAGAAACCGGTCACGTTCAGGCCCGGCATATAGATTCCGCGTCCGGTAAGAAACACAGGACCAGAGGCGTCAGCCAGATCCTTTGGTCGCGGCAGGTTCGTCAGGATCGCGTACCAGAAGAAAGCTTGCAGCAGAAGCGGCAGGTTGCGGAAGATTTCGACGTAGACCGTGCCAATCAGTTCGGCCATTTTGTTGCCCGACACCCGCATAATGCCGATGGCGATGCCTATTGCTGTCGCGAGCGCCAGCGATATGACCCCAAGGAAAAGGGAGTTCAGAATGCCCACCCAAATCACCTTCAAATAGGTGTCAGATGTGCTGAATTCGATCAGGGAAAAGCTGACACCCCAGCCGGTGGCCCGTTCCAGAAAGTCGAAGCCCGCAGTCATTCCTTGCGCTTGCAGATTGCTGCGCGCAGTGAACGCAAAGACCACGATCAGCAGCAATAAGACAAAAACAAAGCTGAACTGCGCCGCCTTGTCTCGGACGGTTTTGTTCTTCAAAGTAGCGAGCATGGGAAAGCCCTATCTGGGAAAGATCCGGGGCCGGTTCGGCCCCGGAATTGGGTCGTATCAATCGACGGTCAGCGGATAGAAGACGCCACCGTTGGTGTAGAGTTCATTCATGCCGCGGGGCAGGGCGTAGGGTGCGGCAATGTTGCGCTCAAAGATTTCACCGTAGTTGCCGACCTCTTTGATCAGGTTGTACGCCCAATCGTCGGACAGGCCGAGGCGTTCGCCATAACCAGGGGTCACACCAAGGAATTTCTCAATCTGAGCCGAACCCGGGTTCGCCTTGATCTCGTCCACGTTGGCTTGGGTGATGCCGTTGATTTCTGCGAACCACAGCGAGGACAGCATCCAATTTTGCACGTCCAGCCACTTTGGGTCACCCTCGGGCACGATGATCGCTTCTGGTTCTAGTCCCAGAACATCGGGCAGGATCACATGCGCTTCGGGGTTTTCGGCCGTAGCGCGGGTCGCGGCCAGCGGCGGAGCGAACAGGATCAAACCATCACAACGCTGGTTGAAATAGGCGGTCTTCACCTCGTCGCCGCTTTCGAAAACGACGACCTCGGCATCTATGCCGTTGCCTTCCAGATAGGACGCCAGAACACGTTCTGTCGATGTGCCCGCGGACACGCAGATCGAGCCGCCATCCAGATCAGCAACGCTTTCAGCGCCCAGATCGGCATGGGCCATCACGTGGAAGGCCCCTACAAAATAGGGCAGCGAGTAGGACAAATTCAGTTCAGTATCGCGGCTTTGGGTCCAGCCCGACAGCTTGATCACAACATCAATGTCGCCGGATTGTAAGGACGGCCAGCGCTGGGCCCAAGAAATTGGCACAATCTCCAAATTGCCTTCGGATTGACCAAATAGTGACGCGGCAAGACCTTTGCAAAGGTCAATGTCCATGCCCTTCCAGTTGCCTTCATCGTCAACTTCAGCAAAGCCCAGAAAGCTGCCGTTGTGCCCACTGCAGAGCAGTTTTCCACGCTCAAGTGCTGCGTCGAGGCGACTTTCCGCCTGGGCTGCTCCAGCAGCAAGACCCAATGCGATGGCAGCATAAGATAGGTATTTCATGTTTCTCTCCATGTCGGTTTCGTTCATTTTTCTTTTTGCCGACATTATGTCGACAAGTTTCTCGTTGAGACTAGTCGACAAAAAGTCGACAGGTCAAACCAATTGTGCAAAATGGGAAAGCATGCTGGGATATTTCCCAGATCTATGCCTGTTTTTTCGACAAACGCAGAGAGCTTGATGAGCCAAAATACAACCGTAACCTCCCGAAAAGAGGGGCCAAAACGCGGCGACGGCGCGCGACGCGTCTATCGAGAGCTACGTGACGAGATCTTGGAGCTGAAACTCGCACCGGGGTCAGCCTTGGATGAAACCAGCATTGCAAAGCGATTCGAAATGTCACGTTCTCCTGTGCGCGAGGCCATCGTCCGGCTCTCGGCAGAGGGGCTTGTGCACATGCTTTCTAACCGCTCCACGATCGTTGCCCCGCTCGACATAGCAACGCTCCCGCGATTCATTGAAGCCATCGATTATTTGCAACGCGCGACCACGCGGCTTGCGGCGGTGCATCGCAAAGACGAAGATATTGCGCCCCTGCGCAACGCGGCAGAGGCCTACGATCTACTTTGTAAACAGGGGGAGCCGCTGGCGATGTCGGAAGCCAACAAAACCTTCCACATGTTGATCGCACATGCCGGTGGGAACATTTATCTCGCGCGGGCCTATGAACGCCTGCTGGACGAGGGCCGGCGCATTCTGCATTTCCATTATGCTTCGGTTCGGCAAGACGGCACTGAATTCCACCTCAGCCCTGCGCATCATCACATGGTTGACGCGATCGAGGCACAGGATGAAGAGACGGCGGACAAACTGGCCCATGAACATACCCAAGTGCTGCACGCTCGCATGCAGGAATTTATGAGGGTTCGCTACCTAGATCAGCCCGCGCCTGAGGCATAAGATCAGCCTGAGGCGAGCGAGCAGTTTCCTTCCGGACGATATCCAGACCAGCGAATGATCGGATTGGTGACCCACGCCGCTGCATTTCAACACTGGCGTTGCAATTGCAAACTGACGCCGCTGTGGCGAAGCGGAAAAATCCATTGTCGGAAAAGTCCGACCTCCATACCTTCATTGGAGTTCGATAAGCGGCAGCAATGTGGGGATAGTCCCGACGAAAACTGTTTCTTGATTTTTTGATGGCCCGCAATGTTCGGGTCGCCACCTTATTGTCGCGCACATCCGCTCTGGTTAGGAGTTGGTACAGCGAGGAAGGCTCAGTACAAGATTTCAAGTGTCCGTATCCAAATTTCGCGCATTTCGGCGAAATCCCGGCCAAGGCTTGAAAAGAATGGAGGCGAGTACCGGAATCGAACCGGTGTACACGGATTTGCAATCCGCTGCGTCACCACTCCGCCAACTCGCCGTCCTGGTGTGAGCGTCGGATATACCAAGGCTTTCTGACGCGCAAGCGCGAGAAGCGGCTGCAAACGGCAACTTGGCCGGATTCCAACATTGCTGCCTGCAATCCTTTGTGGCATCACACTTTCAACAGATGTGAACGAAAGAGTTTAGATCGTGGCAGACTACACAACCCGACGGACAATGATGGTCGACACGCAGGTGCGACCCTCTGATGTAACAAAATTTCCGATCATCGATGCGATGCTCGATATCCCGCGCGAGGCCTATGTGCCCGACGCAATGCGCGAGGCGGCTTATGTCGGTGAAAACCTGACTTTGCCCGGCGGCCGCACCATGTTGGATCCGCGCACCTTGGCAAAGATGTTGGACGCACTGAATATTCAGCCCGATCATGTGGTGATGGATCTGGGCTGTGGGTTGGGATATTCGACAGCACTTGTGGCGCGTCTGGCCGAATTCGTTGTGGGGGTCGAAGATGATGAGCCCCGTGCTGACGAAGCTCAGGCGATTTTGTCAGCACATGATGTTGACAATGCGGCCGTCATTTCTGGCCCTCTTGAGGAAGGTGCCGCGAAATCAGGCCCCTATGACACGATCCTGATCAATGGTGGTGTCGAAGAAGTGCCGGAAACGATCACCGATCAACTCCGCGAAGGCGGGCACATCGGTGCAATCTTTGCCGAAGGCGCATTGGGCGTTGTCCGTATTGGCCACAAAGCCGACGGCCGCGTGAACTGGCGGTTTTCGTTCAATGCCGGCGCACCTGTTCTGGATGGTTTCAAAAAGAAGGCGGCTTTTGCCCTTTGATCCGGGAATAGACACCCCACGTAGAGGGTAGGGCGAGACAAGTTGAGGGCTGGAATGACATTACGCACGACGCTGACTTCAATGGCTGCCCTGATCGGGCTTGCAATCGCGACACCTGCAAAGGCGGAAACGCTGAATGACGCGCTTGTGCATGCTTACGAGCATTCGGGCCTGTTGCAGCAGAACCGCGCCTTGTTGCGCGCGGCAGACGAAGATGTAGCCATTGCCGTCTCTGCCACCATGCCGGTGATCAACTGGTCGATCTCGGCGACCCAGCAGGAACCGCGCGCGCCGGGCAGCGACTTGATTGCGCTGAACGCGGCGATCTCCGGTTCGCTGACGCTTTATGATGGCGGTGCCAACCAGCTTGCGATTGAAGCCCAAAAAGAGCTGGTGCTTGGTACCCGGCAGTCGTTGCGCAACGTCGAACAGCAGGTGCTGCTACGCGCAATCGAAGCCTACATGAACGTGCGCCGCGATTCAGAGTTTCTGGCGTTGCGGCAAAACAATGTGCGGGTGATCACCCAGGAATTGCGCGCGGCACAGGACCGGTTTGACGTCGGCGAGGTGACCCGCACGGATGTGTCGCTGGCGGAAGCGCGGCTTGCCTCTGCCAAAAGCCTTCTGGCCTCGTCGCAAGGCAACCTGGCCCGTTCGATCGAGGAATTTCGCGTGGCCGTAGGCCGCGCGCCGAACAACCTTCGCCCGGTTGGCCCCGCTCCGGTATCGCGGTCATTGGCAGATGCAAAGGCTTTTGCGATCCGCAACCACCCCAATGTCTTGCGCGCCCGTCACGCTGTGACTGCGGCAGAGCTGAATATCCGCCGGGCCGAAACAGCATTTGGCCCTAATCTTTCGGCCACAGCGCGCGCTGGCGTGAACCAGGATCTCGACTATGGGCGGGAATTCGGGCTCAATCTGTCTGGTCCAATTTATCAAGGTGGACGTCTATCGGCGCAGGTGCGTCAGTTCATGGCCCGGCGTGATGCCGAACGGGCCAACCTGCACATCACCAACCACAACACCGAACAAGGGGTGGGCAATGCCTATTCCTTCCTCGAAGTGGCGCGCGCGTCGCGTCAAGCCTCGGACCAGCAGACGCGTGCGGCGACGGTTGCATTTCGCGGTGTCCGGGAAGAGGCGACATTGGGCGCCCGCACCACGCTAGATGTGCTGAATGCGGAACAGGAATTGCTGGACGCACAAGCCAACGCCATCTCTGCGCAAGCGGATGAGGTCATCGCGTCATACTCTGTCCTGTCGTCGATGGGTTTGCTGACAGCCCAGCATCTGCGCCTGCCGGTGCAGCAGTACGACCCGGCAGCTTACTACAATCTGGTGAAGGACGCGCCGACGGTCACGTCAGAGCAGGGTCAGGCGCTGGACCGTGTGTTGCGGGCCATTGGCAAGTGAATCAAATCTGAAAAGTTCAAATGCGCGCGCATCTGTTGTTTGGATCGTGTTCTCGGGTTAGGTTTGCCGCGAGGCCAAAGCAGGAACCCAGAATGTCCGACCCGGTAACAAATGTAGAAATTGAGGACGTGCTGTCGTCTATCCGTCGGCTTGTGTCCGAAGGTGAAAAGCCCCGACGCGAAGCGGCTGCCGCAGTAGACGCGCGGAGCGAAACCCCTGAAAAATTGGTACTGACACCTGCGTTTCGCGTTGATGAGCCGGAAAAGCCTGAGGCTGCTGCAGAACTGGAAAGCCCCGCGGCCGATGACTTTCTTGTCCTGACCGAATCGACTGAGGTCGAAGAAGAGGATGTCGCCGACGATCCGTCGCCCACCGACCGCGCCGACCTTGAAGCGACGATTGCAGAGCTTGAGGCCGCCGTGACCGAGCAACCCGATGAGTGGGAGCCCGATGGCAGCGAGACCGATGACTACAAACCCAATTGGGACCGCACGCTGTTCGAGGCCGTGGAAGAGGCTGCTGCAGAGGCTGCAACACAAGAAGTGGGTGCAGGATTGGCCGCTGCAATGGATCGCCCGACCCATGATGTGAGCACTGCTGGCTGGTTCTCGCGCCGTGCTGCTGCTGCCAAACCGGACATTCAGGAACAAGATGCCATAGCCCACGACGAAACACCTGAAGAGGCCGAAGAGGACACTGCGGATCACTGGGCTGAGGCTGCACCGACCGCGTCAAACTTGGTGAATGAGGCCGAAACTCCGGTCGAGGTCGTCGCGGACGAGGCGATCGCCGTGTCCGAACCCGACGTTGCTGAAACGGAAGAGATGGGGCGCGTTGCGTTCCAGCATCTTGATCGCGCGTTAGTGACCCCAAGTGACGATCTGATCGGCAGCACACACGCTGACCCCGACACACAGGCCGACCAGCCTGAGGACGAAGCTCTACGCCAAATGGTGCTCGAAATCGTGCGCCAAGAGCTGAACGGCAAGTTGGGCGAACGGATCACCCGCAATGTGCGCAAGCTGGTGCGGCGGGAAATCATGCGCGTGCTGAACGCGCAGGACTTCGACTAAGTACGAACCTTTGCCGCATGGGCCAATAGGCCTGCAACGTCCAAATGTGCCTCAAGATGATCGGCAAGCGCATCCAGTGTCGCCTCGACGCCTGCATTGTAGTCCATATCGCTGACGGTCTGACCGAACCGCGCAAGATAGGTGGCCCGGAACGCATCAGCGACAAACAACCCGTGCAAATAGCAACCCATGATCCGCCCATTGGCGCTTGCCGCTCCCGATAGGCGGCCATCAAGGTCAAGCCAGGCGCGGGCCGTGTCAGGGCCATCGGTTTCACCTATGTGGATCTCGTACCCTGCGACTGTATCACCCGTCGCACGAAAGGTCGCGTTTGACAGTGCAAGCCGCTTTTGCGGCTTCATCACCGTATCCACATCTAGATGACCAAGCCCTGCGACCTCGCCGGGGGGGCCTTCTATCCCATCTGCGTCAATGATCCGACGACCTAGCATTTGATAGCCACCACAAATGCCCAGCACATGCCCGCCGCGCCGAATGTGCGCCGTCAGGTCCACATCCCAACCCTGGGTGCGGAAGTGGGCAAGGTCAGCGATGGTCGACTTTGACCCAGGGATCAGCACCAGATCAGCGTCGCCGGGCAGGGGGCTTCCCGCGCGAACGATCTCGACACTGACCTCTGGAGCGGCCACCAGCGGGTCCAGATCGTCAAAATTCGCGATGCGGTTCAGGTGTGGCACGGCGACTTTTATCGGCCCACCTTCGCTGCCAGTGATATCCATGACATCCTCTGCCGGTAACTTCCAGGCATCCGCAAACCACGGCACAATGCCTAGTCCCTGCCAGCCCGTACGGTCGGAGATCACGTGCATACCGTCGTCGAACAACGATGGGTCACCGCGGAACTTGTTGATTGCAAAGGCTTTGATCAGCGCGTTGTCGTCAGCCGCCAGCACCGCATGGGTGCCGACCAACTGCGCAATGACACCACCCCGGTCAATGTCGCCGACCAGAACCACAGGCACACCTGCGGCAGCAGCAAAGCCCATGTTGGCAATGTCACCGGCCCGCAAGTTCACCTCTGCCGGGCTGCCGGCGCCTTCGATGATCACCAGATCAACCTTCCTGCTAAGTCGGTTGAAACTTTCCAGGACACGCGGCAGCAGCGAGGGCTTCAGCGCGCTGTACTCTTGCGCCTTGATCGTCGTCAGACGCTGCCCTTGCACGACCACCTGCGCCCCGATCTCGCTTTCGGGCTTCAGCAGCACGGGGTTCATATCCACCACTGGGGGCATCCTACAAGCCAATGCTTGCAGGGCTTGCGCGCGCCCGATCTCTCCTCCATCTACGGTGACGGCAGCGTTGTTGGACATGTTCTGTGGCTTGAACGGCGCAACGCGAAGACCACGCCGCACGGCTGCCCGAGCGAGCCCGGCCACCAACATCGATTTCCCGACATTGGATCCCGCACCTTGGATCATGATCGCCTTGGTCATCTCCACCTCCTGCGCTAGGTCATAAGTGGCAGTGCGCGCGGGGAAAAGCCAATGATGTCACAAACCCATCTGATTTTCGGGATGGCCGCATTCGGCAAGCCCGAAAACAGCCGCATCACGTTGGCCGCACTTGCCGGTTCTTTCATTCCAGATGCTTCGCTCTATCTGCTGGCGGGGGCGCATTTGTTCGTCTTAAACACGCCACCGCAGGTGGTGTTTGGACAGCTCTATTATTCCGAAAGCTGGCAGGCAATTTTTCGGATCGACAATTCGATAGTGCTCTGGGCGATTACGCTGATGCTGGGGATCATGTTTCGCGCTAAAGTGGTGATCGCGCTTTGCGGGGCGGCGCTGTTGCACCTTTTTCTGGATTTTCCGCTGCACAACGACGATGCCCGTGCGCATTTCTGGCCGATCACCGATTGGAAGTTCATCAGTCTGGTCAGCTATTGGGACAGCCGTTACTACGGCCACATCGTTGGCCCGGTAGAGGTCGCGGCCTCTCTTGTCGCCTGTGTTTGGCTATTTGTCCGCTTTCGCAAACGGTGGGAGCGGGGGGTAATTGCCGTGCTGACCGCCCTGCAATTGGCAGCAGCCGGGGCCTATGTCATGGGCGCAATCACCTGAGCGGCAGACAAAGAAAAACGCGGCCCGAGCAGAGGACCGCGTTTTTCACCATGTCGGTCCGCAGACCTTACGGTGTTGGTTAAGCAGCGCGTGCTTCTTGTTCGGCAGCGTTGCGGCGTTCGCTTTCTTCGCGTGACAGCGCGACAGATGTGCGCACACCCTTGCCGACGAATTCCATCAGGCCCAGCACAACCCGCTCGTTGGGGTCGATACCAGCGCAAGACAACACCTCACGGCCGTCGCGCGAACGCGCCCAGCGGGCGATCTGTTCGGGGCCGTTGCCGTACTTCTTGTCATCAGCAATTGCGTCGTCCAAAGCAGCCAAAACCACGGCAGCAAAAAGCTTGCGTGCGCGGTTGCCTTGCTCGTTGTTGAACGCTGTGCCGTCGACGAAATCTTTCATCAGTTGTCCTTTACTTTTGCTCTTGTAGTCCCGGCGTGAAGGGCAATATGCCCTAAACAGATCGATTCGGGGGGACAGTTTTCGAATGCCTGCTATGCATTTTGTGCATAGCTCATCGGCTGAACACCGCCTATCTAGTCGTCTTGCCAGGTTCCTCCCCGCCAGATATAGGCTGCGTCATCCTTAGATCAACCTTTTGCCATAATTCTGCCACGAAGTGACCAATGCCCAAAATCAACGGAAATGAGATTCGCCCCGGCAACGTGCTGGAGCATGATGGTGGCCTTTGGGCCGCAGTCAAAGTGGACCACGTCAAACCCGGCAAGGGTGGCGCTTTTGCGCAGGTCGAACTGAAGAATTTGCGCGATGGCCGCAAGCTGAACGAACGCTTTCGGTCGGCAGACAAAGTGGAGCGCGTGCGCTTAGATCAAAAGGACCAGCAGTTCCTTTATGAAGCCGACGAGATGTTGACCTTTATGGACAGCGTGACCTTTGATCAGATCGCCTTGCCGTCAGACATCCTGGGCGACCGTCGCCCGTTCCTGCAGGACGGTATGGTGGTTCATATCGAATATTACGGTGAAGAGGCGCTGAACGTCACTTTGCCCGCCCGTGTGACCTGCAAAGTCGTCGAGACAGAGCCGGTGGTAAAGGGCCAGACCGCCGCCAACAGCTTCAAGCCCGCGATCCTCGACAATGGTTTGCGCGTGATGATCCCGCCGTTCGTCGGCCAAGACGAAGACATCGTGGTCAATACAGAGCTATTCGAGTACGTCGAGCGCGCCTGATCCAATTGCAGAAATAACTATGACCCGGGCTGTGTGTGCGGCCCGGGTCATGCTGTGTTTACGCGAGTGGTCTGCATAGGGGGTATCGTCGGCGTCCTACGGTGAAACGTGACAGGCGGCATGTCCCCGCCTGAAATACGTCGCGCCCAATTTGCGCCCAATACCTTAACAATTCGTAACCAATGCAATTTAAGCGTGTCTGGCAGGTCTTGGCTGCTTCAATCGTCGATCCGCAATTGCGCGTCACCGGCTTGCATGTCGTCCGTCGCACGGTCAAAGCGCAGATAGGCTAGGCCTTTGTCGCCCGATACGGTATGCAATGTGCCAATAGCCTTGCCGCCCGCCGTGATCGGATCACCCGGTTTTGCCGCGCCATCAATCGCGACACGCGCCAGACCTTTGCGCAGCGCGGTCTTGTGCTTCATGCGGGCCACGATCTCTTGGCCGACGTAGCAGCCTTTGCGGAAATCGACGCCATTCAACGCTTCGAACCCCATTTCGAGGATATAGCTGTCTTGCGTCAGTTCGATCCCGGTTTTTGGGATTGCATGTGCCACGCGAAGTGCATCCCAATCAGCGTCCTGACTGTGATCCTTTGCCCCATAAGCGCGCCAGCCCAAGGCAGGGTGTCGTGGGTCTTGCAAAGCGCCTTCTGGTGCAGCACCGGTGCCACGCGAGACGATCAGCGGTGTCTCTGCGATCTGCACATCAGCCCGCAGGCGATACATGTTCAACCGCTGAAAAAGAGGGGCCGCAAAACCGCTGGCGACGTCGATCAACAACTGGTCGCCCGTGCCCACCACAAAGAAATCCGCGATAAACTTGCCCTGTGGCGTCAACAGCGCGGCATAGACGATCCCATCCCTGGCCTGCGCTACGTCATTGGTGATCAGCCCTTGCAAAAACGTCTCTCGATCATCTCCGGTCAGCGCCAGAACGGTGCGATCAGTCATCAGCCTCTCCTTGGGCGAATTGCAGGCGGTGCAGGTCGGCATAAAGCCCGTCTCGGGCGATCAGCGCGTCATGGGTTCCTGCATCCACCACGCGCCCCTTGTCCATCACAACAATCTTGTCTGCATTGCGTACCGTCGACAAGCGGTGCGCGATCACGAGCGTTGTGCGCCCCTCAGACAGCCGCTCAAGGGCTTTCTGCACCACCGCTTCTGACTTGGTATCTAGCGCGCTTGTCGCCTCGTCCAGCAACAGGATCGGCGTGTTGCGCAACAGCGCGCGGGCAATCGCCACGCGCTGGCGCTGCCCGCCGGACAGGTTCGATCCGCGCGGCCCCGCTGGGCTGTCCAATCCGTCATCAAGTTTGTCTAGAAAATCGCTGACATGAGCGGCGTCAAGCACATCGCGTAACGCTGCATCTGCCACATCTGTGCGCCCTAACAGGATGTTATCGCGCAGGCTGTCATCAAAAAGCGCGGCATCCTGTGCCACGACTGAAAAGAGCCCGCGCAACGCCGCTAGATCCATCGCGCCAACAGCCGTGCCCCCAATTGTCACCGCGCCAGAGGCTGGGTCAACGAGACGGGTCAACACGTTGAACACGGTTGATTTCCCCGCGCCTGACGCACCGACCAAGGCGGTGGTTTTTCCAGCCTCGGCGACAAAGCTCGTGCCGTTCAGAACCGGCAATTCGCCGTAGGCCAGTTTCACATCGTCAAACACGATTTGGGGCGCGTCTTGAGGTGCACTCGTCGGTGTGGCTGGCGAGGTCAGGGTTGGCTCTTCTGCCAGTACGCTGCGGACCCGCAAGATGCTGGCCGCCGCGATTTGCCACTGACCACTCATAAGCCCAAGTCGACGTAGAGGTTCGAAGGCAAGGCTCATCGCGGTGAAAAACGACATGAACTCACCAACCGTCTTGGTGCCGTCGATGATCTCTCCGCCGCCATAGATCATCACGCCGAGGAACCCGACGCCGGTCATGATGTCCACCAGCGCTGGCACAGTGGCCTGACCGGTGGCGGCGCTCACCTCTGATCTGACACGCTCGTTTGACAAGGCGTCATAGCGGTCGGCCTGATAAGCCTCCAACCCGTTGAGTTTGATGGGATTGATGCCGTGAAAGACTTCGTCCAGCCGGGTGGACATGCGGCCCGCCAATTCGCGTGCCGCAGAGGACCGGCGGCGCACATAGGCCTGCGCCAGCAGTGACGGCAGCACCAGAAAGGGAATGCCGATCAGGGCAACAGCGGTCCAGCGCCAATCCACTGACAATGCCACCGAAAACAGCACAATCACTGCAATCAGGTCGCGGCCTACGGCGGTCAAGAGCCCCGCCCATGTAGTGTTGATAAGCGTCACATCGCCTTGCACACGCTCGATGAGCGCGCCGGGCGGATTGACCTGATGATAGCCTGAATCAAGCCGCATCAGATGGCGCAACAAGATGCTGCGCATTTCGGCCGCGGCGCGTTGACTGACGCGGGTTAGCAAGATGCGCTGGCCTGCGGAACTGATCGCGCGGACGCAAAAAATCACAAGGATGCCCAACCCGACCCACCAAAGCGCGCTCTGGTCACCAGCCAGAAAGACGGTGTCGAACATCGGCTGAATCATCCGGCTCAGGACGCCCAGCATCGACCCTTCGATCATCATGAGCAGTACCGCCAGCGCCAACGTCTTGCGGAACGGGCGCAGATAGTCACGCCACAGCCAACGCAGCAAAGGGCCACTGCGCGCGGTCATACTGGCAGGACCTTTTTGTTGGCGAAACTGGCTGCCAATTGCGCGGGGTCATATTCAGTGCGCACCCAGTCGCGGATGCTGATCGAGCCGCGCGATAGGCGCTCGGCATAAAGGTCCAGCATGTGGTCCTGCACGCCGGTTTTGGTAAAGCGCAAATGCAGGTAGCGCAGTGACAATTGCCGCTGTGCCTCGGCCACCGTGCCGCCCTGATCCAGCACATAAAGGGCAGAGGCCAGACCGGCCCGATCCGCACCTGATTTGCAGTGCATCACAAAGGGGCGGGGGATGGTGTCAAACGCCTCAAACAGTGCCAACAGGCTGTCGACCGGCGCCGGTTTACGGGCCTGCAGATCAACGCTGACAAGGGTCAGGCCAAGGGCTTCGCAGCTTTCAACTTCAAACAGATAAGGCGCGCGCATGCCTTGGCCGCGCAGGTTCAACACCGCCTTGATCCCCTGATCACGGTAGGCTTGAAGCCGTTTGTGCGTGGGGTGGTTCGACCGGAACACATCGGGGGTGACTTGTCCAAAGTTGGTCCAGAAGGTGCGCAGGATACCGTGGTCTTTCCAAAGTAGGTACCGGTGGGATCGCGCACGTTGCACCGGGTCGTCGATGTCGCGGCCATACCTGTCGTCGCGCGTCGTCAGGGTCTGAACAAGTCTGCGCAACATAAGGGGGCTTTCGGATCGCGATGCGTGATGAAACGGGTCTATGCGCAAATGGGGTCTGTGGGCAAGTTTGGCAAGCGATTGAGGGTGTTGACGCGGCCGGGCAGGCGGCTAGGGTCCGGGGAAATCACCCCTAATGGATAGCCGCCCATGACCCTTGCCAACGGACGCCCGTACCTTGCCATTCCCGGCCCATCGGTCGTGCCTGATGCGGTGTTGCGGGCG
Source organism: Yoonia sp. R2331 (assembly GCF_041103235.1). Classification (NCBI taxonomy): domain Bacteria; kingdom Pseudomonadati; phylum Pseudomonadota; class Alphaproteobacteria; order Rhodobacterales; family Paracoccaceae; genus Cognatiyoonia; species Cognatiyoonia denitrificans. Next base: position 2,420,894 of record NZ_JBGCUN010000001.1, on the reverse strand, counting down.
ATGCATCGTGCGTCGCCCAACATCTACGAAGGCGAGCTTTATGATGTGACCGACAGCTTGATGCCGGACCTGTGCGCCGTTGCGCGTACCCAACACCATGTGGCGATCTATATTGGCAACGGTCACGCCGCGTGGGAGGCGGCGTTGGCCAATACGCTGTCGCGCGGTGACACGGTGCTGGTGCTGGCCACAGGGCTGTTCTGCAAAAGCTGGGGCGACATGGCGAAGGCCCTTGGCTTGAACGTGCAGATCATTGATTACGGCCATGCATCTGATGTCGATCTGGATCAGGTGGCCGCGGCACTTGCTGCTGACAAGACCCATGCGATCAAGGCGGTTTTGGCGGTGCATGTGGATACTTCAACCTCTGTCCGCAATGACATTGCGGGGCTGCGCACAGTGCTGGATGCGGCCGTACATCCGGCCCTTCTGATGGCCGATTGCATCGCGTCTTTGGGGTGTGACCGGTATGAGATGGATGCCTGGGGTGTCGATGTCACTGTCGCGGCCTGCCAGAAAGGGTTGATGACCCCGCCGGGTATCAGCCTTGTGTTTTTCAACCACCGCGCCCATGCGGCGCGCGGCGATCTGGTGACCCATTACTGGGACTGGCGCCCAAGGGTAAACCCTGAAGGGTATTGGCAAAAATTCGATGGCACGGCGCCTACACATCACCTTTACGGGCTGCGCGCAGCGCTTGATATCATCCATGCCGAAGGAATGGACGCGATCTGGAACCGCCACGAAAAGCTGGCCAATGCGATCTGGGCCGCGTTCGAGAAATGGTCAGACGAAGGTGAGATGCGGCTCAATATCAGTGACCCTGGCAAACGTTCCTGCGCGGTGACATCAATTGGCACCGGACCCGGGGACGCGGACCGGCTGCGACAGTGGTGCGAGCACAAGGCGGGTCTAACCCTTGGGATCGGTCTGGGCCGCACGCCGGCGGACAGTTGGTTTCGGCTGGGGCATATGGGCCATGTGAACGGGCATATGATCCTGGGTGTGCTGGGCACGATTGAGGCGGGGTTGACCGCACTGGAGATCCCGCACGGAGGCGGCGCACTGGATGCAGCGGCTGCCGTTATCGCGACCGCGTGATGTGCCGCAGGCCAAGATCAATCAGGGCTGAGGTGATGACGGCCCAGAGAAATCCGAAAATTGCGGCAATGACCCAAAGCCCCATAAAGAGAATCACCCACAGGGTGCCAAGGAAGGCATTTGTGTAATCCTCGACCCGGCCGGGGTGTTTGTTGTCGCGCATGAAGCCTCCGTCACCGCCAAGATAGCGCAAAAGATTGAAAAATCATTGATCTGATCGGGCCGCGGCCAGCGCTTTGGGCAATGCGGCGGAAAAGGCCGCGATTTCGGCGGCTGGGCCGCAGCTAATACGGATGCAGCGATCTTGCGGAGCGACGAAGGGCATGCGGACAAAGATGCCCTGTTCCACAAGGGATTTCAGCACCTTGCGGGCAAAATCCCCGTCCTGGCCGCAGTCAATGGCGACGAAATTTGTGGCCGAGGGCAGTGGTGTCAGCCCGTTTTCCAGTGCAATCGCGCCGATCCTGTCGCGGCAGTTGGCGACGCGCGTTTTGACCTCTGCCAGCCAGTCTTCGTCTTGCAGGGCGGCCAATGCAGCGGCTTGGCTGATGCGCGACATGCCGAAGTGATTGCGGACTTTGTTGAAGGCCATGATGAGGGGTTTTGACCCAAGCGCATAGCCGATGCGGGCGCCAGCGAGGCCGTAAGCCTTTGAAAAGGTGCGTAATCGGATGACGCGGGGGTCATCGGGTGCAACGGCGGGGGAGGTGCCGTCGGGGGCCAGTTCGACGTAGGCCTCATCAAGAATCAGCAGGCAGCCTTGCGGGACGGCAGCGATCATCCGCGCCATGGTTTCGGCACTGTGATGGCTGCCCATCGGGTTGTCGGGATTGGCGATGTAGATCAGTTTTGCCTGTGTTTCCCGGGCCTTGGCGATCAGGCGGTCGGTGTCCTCGAAGTCACCGGCATAGGGCACACTGTGCAGTTTTCCACCAAACCCAGCGACGTGATAATTGAAGGTCGGATAGGCACCGGCAGAGGTGACAACGGCGTCGCCGGGGCGAATGGTGAGGCGCACCAAAAGGCCCAGTAGGGTGTCGATGCCTGCGTCGATGGCGATGTGGTCGGGGGCGATTCCATGAGCATTTGCAAGGGCTTGGCGCAGGTCATGGTTTTCGGGATCGGCATACATCCAAGCATCCTGCGCGGCGTCTTGCATGGCGCGGAGCGCGTGGGGAGACGGGCCGAAGCCGTTTTCATTGGCGCCCAACCGGGCGGTAAAGGTCTGATTTCGTTGCCTTTCCTGCGCTTCTGGTCCGACGAAAGGGACGGTGGCAGGCAGGGCGGCGGCAAGCGGGGTAAGGCGAGGGTCCTGGGTCATGGGGAAAGATCACCATGTTCGCCCCGTGGCTGCAATGGGGCAATGGGATAGGGTGTCATCCGGCCCGAACAAAGGAGAGGCAAGATGTTGAACAGACGTGGTTTTTTGGCAATCACCGGCGCTGCTGGCGTGGCGCGGTTTGTGCCGGTTGTGCTGCGCGAGCGGCGTATTTTGACGCTGGTTTATGACAAGGCATTGGGCGGGATGCGCGCGGTGGAGAAAGTGGTGTTTCGTTAAGTGACCGTCACGGCGGCGGCGTTTACCATGATTGAAACAGCGGGGCGGGCCGGTGGCCCGCACGACAGTCTGGCGCAACGATACGGCGTTCTGCCCTTTTGACGCGCGCTTGCGTTGCGTCACCCGCCGGTGCCTCCGGCGGGCATATTTTTATTCAAAAGAAAGCCTTAGTCGATTTCAGCCAGTTTTTCGAGCGCGGTGGATAATTGCGCGATTTCTTCGTCCCGTAGCGAAAGATTGTGTTTGGCTTCGGTAACGACCTCTTCGGGGGCGGAGGCCACGAATTTGGGGTTGTTCAGGCGGCCGCGCAGGCCTGTTGCCTCTTTGTTAACTTTTTCCAAGGCTTTGGACAGGCGTGTCTTTTCCGCGTCCACGTCGATGATATCGGCCAGCGGCAGGGCAAAGGTGGCCCCCGTTGTCGCAACTGTGATCGACCCTTTGGGGGTGTCGCCCTTGGCGACGCCGGTGATGCGGGCGAGTTTTTCGATCATTGCCATATTGTTGGCAAGGGCCGTGTCCGACGCTGCATCGCTATCTGTCTGAATGACAGGGATTTTCAGCCCCGCAGGCACGTTCATCTGGGCGCGGGCGGAGCGGATGCCTTCGATCAGGGAGATCGTCCAGTTCATTTCGCGGTCGGCATCTTGGTTAACCAGATCAGCGGCAGAGTAGGTGGGCCAGTCGGTGTGGACCAATGGCTTGTCGCGCTTGCCCATGATGCCCCAGAGGTCTTCGGTCACAAACGGCATGATCGGGTGAAGCAGGATCACGCATTGGTCGAGGACCCATGCCATAACCTCTTGCGTTTCCTTCTTTTCTTCCGGTGTGCCGTCGAGCAGCAGCGGTTTGGACAGTTCCACGTACCAGTCACAGACCTTGCCCCAGACAAAGGCATAAAGCGCGTTGGCGGCGTCGTTGAAGCGGTATTCGGTGAGGGCGGCGTCCACGACTTCACGTGTGCGGGCGGTTTCGCCCACGATCCAGGCGTTAACAGTTCGGAGGTCATGCACATCTGATGCAGAACCTATGCACATCGTGTCCGCATCAAAAACGCCGTTCATTTCGGCAAAGCGACAGGCGTTCCAGAGCTTCGTGCCGAAGTTGCGGTAGCCCTTGATCCGGTCTTCTGAAATTTTCAATACACCACCGATCGCGGCCATCGCCGCATTGGACATGCGCAGGGCGTCGGCGCCGTATTGGTCGATCATGTCGAGCGGGTCGATGACGTTGCCGGTGGTCTTGGACATCTTCTGGCCCTTCGCGTCGCGGACCAGTTGGTGCAGGTAGACGGTGTGGAAGGGGTTCTTTTGCTCCACGGCTTGGGACATCATCATCATCCGGGCGACCCAGAAGAACAGGATGTCCTGACCGGTGATGAGAACGTCGCCGGGGAAGTATTTTTGCAGTTCGGGCGTGTCTTCGGGCCAACCGAGGGTGCCGAAGGGCCAGAGGCCGGAGGAGAACCAGGTGTCGAGGACGTCGGGGTCGCGCCACATAGGGATGCTATTTGATTGGGGCGTCCAGCCGTAGTTCAGATACCAATGACCGGGGTCACCCTCGATTTCGAAAAATTCTGAAGGCCTCTGACCTGTTCGTGCCAGCCAAACGTCTGCAATTTTTTCCTGCGCCTCTTCGACAGTTGCGGCACAGAATTCCATTGTTAGAAGGCCGCCTTGTGATAACCGACCGCCCATTGCTTCGTCGTCATATCGGTTTTCGTCGATAAATTTCTTGGCTTTCTCTCGCGAGATTCCTGCGCCAACACTTACATTCCAAGTTCCAACCTCACCATTTACTGTGGGCACCTGAGCGGTCCAAACCGGGATCTGGTGGCCCCACCAGAGTTGGCGGGAGATGCACCAGGGTTCGATGTTTTCCAGCCAGTGGTAGAAGACCTTTTCGCCGCTTTCCGGCATGATCTTCACCTCGCCGGATTTCACGGCGTCCAAAGCGGGGCCGACGATTTTGGCGGTGTCGACGAACCATTGGTCGGTCAGCATCGGTTCGATGACCACCTTGGAGCGGTCGCCGAAGGGTTGCATGATTTTTTTGGCTTCGATCAGCGGGACCATGGGAACGTCTTCGCCTTCTGCCGGGGTGAACCCCGGCCTACCCAGACGGGCGTCGTCGGCGCGGGTCATCACGGCCAGCCCCTCGGCGGTGATGTCGGCGACGACCGCGGCGCGGGCTTCGAACCGGTCTAACCCGCGGTAGGCCTCAGGCACGAGGTTCATCGCGGCGATCATCGCCTCGTCAAAGTCCTGTTCGCCGTTGGCGATGGCTTGGGCCGTTGCTGCCTCTTCCGCATAGGGTTTGCCGTCGGCGCGCATAGCACCCTTCGTGTCCATCAGGTTGTACATCGGGATGCCGCCGCGCTTGGCGACTTCGTAGTCGTTGAAGTCATGCGCACCAGTGATTTTCACCGCACCGGAGCCGAAATTCATGTCGGGGTAGGGGTCGGTGATGATCGGGATCAGGCGGCGCTGTGCTTTGGGACCCACGGGGATTTCGCAGAGCTTGCCGACGATGGGGGCGTAACGTTCGTCATCCTTGTGGACGGCCACGGCACCGTCGCCCAGCATGGTTTCGGGCCGGGTGGTGGCGATGGAGATATAGTCGCGCGTTTCGCGCAGCGTGACGTTGCCGTCTTCATCTTTCTCGACGTATTCGTAGGTCTCGCCACCGGCGAGCGGGTATTTGAAGTGCCACATGTGGCCGTCGACTTCGGTGTTTTCCACCTCGAGGTCGGAGATCGCGGTTTCAAAGTGCGGGTCCCAGTTCACAAGGCGTTTGCCGCGATAGATCAGGCCCTTGTCATACATGTCGACGAAGACCTTGAGCACGGCCTCGTGGAAGTTGCCGGGCTTTTCGCCTGCGGGCGCGCTGTCGGCGCCGGACATGGTGAAGGCAGAGCGTTCCCAGTCCATGGAGTGGCCCATGCGGCGGGCTTGTTGTTCGATAACGCCGCCGGAGGCTTGCTTCCATTCCCAGACCTTGCCGAGGAATTTCTCGCGGCCCATCTCGGTGCGCTTGGGTTCGCCTTTGGCGGCGAGGTCCTTTTCCACCATCAGCTGGGTGGCGATGCCCGCGTGGTCGAGGCCGGGCTGCCAGAGGGTGTCAAAGCCCTGCATGCGTTTCCAGCGGATCAGGATGTCCATCAGGGTTTGGGAAAAGGCGTGGCCGACGTGCAGGTGGCCGGTGACATTGGGGGGCGGCAGCATGATGCAATAGGTCGCGGCATCGGTGCGGGCGTTGGCCCCGGCCTTGAATGCGCCGGAGGTCTCCCAATCGGCGTAAATCTGCGGCTCGCGCGTGGCGGCGTCGAATGTCTTTTCCATCGGCATGGGTCTGGTCCTGTCTGGTTGCCCGTCAGATAGCGAATGGGGCGGGGAAGGAAAAGGGTGTCTGATCCGGTCGAGCGGCGAATGATGCGCGGACAGTTGGGCGGAGCGGAGGGTGTCAATTGCAGCGAGGGCACAAGTGAAATTTGCGCGGCTTAATGTCGTACGGGGTCCTTATGCCCATGAACGACCGGGAACAGTGATCGCTTCAGTCAATATCCCTTTTGAAACCCTGATGCCCGAGGGCTTGCCATCTGTCGAAGCGTGCGGCGGTCTGCTTAGCTGCTTGAAAGCGGGACGCGCACGCCGGGTTGGATTATTGCAGGGTCGTAGGCTGTGCGGGCAAAGACGGAGCGGACGCGGTCAGCGAAGTGCGACAGGGGCAGGTGGTCATAGGCGGGGTCGAAAGAATTCTGATCCCAGCGTTCGCAGAATTGCGCGCAGTCGTCGAAATAGGGGTGGCCGGCATATTGCTGGCGTTTTTCGGGGTCTGCGCCGACGTGTTCGCCGTAGTAGACCAATTGGAAATCACCGTGCTTTTCGACCACCCAAGTGACCTGTTCACGCACGAAGGGCCGCAGGATCGTGGCGGCGTATTCGTCGTGATTATAGGGGGCGAAGATGTCGCCGATGTCGTGCAGCAGGGCGGCCACGATCCAGTCGATATCCGCGCCGTCACGCTCTGCCCGGGTGGCGGCTTGCAGCGAATGACCGAGGCGGGTGATCTGGTAGCCGGAGAGGCTTTCGTCAAGGCTGACCAATGCGGTCAATAGCCGGTCGGCGGTGCCTTTGGTGTAGGCGACCTCGTGCGCGGTCAGGAAGTCATAGTCTTCCTTGTCGCCGTCTTTCATCGCGGTGAATTTGACGTGGTCCATCATGTCTCTGCCTTATTACAAAAGCTGCTTCTACCGGTTGCACCCAACTGTTTCCAAGCAGTCTGCGGGGCGCAAACTGGTCCGTCTTGTCCCGCAGCGACATCTGGACACGCAGCACAGGGCGGTTAGGGTCGCCTGTGCACATCACGGAGATCGCAATGGAAAAGTTTGGGCGCAGCCAACCTGTCAAACGCATCGAGGATCTGCGGTTTCTGACCGGTCAGGGGCGTTACGTGGACGACATTGCACCCGAGAGCGCGCTGGTGGCTTATTTCCTGCGGAGCAGTCAGGGGCATGGCGATCTGACCCCGCCTGATCTGGAGGAGGTGCGCGCCATGCCCGGCGTGGTGATGGCCGCAGCCGCCGCGGATTTGGCGGCGGCAGGTGTGCGGATGGACATTGGCGGAGGTGTGGTCACCAACCGCGATGGCAGCAAGGGGGCCAAGCCGGTGCGGCCGATTTTGGCGCAAGGTCGCGTGCGCCATGTGGGCGAAGCGGTGGTGATGATCGTGGCCGAAAGCATGGCGCAGGCCAAGGATGCCGCAGAGGCGATCTGGCTGGAGATCGACGACCGCCCGGCCAAGGTGGATGTGGGCCCCGGCGGCGAGGTGCTGCACGATGAGGCACCTGACAATGTGGCCTTTGACTGGGGCATGGGCGATGCGGAGGGCACGGCGGCTGCGATCAACGACGCGGCCCACGTGGTGCGCCTGCGCGCGCCTGACAACCGGATCATCCCCAACAGCATGGAGCCACGCGGCTGCTATGCCGAACCAGAGGGCGACCGCCTGCATGTTTCGGTCAACGGGCAGGGGGTCTGGGGCACCAAGGGGCCGGTCGCAAAGGCGCTGGGGATAGATGCTGCTGATCTGCGGGTCACCAACCCCGATGTGGGCGGCGGATTTGGCACCAAGGCTTTCAACTACCCCGAGACCTTTGCCGTGGCTTTTGCCGCACGCACCCTTGGCCGCCCGGTGCGCTGGATGTCGGAACGAACCGAAGCCATGCTGACCGACAATGCAGGGCGCGATCTGACCACGGAAGTGGTGATCGGGTTTGATGCGGATTTGCGGATTACCGGCTATCAGTTGGACACGGTTGCCAATATGGGGGCCTATAATTCGGGCTTTGCGCAGAACATCCAGACCGAGCTTTTTAGCAAGGTTTTGACCGGAACCTATGATATTCCAAAGGCTTACATGGCGGTGCGGGGGGTCTATACCAACACCACGCCGGTGGATGCCTACCGCGGTGCGGGCCGGCCAGAGGCGATTTTTGTGCTGGAACGGGCGATGGATCAGGCCGCGCGACAGTTGGGTGTTGATCCGCTGGAGCTGCGGAAGCGCAACTTTATCCGGCCCGATCAGTTTCCCTACACCACGCCCACGGGTGTGACCTATGACGTGGGCGAGTTCAGCGCGCTGCTGGAACGTGCCGCAGAGGTGGCGGATATGCCGGGCTTTGTCGCAAGGAAGGCTGACAGTGCCGAAGCGGGTCGGCTGCGGGGGATTGGTCTGTGTTACTATATCGAGAGCATCCTGGGCGATCCCAGCGAGACCACAACGGTGGAGTTCACGCCGAAGGGGGCCAAGATGTTCGTGGGCACCCAATCAAACGGGCAGGGGCATGAGACGGTTTATGCCCACTTCATGTCTGATCAGACCGGCATTCCGGCGGATCAGATTGAGATTGTGCAAGGCGACAGCGATCTGATTGCCACCGGCGGCGGCACCGGTGGGTCACGGTCCGTTACGGTGCAGAACACCGCCACGCTGGCCACGGTCGAGGTGATTGTGGCGGCCTTTGGTGCCTTTCTGGCCGAGGCTGAGGGGGTGGACGCGAGCGATGTCAGCTTTGATGATGAGCGGTTCCGCATCGCGGGGTCGAACCTGACGCCCAGCATGCTGGAGGTGGCCGAGATGGCCCGCGCGGCGGGGCGCGATGATCTGATGCGGCATTCCGCGCGGATCACGCTGGATGGGCGCAGTTTTCCAAACGGTTGCCATATCGCCGAGGTGGAGGTTGATCCTGAAACCGGGGTCACACGCGTGGTGCGCTATGCGGTGGTGGATGACTTTGGCAATCTGATCAATCCGATGCTGGTTGAGGGGCAAATTCACGGCGGGGTCGCACAGGGCCTGGGGCAGGCGCTGACTGAACATGTGGTTTTTGATGAAGATGCGCAGTTGTTGACCGCGACCTTCATGGATTACGGCATGCCGCGCGCTGATGACATACCGATGATCACCTTTCAGACGCGCGGTACGCCAAGTGTTTACAACCCGATGGGTATGAAGGGCTGTGGCGAGGCGGGCACGGTGGGCGCGCTGGCCGCTGTGACCAATGCGGCGCTGGATGCGCTGTCAGAAGTGGGTGTGACGGAGGTTGCGATGCCGTTTACGCCGCACCGGGTGTGGCGTTGGGTGCAAGAGGCCAGGGAAGACCGTGTCGCTTCGTGACTGGGTTTTCGGGCTTGTCGGGCGCAGGCCGCGACAAGAGACCGGTCAGCCGCGTGATGCGCGTGGCCCTGCGATCCATGTGATCATTCTGGATGGGACGATGTCGTCCCTCAAGCCGGGGTATGAGACGCACGCAGGCCAGACCTACAAGCTGCTGAATGAGGCCGGGCGAGGGGCCAATCTGACAGTTTATTACGAGGCGGGCATTCAATGGCGCGACTGGCGGCAGACAGCGGATGTCGCGGCAGGGCGTGGAATCAACCGGCAGATCAGGCGCGCCTATGGGGTTCTGGCCAGCCGCTATCGGCCCGGCGACAAGATTATCCTGATGGGCTATTCCCGCGGGGCCTATGCGGTGCGGTCGCTGGCCGGGGTGGTGGATATGGTAGGGCTGGTGCGCGCGGAATGTGCCACCGAACGGGCCGTGCAGACCGCCTATCGTCACTACGAGGCGGGCGCGACATCAGAGGCGGCGGCAGCGTTCTGGAAAGAGCATTGCCACCCGGAGATCGAGATCGAGGCGGTGGCGGTCTGGGACACGGTCAAATCGCTGGGGCTGGTGGCCCCTGTGGTCTGGCGTGTCAGTGCCGCGCGCCATGCGTTTCACAATCACGCGCTGGGCCATGTGGTGCGCCACGGGTTTCATGCGCTGGGGCTGGACGAAACCCGCGTGGCCTACCGACCGGTGCTGTGGGAGAGCGACCCCAATTGGGATGGGCACGTGGAACAGGTTTGGTTTCGCGGCACCCATGGAGATGTGGGCGGGCAGTTGAACGGGTTTGAGGCGGCGCGTCCGCTGGCGAATATCCCGCTGGTCTGGATGCTGGACCGGCTGGACGCGTGTGGGCTGCCTTTGCCAGCCGGGTGGCGCAGCCGTTTCCCTTGTGATGTGACGGCCCCTTCGGTCAGCACATGGCGCGGCTGGGGCAAGATCTTTGTCACCCGGCGCAAGCGGGTTGTGGGGGGCGACCCCTCTGAACGGCTACATGAAAGTGTCGCGGACCGGGTGATCTGAGGGCGGGGCAGAATTTTGAAAAATTCTGGGTGCGCTGCTGCCGGCGTGGCAAGGGTTGGCGCATGTTGGATTTGCATATTTTCATTCGGAAGAAAGACAGGCGGTGCCGCAGGGTCTGTCAGCCGATCTGCATAATGATGCAGGTGGTTGAGCCGGTGGCATAAAGTTTGCCGGTTTGTGCATCCACAATCTGGCCCGATGCCACCCCGGTTGAGCGGCCTGCGTGGTCAATGGTGCCAATCGCCAGCACCTCGGTCCCGAGCGGGATCGTGCGGGTCAGGTTCACCTTGTATTCCAGCGTTGTGTAGACCGACCCTTGTGGCACAGTTGTCATCACCGCGCAGGCCATGCAGCTGTCAAGCAGGGTGCCGTACCAGCCGCCATGCACGGTGCCGGTGGGGTTCACATGATCGAATTGCGGGGTGCCGCGAAATATGACCTTGCCCTCGGAAACCGTATCAACACGATAGTTCAGCAGGCGCGCAATCGGCGGGTGGGGCAGGGTGCCGTCACGTATCCCGCACATGAAATCGAAGCCCGACATTGACAGGATCTTGTCGTTGTCCGGAAGCTCTGACGGGGATTTGGCGAAGATCATGATGGCTCTGGCTTTTGGCCGGAGGCTGCCGCGTCAGGCGACGTTTTGCAAGCGGTACTTGGGGGCAATTCCCAGGGCACGGGCCACGTCAAAGGTGAGGCCGGGTTTGTTGAGCGTGTAGAAGTGCAGATGGTCAACCCCGCCGGTCAGGAGATCATCGCAGAGCTCTGTCGCCAGCGCTGTGGCCAACAGGTCGGTGGTGTCGTCGCGGGTCGCATTCTCGAAGGCCTGGGCCACAACGGCAGGGATGTTCGTGCCGCATTGGGCAGCAAATTTGCGCACGCCGGTCCAGTTTTCCACCGGCAGGATGCCGGGGATGATCGGCGCGTCGATCCCGGCTTTCACACAGGCATCGCGGAACCGAAAGAATGTGTCCGCTTCAAAGAAGAACTGTGTGATGGCCGAGGTCGCACCTGCGTCGATCTTGCGCTTCAGGAATGCGATGTCTGCGGCCTGATCGGCAGCCTCGGGGTGTTTTTCGGGGTAGGCGCCCACGCGGATGTTGAATTTGCCGGTTTCAGCCAAGGCCGCGATCAGATCAACGGAAGAAGCAAAGCCCTCGGGGTGGGCGGCAAAGCCATCGCTGCCCTTTGGCGCATCGCCACGCAGGGCCACGATGTCGGTGATGCCCGCATCGGCGTAGCGTTCGGCGATGGCCAGGGTCTCTTCCCGGGTTGCGTCAACGCAGGTCAGGTGGGCCGCAACCGCAAGGTCAGTGGTCTTGTGCAGGGTGCTGACCGCCTCGTGCGTCAGCTTTCGCGTGGTGCCGCCCGCGCCGTAGGTGACCGAGACGAAGTCAGGGGCCAATGGCGCCAGCGTGTTGACGCAGTCCCACAAGCGGAACGAGGCTTCGAGGGATTTGGGCGGGAAGAATTCAAAGCTGAGGCCGGGCATAGGACAATCCTTTTGGAACTTGCTCAAAATCTCACAGGCTGGCATATGAGGCAAATTCATAAAACTCAGAAACGTTATGAGGATCGTATGCATATTGAGTTTCGCCACCTGCGCACGATCAAGGCGATCCATGACACTGGCGGTCTGGGCCGCGCTGCGGATTTGCTGAACATTACGCAGTCCGCGCTGAGCCATCAGATCAAGGGGATCGAGGATCAGGCGGGGGTGGAGCTGTTTGTGCGGCGCACCAAGCCGCTGCGGCTGTCGGCGGCGGGGATGAAGTTGCTGGCGGCGGCAGAAGAGATCTTGCCACGGGTCAGCGCGCTGGAGGCGGAATTCGAAGGGTTGATCGCAGGCAAATCCGGGCGGCTGCATATCGCGATTGAGTGTCACGCCTGTTTTGAGTGGCTGTTCCCGGTGTTGGAGGCGTTTCGCAAGGCCTGGCCCGATGTGGACGTGGATATCCGCCCCGGCCTGGCCTTTGATGCGCTGCCTGCGTTGCGGCGGGAGGAGGTTGATCTTGTGGTCTCGTCCGATCCTGAGGATGTCGCGGGCACGCATTTCACGCCGATCTTTGACTATGACGCGGTGTTTGTCGCCGCGGCCCAGCATCCGCTGGCGCAAAAACCATTCATTGAGGCTGCGGATTTTGCCGATCAGACGCTGATTACCTATCCGGTGGAACAAAGCCGGTTGGATGTGTTCAGCCAGCTTTTGACGCCGGCAGGCGTGCAACCGGCCAATCTGCGGCAGGTCGAACTGACGGCGGTGATCCTGCTGCTGGTCGCCTCGAACCGGGGCGTTGCGGTGCTGCCCGACTGGGTGGTGCGGCAAGTGCGGTATAACTCGGATTATGTGACGCGACCACTGACCAAAGACGGGGTGACCCGACGGCTTTATGCGGCAACGCGAGCCGAGGATACAGCGTTGCCCTATATGGCGCATCTGATCCGGCTGGCAAAGCAAGAAGCGGTGAAGTTGCAGAGCGAGGCACCAAGGTGATCGCAAAGCTGGGCATGGCGCTGGGGCTGGGTCTGCTGACTGTCGCCTGTTCAGAGATGTGGTTCTATCACGTGGACCTGACACTCGGGATTTGGGAGGTGTGGCTGTTTTATGGCATCGCCGCTTATCTGATGATCGCAATGATGCGGCTTTACCGCGTGGGCTGGCCCGGCGCGGTTGTCGCAGTGGGCTTGTTTGGCATCGTGATCGAAGGGGTGGTTGTTCCGGTTCTGTATGAGGCGGTGCCATTTTCGATTCTGTGGACGTCATTGGCCTGGCACGGGTTGTTGACCATTGGCTGCGGGCTGTTCGGGTTTCGTGCTGTGGCGCGCCGCCCTGTGTTGGCAGTGCCGGTATTTGCGGTGGCGGGGCTGCTGCTGGGGGTCTGGCTGGGGTTCATGTGGGTCGCAGAGCAGGGCCAGATGGATGTGGCACGGCTGAGCCTGCAGGTCGTGCTGGCCTATGGGATGTTCATCGGCGGCCATATGATTGTGGATCGCGTCGCGGATCGGCCTTGGGTGCCAACGCGCGGTGATCTGGTCGTGCTTTGGGGGCTGGTGTTGGCGGTTTGGGGGCTGATGTGGGCGCTGCCGCTCTTTCCGGTCTCGCTGGTGTTGCCGCTGTTGATCGCGCTGAGTTGGTGGGCCATGGCGCGCGGGGAGAGTGACGCGCCTTGGGACATCAGCGGCGCCGTGCCGTGGGCGGGCTATGGCGCTTCGCTGGTCTTGCCCGTCGCGATCATTGGCGGCGCCGTGACCACTGGCGGCGTGATCCCAGAGGTCAACGCCTGGTGGATTTTGGCAACCGGGCCGGTGGCTGCGATCCTGTGGCTGTGGGCACTGGGCCGATTGGCCTTGCAGCGCGGTTGAGCGGCGCTTGCGGTGTCGCGGCATTGGGCCTATACGCCCGGCCTGACCCTTACCCCGGAGAGACCAGATGGCTGGCAGCGCAAACCTCAACGTCATGATGAAGACGGCCCGCAAGGCGGGGCGGCAGCTGGTCAAGGACTTTGGCGAGGTTGAACAATTGCAGGTCAGCCGCAAGGGGCCGGGCGACTTTGTCAGCCGTGCCGACAGACAGGCCGAAGAGACGATCCGCGAAGACCTGATGGCCGCGCGCCCGACCTATGGGTTTCTGGGCGAGGAAGGCACCGAGATCGAAGGCGAGGACCCGACGCGCCGCTGGATCGTCGACCCGCTGGATGGCACCACCAATTTCCTGCACGGGTTGGGCCATTGGGCGGTGTCCATCGCGCTGGAACATAAAGGCCAGATCGTTGCGGGCGTGATCTATGACCCAGTCAAGGACGAGATGTTTTATGCCGAAAAGGGCTTTGGCGCGTTTGTGAACGAGGCGCGGATCAGAGTCTCGGCCCGGCATCGCATGGCGGAGGCCCTTTTTGCGACCGGCCTGCCGTTTTCGGGCCGCGCGGACCTGCCCGAAACGCTGCAGGACCTTGCGCGCATCCTGCCTGCATGTTCGGGCGTGCGGCGCTTTGGGGCGGCGGCGCTGGATTTGGCCTATGTGGCCGCGGGCCGCTATGACGGGTTCTGGGAACGGCGTCTGCACGCATGGGACATCGCTGCAGGCATTGTGATCGCCAAGGAGGCGGGTGCCATTGTTGAGCCGCTGAACCCCGCGGGCGACATTTTGGCCGATGGCGAGATCATCGTGGCCAACAGTGACATCTTTGACGCCTTCGCCAAAGTGGTCCGCAACACCTAAGCGTCAGAGGGGTGGTTCACACCATCGTTCCAGCCGGGGCCCCGCAGTTCGTCGGGTGTGACGCCGTCAATCGCGCCAAGGTTCACGCCAAACTCGGACGTGTTGATACGCCGCCGGTGGTGGGTGTAGATGCCGCATGTCTTGCAAAAGTAGTGCTCGGCCGTGTTGGTGTTCCATTGGTAAAGCGTCAGGTTTTCCGCGCCTTTAGTGATGGTCAAATCGGCCTCTGGCACTGACACCGTGGCGGCAGCGCGGCGGCGGCAAAAGGAACAATCGCAGCGCGCGGCCTCTGACAGCGGCTCACTGGGGGTGAATGCCAGCACTACAGCGCCGCAGTGACAGGTCAGGGTGCGCGTCATCGGCGCGGGACCTTTGGGATGCGTGTGGTGCGGATTGGGTATTTTGCTTCGGGGTGGGGCGGGTGCCCTTCTGTGCGGTCCCAATACGTCATCGCCCCCAGTCGCAGCCACAACGGGATGGTCAGTACAAACCCGATAACGAACCCGCCCGCATGGGCCCAATAGGCCACGCCGCCACCTGATCCATCGTTGCCGATGCCGTTGAAAAGCTGCAGGGCGAACCAGACCGCCAGCATGACCCAGGCGGGGATTGGGATGATGCGGAAGATGATGACAAAGAAGATGAAGATATCAACCTTGGCCTTGGGGAAGAGCAGCAGATAGCCACCCATGACACCTGCGATTGCGCCTGATGCGCCCACGGTCGGCACCGGGCTGCCGGGGGCCACGGCCCATTGCGCCAGCGCCGCACCGGCACCGCAGGCCAGATAGAAGATCAGGAACGGGATATGGCCCATCTCATCTTCGAGGTTGTCACCGAAGATAAACAAAAACAGCATGTTACCGGCAAGATGCATAAAGCCTGCGTGCAGAAAGACCGAGGTGACGAGGGTGTGATAACCCTCTCCACCCGAAATGCGCAGGGGGATCATCGCGTAGTTGAAATAAAGCGCGTTGATCTGCGCGTTGGTGGTGATGAAGGCCAGCCCAAAGAGCCAGATGCCGATGTTGAGCGCCATCAATGTGTAGGTGACATAGGGCGTGCGGTTGGACGGGTTGTGGTCGCGGATCGGGAACATGGGGGGACGGTGCGGGATTGGCGCTGGCGCGTCAAGCAGGTGGCTGACGCGCCTGGTGCAAGGGCCGATCTGAAGCCCGGCCTACGCCATCGCCGCCAAAAGCTGCGCGTTGCCGCCGGCGGCTGTGGTGTCGATGCAGACGTGGCGTTCGTGCAGGACGTGGGCGGCATCGGGCTGGGCTGTGATCAGGGCGGTGATCGGGCCGGTGCGCTGCGTCAGGGCCTTGGCGTAGGCGCGCGCGGTATCGGCATCGCCCCACCAGAGGGCCGCCGCCAGCGGCAGGGTGGTCAGCGCGGATACGGGCAGATTGCCTTGGGCCATCACTGCTGTGCCGCCCAGGGCGGTCACGCTGTCGGCCTGCGCCTGCGCGGCCGCGGCACCGGGGCCGAGGCAGAGCACCGGGCCACGTGGCATCGCGTGCAGCCGGTTGGATTCGCCCGTAGGTCCGGGCAGATCGCGCACCGGCTGCGGCGCAGGTGGGGTGGCCGTGTTGAGTTGCTTGGTCAGGGCGGCGATGTCGGCATCTTGGTCGAATTGGCCCGCGGTGGCGGCAGTTGCAGGGGCGGTAAAGCGGGGCAGGTAGTGCGGGCCGCCCGCCTTGGGGCCGGTGCCGGAAAGGCCCTCTCCGCCAAAGGGTTGGCTGCCGACAATCGCGCCGATCTGGTCGCGGTTGACGTAGATGTTGCCTGCATTGATCCGCGTGGTCACGGTTTCCACCCGGTCGTCGATGCGGGTGTGCAGGCCAAAGGTCAGCCCGTAGCCGGTGGCGTTGATCGTGTCGATCACATGGTCAAGCGCGTGGGATTTGAAGGTCGCTACATGCAGTACGGGTCCAAAGATTTCGCGGGTCATCTGGGCGATGCTGTCCACCCGGATCACGGTGGGCGGCACAAAGTGGCCGGTGGCGGGGGCCGGGATTTGGTGCATGATCCGCCCCTCTGACCGGGCGGTCGCGATGTGATCCAGAATGATTTGGCGCGCGGCATCGTCGATCACCGGGCCGACATCGGTGGACAATGCCCAGGGGTCGCCCAGCGTCAGCGCATCCATCGCGCCATAGAGCATCTTGAGCAGGTTTTGGGCCACGTCCTCTTGCACGTAAAGGCAGCGCAGGGCTGAACACCGCTGACCGGCAGAGCGGAAAGAGGCCAGCAGGATGTCGCGCACGGCATGTTCGGGCAAGGCAGTGCTGTCGACGATCATGGCGTTGAGCCCGCCGGTTTCAGCGATCAGCGGTGTGCCGGGGGCACAATGAGTGGCCATGTTGGTCGCGATCTTTTGCGCCGTGGCGGTGGAGCCGGTGAAAGCCACACCATTGATCCGCGCGTCCCCAGTCAGGGCCGCGCCCACCGCGCCATCGCCGGGGAGCAGCTGCAGGCTGGCGGCTGGGATACCGGCCCGATGCAGCAGAGACACCGCGAAATGGGCGATGAGCGGGGTTTGCTCTGCCGGTTTGGCGAGCACCGCGTTGCCGGCGGCCAGCGCCGCCGCGATTTGGCCGGTGAAAATCGCAAGCGGGAAGTTCCACGGGCTGATGCAGGTCCAGATGCCGCGCGGGGCGGCCCCAGCGTCAATCTGGGCGGCGTAGTAGCGCAGGAAATCCACCGCCTCGCGCAGTTCGGCCACGGCATCGGGCATGGCTTTGCCCGCCTCGCGCGCCAGAATGGCGAAAATCTCGCCCGCGTTGGCTTCATAGGCGTCAGCGGCGGCGTTGAGGATGGCGGCACGGTCGGTGGCCGGCGCATCCCAGATCGCGGCGTGATCAAGTGCTTGGGCGATGTCGGTGGGGCTGCTGGGTATGACATGACCAACCGTGTCGCCCGGATGGGCGGGGTTCAGCACGGGCTGTTGGTGTGGGACGCTCCGCGGGGGATTATTTTGGCCAGAAGAAACGAGGGGTGCTGCTGCCCAGACCGTTGTGCGGAATTGCGCGCGAGTTTGTTCGATATTCGCAAGCGTCGGCGCATGGGTGAGGTCAAAGCCGATGGAATTCGGGCGCTCTGGTTGGAAAAGGTCAAGCGGTTGGGTGAGATTTGGCAGATCACCGGCGGCCTCAAAGGGGTCAGACGCGACCTCTGACGCGGGCACGTCTTCGTCGACGATCTGGTTGACGAAAGAAGAGTTGGCACCGTTTTCCAAAAGTCGCCGCACAAGGTAGGCGAGCAGGTCTTCATGCGCGCCAACGGGGGCATAGATGCGGCAGCGGGTGCCTTGCGCTTGCAGAACCTTGGTATGGAGCACCTCGCCCATGCCGTGCAGGCGCTGGAATTCGTAATCAGCGGCGTTGCGGCCCAAGGTGCGCGCCAGATCAAGCACGGCGGCCACAGTATGGGCGTTATGGGTGGCGAATTGCGGGTATATCCGGTCGGTCAGGCCCAGAAGTTTGCGGGCGTTGGCGATATAGCTGATGTCGGTGTGCGCCTTGGCGGTGAAGACGGGGAATCCGTCCAGCCCTTGCACCTGAGCGCGCTTGATCTCGGCGTCCCAATAGGCGCCCTTGACCAGCCGGACCATGATCTTGCGGTCCAGCCGTTCGGCCATGTCGTGCAGCGCGTCGATCACCAGCCCGCAACGTTTGCCATAGGCCTGCACCACGACACCAAACCCGTCCCACCCGGCAAGAGCGGGTTCGGAAAGTGCTGCCTCGATCACATCGAGCGACAGCGACAGGCGGTCGGCCTCTTCCGCGTCAATGTTGAACCCCATGCCCGCCGATTTCGCCAGCACCGCCAGCGACCGCAGGCGCGGCACCAGTTCGGTCATCACGCGGTCGGTCTGGGCGACCTCATAGCGGGGGTGCAGGGCCGATAGCTTGACCGAAATGCCGGGGTTTTCCGCGACAGAGCCGTGACGGCAGTGTTCGGCAATGGCGGTGATCGCGCGGGAATAGGCCAGATGGTATTGCTGCGCATCCGCGTCGGTGCGGGCCGCTTCGCCCAACATGTCATAGCTGTAGGTAAAGCCTTTGGCCTGCATCCCGTCGGCGCGTTTCATCGCACTTGTGATCGTCTCGCCCAGGACAAACTGGCGGCCCATCTCGCGCATGGCCCGCGCCACAGCGGTGCGGATCACGGGTTCGCCCAGCCGTTTGACGGCACCGCGCAACGCACCGGTCAGCCCCGGCTTTTCGTCATCCAGCACCCGGCCTGTGAGCATCAGCGCCCAGGTCGAGGCATTCACGAGACTGGAGGCGGAATGCCCCAGGTGTTTGCCCCAATCAGAGGGCGCGATCTTGTCCTCGATTAGCTCATCCATGGTGTCGGCGTCGGGAACACGCAACAGCGCCTCTGCCAGACACATCAGCGCGATGCCTTCGTCGGTCGAAAGGCCGTATTCGGCCAGAAACACCTCCATCAGGCCCGGATCAGAGGTCTCGCGGATCTGACGGACCAGATCCGTGGCGGCGGCGTGAATACGCGCGCGGTCGACGTCTGACAGGGCGGCTTGCGTCACAAGGTCTGTCACCACCGCGCTTTCGGCGGCATACATGGCCGCGTCGATCTGCTTGCGCAGGGTGGTTTGGGTGTCACGGGGCATGGCGAATCCTCTCACGATGGTGCCAAATCATACCCTATTGATCGAAGGCGATTTGATCTGTATTTAGTTCCTGAATAGTCAAATCTACTGATTTTTTGGAGAAATGATGGCCGAACGCACTGACGAATTGGATAATTTCGACCAAAAGATACTGGACGTTCTGGCCGTGGAAGGGCGGATCAGTG
The DNA here is from genome assembly GCF_041103235.1 of Yoonia sp. R2331. Classification (NCBI taxonomy): domain Bacteria; kingdom Pseudomonadati; phylum Pseudomonadota; class Alphaproteobacteria; order Rhodobacterales; family Paracoccaceae; genus Cognatiyoonia; species Cognatiyoonia denitrificans. The sequence continues at coordinate 2,401,505 of NZ_JBGCUN010000001.1, read as the reverse complement.
TAACAGCATTGGCCCACAGGATCGGCCTGTCGAAATCGCCCACGCAGGCGCGGCTGCGGCGACTGGAGGAAAGCGGTGTGATCCGGGGGTATCGGGCGCTGTTTGACGCGATCCGGCTGGGGCACGACTACGTCGCCTTTGTTGAGGTCAAGCTGAGTGATACGCGCGAGGCGGCGTTGGCGCAGTTCAATGCCGCGGTGATGCAGGTGGCCGAGATTGAACAATGCCATCTGATCGCGGGGTCGTTTGACTATCTGTTAAAGGTGCGCACAACCGGGATGACCGGCTATCGCGCTGTTTTAGCAGACAAATTATCGACGCTGCCGCATGTCTCCCACACCTCGACCTATATGGCGATGCAGGCCGTCAAGGAAGAGGGTCTCTCGCCACGGGCGCCATTGGCGGACAGCTGACTTGACGGCAATGCCGCGCGCGCCAGATCATGCGGCATGAAGTGGATCATCGTATTGTGTCTGACGGCCAGCACCGCAGCGGCAGAGGTCTGCCCGGATGCGCCCGATCATGATGCGGCGCTGGCGGGGATCATTGCGGATCTCAAAGTGTCACGCGGCACGGGCGAGGCGCGCCAGTTGAGCGATCAGCTGTGGGCGCTGTGGACGGATGCACCCGACGCGCGGGCGCAGCGGTTGCTGGACCTTGGGATGCAGCAGATGGCCGGTGGTTTGCTGGCAAGATCGCAAGAGACACTTGGGCAATTGGTCGACTATTGCCCCGACTATGCCGAAGGCTACAACCAGCGCGCCTTTGCCGCCTATCTGCAGCAGGATTTCGCGGCGGCGCTTGTAGATCTGGACCGGGCGCTTGCGATCACGCCGAACCACGTGGCGGCGATGGCCGGACGGGGGCTGACGCTGATGGGCTTGGGCCGCGCGGAAGAGGCGCAGGTGCAGCTGAAGGCGGCCGTGGCCTTGAACCCCTGGCTGAGTGAGCGGGCCCTGATCACCGACGATCCGGGCACCGATATCTGATCACATCTTGCGGTTGCCCATCGCGCGGGCGGCGCATAGGAATAGCGCGTGCCCCCGTGGTGGAATGGTAGACACTGGAGACTTAAAATCTCTTGGGCGTATGCCCGTGCCGGTTCGAGTCCGGCCGGGGGCACCACCGTTGACCTAGGTTGCTGTGCGGCTGTCCATGCGGCGGCGACGCAGGGTCGCGAGGCCGAAGAGGCCGCCCAGCAGCAGCGCGCCGCCCGCAGGGGCGGGGACGGCCAATGGCGGGGCGGTGTTGTAGCTGAGTGTGGCGGTCAGGTTGTCCGAGGGCGCGCCAAGGACGGTGACGCCAAAGCTCATCTCGGCGAGGATATTAACCGTGCCATCCAGCAGAAATCCGTCAAGCTGAGCGGCAGAGATGCCGATGTTGAGCGTGAATGCGCAGCGCGAGCCGTTGCCTGATCCGCTGTCGGTCCAACCGGGGATCGAGGTGGAGCCGATGCCGTTGCCGCCACAAGACCAGCGGCCAAAGCCCGTGCCTTCGATTGAGACGTCCATGAATTCGAAGATCGAAGAGCCAAGATCAAGCGTATTGCCCACCAGTGTCAGCGTGCCACCCGTGCCGTCAGAGGCATCTAGGCCCGCGAAGGAGAACGCCAGGTCCTGACCGTTGCTGGTCATGCTTTGGGTCTGGCTAAAGCTGACCGGCGCTGCGGCGGCGGGCATGGCAAGCGCCAGCGTTGTCGCGGCCAGTGCCAGGGCAGATTTGAATGACATCGTGCGAATCCTCGTAAAACTTGACGTATTTCGCGTTTGTCATATCGGTCGATTGGGGCAGAGCTGCGACGGGAATGCGGCGGAATTGGCCCAAATCGGTACCGTTTTCCCGCAGTCTAGCGTGGGGTTGCACAGACCATGCGCTGATCGGCCTGATGGCCCCAGTCGCCGATATAGTTCAGCGTCCAGCCATCGCCTGCCATCTCTTTCATGGCGTCAAAGCTGTATTCCCACCGTAGGTTTGCGTGGCTTTCGGCGTGGGCGTTCTGGGCCTCGTCACCTTCGAAGAAGGTGAAATAGAACCGGCTGTCGGGCTGCGCGATCGGGCGCAGGTTGGCAAAGCAAAGTGCGATGTCAGCGCGGGTCAGATGGGTAAAGAGCGACTGCGCGATGGCGTAGTCAAAGCCCTCGACAAAACCGAAATCAAAGCCGTAGCCATAACCGAAGCGGGGTGCTTTGAGGGTTGCGAGGTCAAACAAGAGTTCGTTCTTCAGGCCTGCCGCAACCAAAGGTTCGGAGCCTTCCACGCCGTGGTAGTGGCCGGTGTCCAGATACGGGATCAGGTATTGCCCCAGCCGGAGGCTGCCACAGGCGATATCAAGGAAACGGTGATTGGGGCGCAGGCCCCGCGACACCAGATAGTGAAATTGGCGCTTGCCGATGCCGTACCACTTTTCGGGCGTGTGCCCGCCGACATAGACCCGGTGGCCCCGGATCGCGACGATATCATCGGGTGGCAGGTGCAGGTCGCCCTGCCGCAAGGCCCTGATTTCGGCACCGATGGCGCGCTTGCGCGTGCGCAAAGCTTCGAGTTGCGCGTCGATGTCGTCTTTTTCGATGCCGAGGTCTTGCAGGCGGGTCATAGCGTCGAGGCCTTTGAGGAGGGACGGATGCCCCAACCTCTAGTCCTTTCCCCCCGCGCTGCCAAGCAGATCAGCCGTCAATCTGCTGGGCAGAATAGGCGATGGCGCGCTGGTAGTTGCCGCTGTCGTTCCAGGCCGACAGGACGCCGAAATTCCGCGTGCCCTGACCAAAGGGCTGACCGGCCTGCCAGCCGTTTGCGCGCAGCATGTTGGCGGCAGAGGCAAGTGCATCAACCGGGTTGTAGGGATCCGCACGGCCATCTCCGGTGGCATCCACGCCAAAGCGTGCCCAATTGCCTGCCAGAAACTGCATATGGCCCAATTCGCCCGAGGGGCCGCCGCGTGTATTTGCAGTAATCACACCACGATCCACCAGTTGCATCGCGGCAATGGCATGGGGTTCAAACCGGGGATGACGGCGGCAATAAGAGGCCAGCGTCACAGCGGAACCAACCACCGGGGAATTGCCCAGATAGCCGCCCCACGACGTCTCGAGCCCCCAGATCGTTACAAGGATCGAGCCGGGCACACCGTATTGCCGTTCAAGTGCGTCAAAGACGTTCTGATTCTGGGTCATCTTGCGTTTGGCGGCGCTGACAAAGGCACCGGCGGTAGATTGGGTACGCTTTGCAAGGAACTCTGCTGGGTCACCGTAGCTGACACCGGTCTGGGACGAGGGCCGTGATTCGAACCGCCACGTGATATCCGAAAGTCCTGCCGATGACAGCGCCTGCATTCCTGCGCCGCCAACGCCCGCATTCGCGGCGTCCTGTGCTAGCGCGTTTTTGTAGGCACCAAAGCTGGCCTTGTCGGTGATGCAGCCTGCGGCATGGGCGGCGGGTGCTGCAAAGGCGGTAAGTACGGCGAGGAGGGGAAGGGTGCGGAACATCTGGAACTCTTCTTTGAATAATGTTTCCGGGACATTAACACGGAACGGCTGCTATCCAATATCAGTTGAACGTGGAGCGCGGAATGGTGCCGGAAGTGGTATCGCAGGTCCGGTCTTGATAATGACCGGTTAAGGCAAAAGGCCCGCGCGCCCGATCAGGTCTAGTGCCGCATCCTTGGGCGAAAGGTCGGTGACGTCAAGGTGGATCGCGGTGGGGTCATCATGCCCCAGAAGGACATGGTTGGCGCGGTGATCCCGCAGGATGTCGGGGTCGGTCAGTTTGCGCGCCTCGACCCGGCCGGGGCCGGTCAGGCGGCGCAGGTTTTCACCTTCAGTAATGTCGAGAATGACGCGGATCAGGCGCGCGCCCCGGGTCTTGGCGAGGGCCAGCACATCGGCAAAAAGCTGTTCCTCGTAGGGGTCATCGGAAAAGGCGTCGGTCAGCACAAGCGCGGTTGTCGCAGGTAGGTCGCTGGCGGCAGCAAATGCGGTGTCGCGCAGGTCCTGACGCAGCGCCCGATATTCTGGTGTGCCCCGGTCAAAAAGTGCCAGGGCCGCATTCATCAGGGTATGATTGTCCAGAAGGCGCGCGCCGATCATCTGCGCCAATTCACGCGCGATGGTCAGCTTGCCGGTCCCGGACCAGCCGTTGATGTGGATAATTGGGGCCGTGTCAGGCACGGGTGCCTGCAAAGCGCGAGGCCCATTCGGTACGCTGATCGTCGGTGATCTTGGTGAACAAGTTGTCAGGCACGGTAAACGCATGGCCCGGTTTAAGTACGTCCAAGGCCGTCGCCACATCCGTGGGCCAGCTGTCGTCGGTGTTCATTGCGTCCAGCATCGTGCGAGACATCGTGGGGATGAAGGGGGCCGAGAGGATGCCGTAGAGGCGGATCAGGTTCAGGCCCAGACGGACCTGACCGGCGGCTTTTGCCTCATCTTCCTTGATGGTGGACCACGGTGCCTCTGCCTGCAGGTATTCGTTGCCTGCCACCCAAATGGCGCGCAGGGCGGCGGCGGCTTTGCGCACTTCGATTGCGTCCATATGCGCCTGATATTGCGCGACTTTCTCGGACAGGTCCGCGATCAGCGCATGTTCGGCGGGGCCGTAAGCACCGTCTGGCACGGCCTCGGAAAATTTAGAGCGGCAGAACTTGGTGATGCGGCTGACAAAGTTGCCCAGCACGTCAGCGAGGTCTTTGTTCACATCCGTCTGGAACGCCTCCCAGGTGAATTCAGCGTCAGAGCTTTCGGGCGCATGGGATAGCAGCCACCAGCGCCAGACATCAGCGGGCAGGATGTCCAGCGCCTGATCCATGAAGACACCGCGCCCGCGCGAGGTGCTGAACTGGCCGCCGTCGTAGTTGAGGTAGTTGAACGATTTGATGTAATCGACCAGCTTCCACGGTTCCTGACTGCCCAGAATGGTCGCCGGGAACGACAGGGTGTGGAACGGCACGTTGTCCTTGCCCATGAACTGGGTGTAGGTCACGTCATCCGCGCCCTTGTCGGTGCGCCACCAGCGTTCCCAGTCGGCGCCTTTGCCCGCGTCCTGCCATTCCTGCGCACAGGCGATGTATTCAATCGGCGCGTCAAACCAGACGTAAAAGACTTTGCCTTCCATGCCGGGCCAGTCCTGATCGCCCTGTTTGACAGGAATGCCCCAGTCAAGGTCACGGGTGATGCCGCGATCTTGCAAGCCGTCGCCATCGTTCAGCCATTTCTTGGCAATCGAAGTGGTCAGCACGGGCCAGTCGGTTTTGCTGTCGATCCATTTCTGCAGGTCGTCACGCATGGTGGATTGGCGCAGGTACAGATGCTTGGTCTCGCGCACTTCCAGATCGGTGGCGCCCGAGATGGTCGAATGAGGTTCGATCAGGTCAGTGGGGTCCAACTGCTTGGTGCAATTGTCACATTGGTCGCCGCGCGCGCTTTCAAATCCGCAGTTGGGGCAGGTGCCCTCGATATAGCGGTCGGGGAGGAAGCGCCCATCGGTGTGGGAATAAACCTGTTCCTCGGTCACTTCGCGGATCAGGCCGACGTCGTGCAGGCGCCCGGCAAAGGCCTGCGTCAGTGCATGGTTCTGCGGGCTGGAAGACCGGCCAAAGTGGTCGAAGGACAGACCAAAATCATCAGCGATTTGGGCCTGAACGCTGTGCATTTCTGCGCAGTAATCGGCGACTGGCTTGCCCGCTTTGGCGGCGGCCAGCTCTGCCGGGGTGCCGTGTTCATCTGTGGCGCACAAAAACAGCACCTCATGCCCGCGCATCCGCAGATAGCGCGCATAAAGGTCAGCAGGTAGTTGGCTGCCCACAAGGTTTCCAAGGTGCTTGATCCCGTTAATATAGGGTATCGCCGATGTGATGAGGTGCCGGGCCATGTCGTGTCCTTTAAACTTGGCGCTAGATACCCCCGCAATCCGGTCTTTGCCAGTGTTGCCTTTGCGCGCGCGAAACACTCTGTTTCCGCCTTGTGGATTGCAACCTGAAGCTGTCCCGCGTTAGCCATGCCACTGGGGGCGCAATGATTTGCGCAAAGGTTTGATTTACATGGCAGTTATTGTCCCCACCTCCGGCACAGAGACCATCACCCATGCGGCGGGCGATACTGTTGTGATCAAGGACGGAGTGTCCATCACCACCGATCTGGCCGTGGGTATCGGAAGCTTTGCTGCCGATCTGACACTGCGCCATCGCGGGACGATTGCGGCCACGGACGCTGAAGGTCTCTATCTGGGGGCGACAGGCTTTGACGCCTGGATCAATACCACAGGATCGGTCAGCGGGTTTCATGGCGTCACGATCCGGGGCGGGCAGGGCCGGTTTATCAATGATGGCGATATCTATGGCGAGAACGTTGGTGCCTATCTGCATGGCGCGACGGATGTCGACTTTGTCAACCGCGGTGAGATTCGCGGCGTCTCATCGGCGATGGCTGTCTGGCAAGGCGCAAGCGATAGCGTGATACGTAATTTTGGCCTGATTGAGGGCACAGAGACCTTTAGCGCCGGGGTCAGTTTTGATTCCACGGTTTCCAATGTCCAACTTATCAATGCCGGGACAATCCGGGGTGAAGGGTTTGGCGTTTCATTTCAGGGCGATGGTGCCAGCCTGTCCAATACCGGGCTGATCGAGGGGGCTGTCGTGATGGGCGGGCATTTCGGTCTGACGATCACAAACCGGGGTGACATCCTGACCGCAGGCAGTGGAACGGCGGTGATCTATACGTTTTCAGATACCCAAGACGACACGATCAAGAATTTCGGCACGCTGGGCGGCGACATCAGCCTGCTTGGCGGGGACGACTATCTGTTCAACGCCGGGGGTGCGGTGATCACCGGTGAGGTTGATATGGGCGCGGGCGATGACATCGTGTTCCAGCGCGGCGGCGCTGCTGACACGGTCTTTCTGGGCGCGGGGCGCGACGTCTATAACGGGGCGCTGGGCGGACGCGCCTTGGTGGCAGGCGAGAGTGGAGATGATCGGATCATCGGCGGTGCGGGGGACGACGGATTGGACGGCGGCGACGGTGCGGATGCGATCAAAGGCAATGCGGGTGCCGATAACATCGCAGGCCGCGAAGGCCGGGACGTGATGTGGGGCGGGGCGGATGCTGACCAGTTCTTTTACTACGACGTCACCGACAGCCTGATGGGCCGCGACCCGGATGTGATCCGCGATTTTGAGACAGGGGTGGATCAGATCAACCTGCAGTTCCTGCCAGTTGGACCACTTGCGTTCAACGGCACCGGGGCCTTCACCGGCGGCGGGCAGGGGTCGATCCGCTATATTGAGCGCGGCGCGGGTGGGGTCGATCTGCGCATTGATGCGGACGGGAATGGGACGGCGGACATGCGCATCCTGATCCTGGGCAGTGACAGCCTGACGGTCGATGATTTTGTGCTGTCACTCTGAAGGAACACGGATATGACAATCTATATTGTTGAGGGGGTCACGCCTGCGCTGACAGCGGGGTCTGGCGATTACCTCAAGATCCTTGAGACCGCGCTCATCATCAACGTGAACGGCGACGATCCGGTCACGCTGCGTGATGGGGGTGCGGTTTTACACAACTATTGTTTCCTGGGTACGGGCGCGAATGGGGCTGTCATTGCGCAGGGTGATGGGCACCGCATCATCAACTTTGACACAGGGCGGTTGTTCGCGCTGATCGGGATTGATTATCGCGGTGCGGATGGTCAGATCGTCAACTTGGGTTTCATCAGGGGGGACCACATTGCGGGGGTCGCCTTGCGCGACGCGACAGATAGCGTGTTCGACAATCGCGACTGGGTTGAGGGTGGAAACTTTGGAGTATTCGTGGGCGATGACAGCCACAACGTGTTGGTCCGCAACAGCGGCGAGATTTCCAGCGCGTCCAACATCGGTGTGGGCTTCGGCGCGCAGGTCAGCGACGTGCGGCTTGAAAACAGCGGAACGATCACGGGTGACTTTGCGGGCGTGCAAGTGGCAGCGGGGGCTGGAGACGTCGAGATCAAGAATTTCGGCACGATTTCGGGCACCTATGGGGTCGTCCATGAGGGCGGCGGGCGCGTTCTGAACTTTGGCACGATTGAATCGGTGGATCTGCGTCCGGCGATCCTGATGGTTGGCACGGATCAGCCCGCGGCTGTGATCAATCAGGGCACGATCCTTGGGGATGTGCTGATCAATGGCGAAGGGGGTGTCTTTCGCAATGGCGGTGACGTCAGCGGCAGTTTTGGCAGTTTGTCCACATCTGACACCCGGCAGACCGTTTTCAACGATGGCATCATTCAGGGTGAGGTTTTCCTGTTCGGCGGCAATGACCGCTATATCGCAACCGGGGCCGGCACAGTCGCGGCGGTCTACGGCGGCGCAGGCAACGACATTCTGAAAAGCGCAGATGCCGCAACCTATATGGATGGCGGTGCGGGGCGTGACAAAATCACGACAGGCGCGGGCGGTGGCACGCTGAACGGTGGGGCCGGGCGCGACTTGTTGTTTGGCGGCGATGGCGCGGATGTGTTCCTGTTTGACGACGTGGCTGACAGTGCTGCGGCACAGCCTGACGTCATCATCGGGTTTGAACGCGGTGTTGATGTCATCAACCTTGCTGGCGTCGCGGCGATGCCGCTGGCGTTTGATGGTACGGATGCGTTGCGCGGGGGCGGGCAAGCGTCAGTCAACTATGTCCAGCGCGCGGATGGGCATCTGAACGTCTGGGTCGACGTGGATGGTGATGGCAGCCGCGACATGCGGATTGTGGTCAAGGACACGGACGCGCTGGATTGGGACGACTTTGGGTTGGATCCGCTGATCGTCTAGTCCTTCGTCCGACTTTTCCCCAAGAGCCGACCAATGCCAAAAGATGTGCGCGGCGCATAGACATAGCGGGTGCGGTCCGAAGGGGCGGCGCGGACGCGCATCCGCAGCAGGCTCCATGCGACCAGCATCAGGTGTGAGACAGCCAGCAGTACAAACAGCGACGCTGGCCCAAAGGCCGCGATCAGCACCGATGCGCCGTAGGGGGCCGCAATCGCACCCACGGCGTAAAAGAACATCAGCGCGGCGGAAAGTTCGACCCGCTGATCGTCAGTGGCGTGGTCGTGGGCATGGGCCGCACTGACCGAATAGATCGGGAAGGACGTCAGCCCAAAGACCGCCGCTGACAGCATCACACCTGCCGTCCCGGTTGCGGCCAACGCGATTGTCATGACGCTCGACAGGGCAGAGGCGACGGACAGGGCAATCAGCACATAGCGCCGGTCATACCGGTCCGCCAACCAGCCGGCGGGCCATTGCGCAAGCGCGCCCCCTGCCACAAAAGCGGCAAGGAAATAGCCGATCTGGCTGGCGGCCAATCCGACCTCTTGCCCATAAATCGGCCCAACCATGCGAAAGGATGCGCTGGACAGGGCTGCCACCAGAACGCCACCCACCGCAAGCGGCGAGATTGACCACCCCAAACCGGGCCGCAGGCGTGTCGCATCTGGCGTGGCGGGCTGTGCTGCGCGGGTCAACGCCAGTGGCAAAAGCGAGGCGCAGCAGATCACGGTCAGCAGGTTATAGGCGACTGGGGTGTCCAAAACGGCCAGTACACCGATCATGAACTGCGCGATCAGGCTGGCGGTGATGTCAACCACGCGGTAGCTGCCCATGGCGCGGCCCCGCGTTTCATTGGTGACCTTGGCCTGCAACCATGCCTCAATCACGGTGTAACAGCCCGCGATGCAGATGCCGGAAAACACCCGGAAGAGCGCCCACCAATAGGGGCCTGCCACCACCACATGGGCGGCCAGCCCGATCGCCCCCATTGCGGTACAGATCGCATAGGCGCGGCTGTGGCCCACAGTGCCCATCAGGCGCGGCACCCACCAGCAGCCGATAAAGAACCCAAAGAAATGTGCAGAGCCCAGAAAGCCAACCTGTGCTGTGGAAAAACCAAGCGCCAGCCCGGTCAGCGCATCCAGCGGGCCAACCCCGCCGGATGAAAACTGCAACAACCCGGCAGAGAGGAACAGGGCGGCGAATGAGATGAGCATGCGCATAAGTGCTTGATGCGCCTCTGCGGTGGGGGATGCTAGGCCTTATTCGACGTCTGTGCGTCGGTTTTGACCCCTCGACCCTTGTCACCACCTCGCGGGGCATTAGGGTTCGCCCGACGCAGGAAAGGACCCCGCCCGATGAAAATGATCCCCCTTGGCCGCACAGACATTCAGGTCTCTGACTGGTGCCTTGGCACGATGACCTTTGGCAATCAGACCAGCCAGGATGATGCGCACAGCCAGATCGACATGGCGCTGGAGGCTGGGATCAATTTTCTGGACACCGCAGAGATGTATCCCGTGAACCCGGTCAGCGCCGAGACGGCAGGTAATTCCGAGCGGGTGATTGGCGAATGGCTGGCCAAGACCGGCCGCCGGGATGAGGTGGTGATTGCCACCAAGGTCAGCGGCGACAACCCCGGCTGGGTGCGTGACGGCAAAGGATATGACAGCAAGGTCATCCCTGAAGCGATTGATTTTTCGCTCAAAAAGCTGAAAACCGATTATATCGACCTTTACCAGATGCACTGGCCGATGCGTGGGTCTTATATGTTCCGCCAGAACTGGACCTATGACCCCAGCGGCCAGAACCGGCAGCAAACGATGGACCACATGGCCGATGTGTTGGGCGCGCTGGACGATGCCGTGAAGGCTGGCAAGATCCGAGCCATTGGCATGTCAAACGAAAGCGCCTGGGGCATGACGCAGTGGTGCCGGATTGCTGAGGAAATGGGCCTGCCGCGGATGGTGAGCGTGCAAAACGAATATTCGCTGCTGTGCCGTCTGTACGATACCGACATGGCGGAAATGGCCGTGAACGAAGATATCACGCTGTTGTCCTTTTCGCCGCTGGCCGCCGGTATCCTGACGGGCAAGTATCAGGGCAATGTGACCCCGCCTGCCAGCCGCCGCGATGTCGGCGACGGGCGCTTGGGCGGGAGGATGACGCCGCGCACACTGCCCACCACGCAGGTCTATCTGGATGTGGCGGCCAAGCATGGGCTGGACCCGGTGCATATGGCGATGGCTTGGCAGCGGACGCGGCCCTTTCCGATCTCTGCGATCTTCGGGGCCACGACAACCGCGCAGCTTCAGCATCTGCTGGCGGGCGACGCGGTGGCGCTGTCGGACGACGTGCTGGCCGAAATTGATCTGGCCCATCGCGCAAGCCCGATGCCCTATTAGGGCGGTGGTGCCGCAACGGGTTCGGCCTCTGACAACAGCCATTTGAACCTTGGGTGGTACTGGGTAATCTCTTCCCAGCCCATCGCGCGATAGGCCGCCTGCGCGGCGGCATTGTCGGGGTCGGTCCCGATGGTCATGCGAAAGCACCCCTGCCGGGCCGCTACAGCGCGCGCGCCGTCGATCAGCGCGCGGCCCACACCGCGGTTGCGGTGGGTTTCCACCACGTAGAGGTGCTGGATATCCAGCGTGCGTTCCGCTGAATGCAACCGGATATGCGGCAAAAGGCCCGCGTATCCGACAACCTGATGTCCGTCATGGGCCAGAAGCGCCGTGGCAGGCGCGCCGGGGTCAAAGAAGAAGCTTTGCAGCTCTTCCAGTGTGACGGTCGCGGTGTCGCCATGAAATGCTGACAGTGCGCGCACAAGGCGCAAGATCTCCGGCAGATCAGCCGGTCGGGCAGGGGTAATGTTGGTCATCTCTTGGTCCTTGTATCGGGTCACAGGACCGCCCAACAAAAAGCCGCCCTGCGGCGGCTTGGGTCAATCACATATCAAAGCAAACCCGCCGCCTAATGTGGCGCGGTAAAATAAGGGGCTGCGATGCGGATGCGATCTGTCATGGCGACCTTGTGACCGATTGGGTGGCGCTGTGTCAACATGGCTTGTCAGATGGGCGGGAATCGCGGACGGTCGCCTAAACAGGGGAGGGTCCAGATGCCACTCAACATGAACAGAGAGGTCTTTGTGACCTGTGCGGTGACCGGGTCAGGCAGCACGCAAGACCGCAGCCCGCATGTGCCGCGCAGCCCGCAACAGATTGCCGAAAGTGCGATTGATGCCGCCAAGGCTGGTGCGGCGGTGGTGCATTGCCACGTACGGGACCCCGAGAGCGGTGCGCCATCGCGTCGGTTAGAGCTTTACCGTGAAGTCACCGACCGCATTCGCGCCGCCGAAGTGGATGTGGTGCTGAACCTCACCGCGGGCATGGGCGGCGATATCGTGTTTGGTGGCACCGAAGCGCCGCTGCCCACGGTTGCAGGCACCGATATGGTGGGGGCCACCGAACGGGTGGCCCATGTGGCCGAATGCCGGCCAGAGATTTGCACGCTAGATTGCGGCACCATGAACTTTGCCGAAGCTGATTATGTGATGACCAACACGCCCGGCATGTTGACCGCGATGGGGCGAATGATGACCGAACTGGGCGTGAAGCCCGAGATCGAGGCGTTTGACACCGGGCATCTGTGGTATGCCAAGCAATTGGTGGCGGATGGTGTGCTGGAGCCGAACGCGCTGGTGCAACTGTGCATGGGGGTGCCGTGGGGCGCGCCGGATGATCTGAACACGTTTATGGCGATGGTCAATAATGTGCCCGACGACTGGACGTTCAGCGCCTTTGGGCTGGGTCGCAGCCAGATGCCCTATGTCGCGGCAAGCGTCTTGGCAGGGGGCAATGTGCGCGTGGGGCTAGAGGATAACCTGATGCTGGATCGCGGCGTGATGGCCACGAATGCGCAACTGGTCGAACGCGCGGTGGGGATCATTGAAAACCTTGGTGCGCGGGTCATCGGCCCCCAAGAGGTGCGCGAAAAGCTGGGTCTGACCAAGCAGGCCCCGGTGTGAAGCGGCTTTTTGCGCTGATGTTGCTGGCCGCTTGCGGGGCCGCGCCCGGTGAAGACGTGGGCGGATTGTTCGAGGTATATCGCGACACTGATGTGCCGATTGCCAGCAAGGCGCTGTTTGAGCCCGCAAAATACCTTGGTACCTGGTACGAGGTCGCGCGCTATCCGGTGCCGTTCGAGGCGGGGTGCCGTGGCGTGACCGCGGAATATGGCGCCTTGCCGGATGGGCGGATTTCGGTGCGCAACACCTGTCGCGGCGCGGATGGCGCGGTGCGGTCGGTCATCGAAGGCACGGCGACCATTGTCGGGCCAGGGCGGTTAAAGGTGTCGTTCCCCTCTGTCCCGTTTGGTGCTGCGGATTACTGGGTGCTGTGGACGGATGAAACCTATCGCACCGCCGTTGTGGGCGCGCCCAACGGGCGGTCTGGCTGGATCCTGAACCGCGATCCGGTGATCCCTGCGGACAGGTTGAAGGCCGCCCGCGAAGTACTTGATTTCAATGGCTATGATCTGTCGCGACTGATGGAGGTGCAGGGATGATTGCAGCAATCATTGGCGGTGGCGTGATTGGCGGCGGCTGGGCCGCGCGGTTCCTGTTGATGGGGTGGGATGTACGGGTCTTTGACCCCGACCCAGAAGCGCAGCGCAAGATCGGCGAAGTGCTGGACAATGCGCGCCGGTCGCTGCCGGGCCTGTCGGATGTGGACCTGCCTGCCGAAGGGCGGCTTACGTTTCATGACACGATGTCGGATGCGGTTGCAGGCGCTGCGTGGATACAGGAAAGCGTTCCAGAACGGATCGAGCTGAAACGCAAGGTGTATCAGGCCCTTCAGACCGCGTGTGATCCGGGTGCTGTGATCGGGTCGTCAACCTCTGGCTTTAAACCCAACGAGCTGCAGGACTGCGCCACGCGGCCCGAACAGATCGTCGTGACCCATCCGTTTAACCCCGTCTATCTGTTGCCGTTGGTGGAACTCGTGGCGACGGATCGCAATTCGCCCGCCCTCGTGGACAAGGCCGCCGAAATCCTGACCGGGATCGGGATGCATCCGCTGCGGGTGCGCAAGGAGATTGACGCCCATATCGCGGACAGGTTCCTGGAGGCCGTCTGGCGCGAGGCGCTGTGGCTGATCAAGGATGGCATCGCTACCACCGAAGAGATCGACGATGCGATCCGCTATGGCTTTGGCCTGCGCTGGGCGCAGATGGGCCTGTTCGAGACCTACCGCGTGGCGGGGGGCGAAGCGGGGATGCGGCATTTCATGGCGCAGTTTGGCCCGGCGCTGCAGTGGCCCTGGACCAAGCTGATGGATGTGCCAGAGCTGACCGATGACCTGATCGACACCATTGCAGATCAGTCGGATGCGCAATCGGGGACGCATTCGATCCGCGAACTTGAACGGGTGCGCGACAACAATCTGGTGACCATTCTGCGCGGGCTGAAAGCGCAGGACTGGGGGGCGGGCAAGTTGCTGAATGCGCAGGATGCGCGGGTGAGTAACTTGCCAGAAGTGCTTGATGATATTGCAGATTTAAGCGTCCCGGTTGTGACGGTGGCGCGTGCCGTTCCGCTTGATTGGACAGATTACAACGGGCATATGAACGAGGCGCGGTATTTGCAGGCCTTTGGCGATGCCACCGATAAGCTGATGGCGTTGGTGGGGTGTGATGCGGATTATATCGCCAGCGGTGGCAGCTATTTCACCGCCGAGACACATATCCGCCATCTGGACGAGGTGCATGCCGGTACGCGGATCAGGATTGAAACGCAGGTGATTGCCGGTGCGGGCAAAAAGCTGCACCTGTTTCACACCATGTATGATAGCGCGCGGTTGCTGGCGACAGGTGAGCACATGCTGATCCATGTGAGCCTTGAGACGCGGCGCGCCAGCGAGCCTGATGCGCGTGTGGCAGTGCCATTGGCGCGGCTTGCGGCGGCACATGGTGATTTGCCGCTGCCGGATGGGGCGGGTGCGGCGATTGGCACACGATGAGCCGGGTGCTGATCACTGCCGGGGCTGCGGGCATCGGATTTGCCATGGCCGAGGGGTTTGCCGCCGCAGGGCATGACGTCTGGGTGACGGATGTTGATCTGGGGGCGCTGGATACCTGCCCCGGTGCCTGGAACCGGACCCATGCGGATGCGTCCGATGAAGGCAAGATGCGGGATTTATTCCGCCAAATCAAAACGCAATGGGGTGGCCTTGATGTGCTCTGCGCTAATGCGGGCATCGCGGGGCCGACAGCGGCGATTGAGGATGTGGCCCTGTCGGATTGGCAGCGCTGCGTGTCGGTGAACCTGGAAGGCGCGTTTCTGGCGACGAAGCACGCAGCCCCGGTGATGAAGGCACATGGCGCGGGCGCGATCATCTATACCGCGTCGACCGCAGGCATCTATGGCTACCCCAACCGCGCACCCTATGCGGCGGCAAAGTGGGGGATCATCGGGCTGATGAAAACCGCAGCGATGGAACTGGGCCCGCATGGGATCCGCGCCAATGCGATCTGCCCCGGTGCCGTGGAAGGGCCACGGATGGAAGGTGTGCTAACGCGCGAGGCGGAAGCCAAGGGCATGACTCGTGATCAGGTCTATGAAGGTTATGCAGCGGGCACCTCGATGCGGACATTTGTCAGTGCTGCAGATATCGCGGATATGGCGGTCTTTTTGGCCTCTGACGCGGCGCGACGGGTCAGCGGGCAGGTGATTGCGGTTGACGGCAACACGGAAAACCCTGATCCCAAGCCCTGATGGAACCCTGGATATTTGTCACGCTTGGCGCGGCCACGGCACAGATGCTGCGGTTTATGCTGCAAAAGATGCTCCGCACGGCAACGCTGTCGACGGCGGGGTCGACGTTTGCGCGGTTCATCTATTCCTCACCCCTGGTGCTGGTGATTGCGGTGACCTATGCGCAGATGACCGGGCAGGCCCGCCCCAGCTTTGACGCCGGGTTCTGGGCCTTTGCAATTGTGGGCGGCATCAGCCAGATCGTGGCGACCATGTGTGTGGTGGCAATTTTCACGCAACGCAATTTTGCAGTGGGCATCACGTTCAAAAAGACCGAAGTGCTGTTGGCCGCAGCTATGGGGCTGATCGTGTTGGGTGAAGGTGTCACGATGTGGGCGCTGGTGGCGATCCTGATTGGGCTGGGGGGTGTCCTGCTGCTGAGCGATCCGCCCGATGCAACAGGCGCATGGCACACACGTATTTTCAACAAGGCGGCAGGGCTGGGGCTTTTGTCTGGTGCGCTTTTTGCGGTTTCGGGCGTGGCCTATCGCGGTGCATCAACGGGGTTAGAGACGGGCGATACGTTTTTGCGCGCGATTGTGACGTTGGCCTGCGTCACCGCATTTCAGACCGCGATCATGGCGGTCTGGCTGGTCTGGCGCGAAAAGGGCGAGATTGGGCGCGTGCTGGCCGCATGGCGGGTCGCCGGATTTGTGGGGATCACGTCGATGCTGGGGTCAATTGGCTGGTTCGTGGCCTTCACGATGCAGACCGTGGCATTGGTCAAGGCGGTTGGACAGGCGGAATTGTTGTTGTCCCTGCTGGCGGGGTGGCTGGTGTTCGGCGAGGTGATCAGCCGCCGGGAATGGCAGGGGTTGGCGCTGATCTTGTGTTCGATCCTGCTGTTGGTGCTGGTCGTCTGAGGTTTCAACAAAAGGAGCGGCTGCGCCGCACATGATTGATTTGTGCGCGGCCGCACGCTCCTTGCAGGGGCCAGCCCCCGCAAACACCCCCGGGATATTTTTAGCCAGAAGAAGTGGACAGCGGGTGTCGACCGTTGAGCCTTGAGACAAGATGCGCCTCGTCATCGTTGCGAAAGAACGGGATTTCGGTCAGCGGGCCGGGGTTTGCCAGATAACTGGCCAGCTCGCCCAAGACGACCTGCGTGATAAACGGCAGATCGAAGTTGCGCGCGTCGCGGACGGGGATCCATTGCAGGTGGCGCAATTCGTCTTCGGCACGTGAAAAGTCATCGGGGTCGGTGGTCAGGTCATCGGCCGCGGCCAGAAAAAAGCGTGCATCAAAGCGGCGCGGGCGCCCCTGCGGCGTGACAGCGCGAAAGAAGAAGCTAAGGGCGGCGGCATGGGGGATATGGCCGCTGGCCGCAAAACCGCGCCAGCCTTGCGGCGGATCAGGCCAGGGCGCGGGGTGGCCCAGGCATTGCCCGGTTTCTTCCCAAAGCTCTCGGATGGCGGCGGCGGCAAGGGTGGTAGGTGCAAGTGCCGACTCTGCTGCCAATTGGCTTGCGATGCGGTCATGCAGCGGCGAGATGGGGACGGTGGCATCAACCGTGTCGACGGCGCCGCCAGGAAAAACGAATTTGTTCGGCATGAAGGCCGCCGTTGCGCCGCGTTGTCCCATGAGCACCGCGTTGTCGCGCAGCACGATGATGGTGGCCGCGTCGCGGATCGCGGTCATGGGGCCGTGCCGAAGCCATGCATGCGTTTGGCCCATTGGATGGCAACCACCATGCCCTTCATCCGGGGCAACAGGAAAAGTGACATCACGACCGCAAATGTGGTCAGGACGGTTGCCATGACCCACGGCTCTGGCCGCAGCTGGCTCCACATCAGGTGCATGACGAAGCCCATGATGTGACCCACAAGCAGGATGGTCAGATAGGCAGGTCCGTCATCCGCGCGGTGGTGGTGCAGCTCTTGCCCGCACTGGGTGCAGGTTGGGGTTACCTTGAGGTAGCCCGCAAACAGCGCACCTTCGCCGCAGCGCGGGCAGCGGCAGCGCAGCCCGTTCCAGATTGCGGGTTTCACTGGGCGGTCGGTGTCTGGTGATGCAGTATCGGTCATATCTCACCCTATCAATATTGATCCCCAGATGCGCCTGATTTGTCGCAATTGAAAGGGGATTGCGTGGCCTGTGCGCAGTTGACGCGGGGTTAGTTGCATTTTTTGCGACGGAAGTGGCGGCGCGCGGCGTTTGACATGCATCGACAGGCAAGATGCCACAACAAAAAGGAATGAATGATGAAGACGCAAATCTTGATGATCGCGATTGCTGCGGGTCTGACGTTGAATGCCGTACCGGTGGCGGCACAGGATCGGGCAGACCGCCCTGACTTTGCCACGTTGGATGCCGATGGCGACGGGATGCTGACGCTGGAAGAGATGCAAGCCGCAGGTGCTGCGCGCTTTGCTGCGGCTGATGCCGACGGCGACGGGGCCTTGTCCGCTGAAGAGCTGACCGCGCAAATGTCCGAGCGGGCCGCGCGCGGTGCAGACCGGATGATCGAACGGTTGGACGAGAACGGCGACGGCCTGTTGCAGCAGGCCGAGATGCAGGACAGCCGCATGGCGGATCGTGCAGAGCGTTTGTTCGCCCGTGCCGATGCCGACGAGGACGGTAGCATCAGTGCCGAAGAGTTCGAGGCCGTCAAAGAGCGGATGGGCAAGCGCGGCGGTGGCAAGCGAGGTGGCAAGGGCCGCGGGCATGGTGGCCGCGGCTAAGACCGGGGCATTGGCGGGCGCAGGGGGCTGGCCCCGCGCCCGTTGCCGTACGGCAACGAAGCCGATACGTCTGGTGATGATGACCATGCCCCTGACAGAGATGACAGATGCCGACCTGCTGCGCGCCTATGCGGGTGGGACAGCGGCGGCGGCAGAAGAGCTTGCGCGGCGATTGCTGCCCGGTGCATTGGCGCAGGCCACGCGGATGCTGGCAGACCGTGCGGCGGCAGAGGATGTGGCGCAGGATGCGATGATGCGGCTGTGGCGACAGGCCAGCGATTGGCGCAGTGGCGAGGCGCAGGTCAGCACCTGGCTTTACCGTGTGGTGTCAAACCTGTGCATTGACCAGTTGCGCAAACGCAAACGCAATATGCCGCTGGATGCGGTGGCTGATCCTGCTGATCCAGCCGAGAGTGCGGCGGATCAGCTGCAAACCCGGACCCGGATGCAGGCGTTGTCCGCTGCATTGTCGACGTTGCCGGACCGGCAGGCGCAGGCCGTGGCTTTGCGGCATCTGGAGGGGCTGTCCAACCCCGAAATCGCCGAAATCATGGACATTAGCGTGCGGTCGGTGGAAAGTCTGACCGCGCGGGGGAAACGTGCGCTGGCCGCCCAATTGGCTGGGCGCCGCGCAGAGTTGGGATATGACGATGCCTGAGACAGACAACAAAGATGAGGCCTTGGCGGATGCCGTGCTGCGCGATGTTGCGTGCATAGCACCGGCACCTGATGACGCGCTGATGGCCCGCGTGATGGCGGATGCAGCACGCGCGCCCGAGTTGAAGGATCACGCAGCGCGCGGCAGCATCTGGGCGCAACTTGTCGCATCCGTTGGCGGCTGGCCTGCTGCAGGTGGGTTGGCGCTTGCCGGCATCGCAGGACTTTGGGTGGGCGTGGCACCGCCCGCCAGTATCGAGGACGCAGCGGCGGGCCTGTTTGGTACAACGGATACCGTCACCCTGTGGGACGACGGTGGAATATTTGCGGAAGAGGGGCTGACAGATGGCTGATCCGGCACGCCCGCGTCGGCGCCCGATCTGGCGCATTGTGTTGGTCTTGTCGCTGGCGCTGAACCTTGCCGTGGTCGGCATGTTCGCAGGTTTCGCGTGGCGCGGCGGCAAACAGGGACCACCGCGCGGAGTCGAGCTGTCGCTTGGCCCGGTGGGGCAGGCGCTGTCGCAACAGGACCGGCGCGCCATTCTGCAAAGCTTGCGTCAGAACCGCGATTTGCGGCCAGGTCGCGATGGTGCGGGCATGGCGGGCATTGAAGAGATGATTGCGGCCTTGCGGGCGGACCCCTTTGATCCCGCGGCCTTTTCTGAGACGTTGAATATCCCTCAGGCGCGCCAGCAAAAGCTGAAAGACGCCGCCCGCGCTGCATTGACAGAACGGGTGACGGAGATGTCGGCGCAGGAACGTGCCGCCTTTGCAGAGCGGATTGCAGACGCTACGCGGCGGCGGCGTTGATCTAGGCGGCGGATGACCAGACGCTAACCGCGTCGCGCCCGGCAGATTTGGCGGAGTAAAGTGCGGCATCGGCCCGTTCGAAAACTTGCCCCAAGGCCGTGTCATCAGCGGCCTGATCCATCGCATCGCTGTGCACAGCAATCCCGACCGAGGCAGTCACCGTCAGCGGGTCATAACCGCGGCCCATGCTGAAAGGCGTGCCACCGATCAGTTTGCGCAGGCGCTGTCCGATCTTTTCGGCGTTCAGGATGTCAGTGTCCGGCAGCGCCACAAGGAATTCTTCTCCTCCGATGCGGGCGACCAGTTCGCCGTTTTGCATGGCCGATTGAAGACGTTTCGACAACTCTCGCAGGACGCGGTCACCACCGGCATGACCAAAGCGGTCGTTGATGGTTTTGAAGTGATCAAGGTCAATCATAATCAGCGCATAGGGCTGCCCGCTGTCGCGCGAATGACGCGCAAGGCGTTGCAAATGCGCCTCTGCGTGGCGGCGATTTGACAGGCCGGTCAGCGGATCCGTTACAGCCGCCTGCAACCCTTCGCGGACGCGGGCGCGCAGGCGATCCTCAAACGTTTTGCTGCGGATCAGGCGTTGCGTGCGCAATACCAGTTCTTCGCGCGGGGCCCCTTCAAAGATGATGTCAGCCGCTCCCAGATCCAGCAGCATGGCGGCCAGTTCTGTGTCTCCTTCGCGGACGATAACCAATTGAGCGGCATGGCGCGTCTGGTCGCGGGCGCGGAAGTCGCAGACCATCTGCAACAGTCCCGCCTGTTCGATCATGCCATCGGCCCCGTTGACCACCAACACATCCGGTGTGCCACGGCTAAGCATTGTGGCAAACTGCCGCGCGCCGGAAATCAGCTGCACAGGCTGTTTCAGGCCGTCCTGCAGTTCATTGAGGAAGGTAAAGCCTGACACGGCATTGTAGCTGACCACCGACACCCGCGCCGGTGCAAGGCGCGGTGCGGCGTCTTCTTCAAAGCCAAAGGCGCTGCCATGCCCAGTGCTGTCGCGGTGCAACAAATCAAAGTTGGCATTCCGGCGGCGGAGCAGGCTGCGCACCCGGCTGAGCAGCAGCGCATCGCTGATCGGGCGGGGCAGGACATCATCCGCACCGGCGTCCAGCGCGCGAAACCGTGCGCGGGCGGTTTGGGTGGAACCGGTCGAGACGATTGCAACATCGCGGGTCGTGCTGCTGTCACGCAGCGCACGACAATAGGCGTAACCTTCTTCCATTTGATCCTGCAGGTTCATCAGGATCAGATCAGGTTTGGCGCGGGCGATCAGGTCTGTGGCCTCAGTGAAAGTTTCGCAAGTGTCGACCATATATTGCGCCGCCATCATCTTTACCTTCAGAACGATGCGGTTGGTCGCCACATGGTCGATGATCAATATGCGTCCGGACATGATGGACCTTTAGAATCTGTTTACCGTCACTCGCCACATTGGTGTGCATTGGTTAATAATGTGTTTCCGTAGAGGTAAGGAAACAAGATGAGCCCCGAATCCGCCCAAACGATCGCCCTGCAGGCCCTTGGCTGGCTGGTCAGCAATGAAGAGCTTTGCCCCACGTTTATGGGGGCAACGGGCACATCGGTGGATGATTTGCGGGCCCGCGCGGGAGAGCCTGATTTTCAGGCCTCTGTCCTGGAATTTCTGACCATGGACGACGCCTGGGTCATGGCATTTTGTGACACGGTAGGGTTGAAATACGAAGACCCCTTAACAGCGCGTTATGCCTTGCCCGGTGCCGAACAGGTTCACTGGACCTGAAGCGCCTCTTCGATCCGCGACAAAATCCGCGCGGCTTCTTCAGGCACAGATTTGTTCCAGCGGCGGGTCTTGAGCCATCCCGGCTTGGTGCTGGTGCGCGCGGTGATGGACAGATCAACCAGGGTGCCACCTTTGAGCGGACTGAAGTCAAAGGTGATTTCTGTGATGATCGGCGGGTTGCCGTAGGTTTTGTCAAAAAGTCGGTCCAACCGCGCTGGCACGTCGCTGTCCACGGGCGGCAGGCGTTCGGCGGGGTTGTAGGGCAAGAACCGGTTGGGGCGTTGGGCCACGGTCAATTTCAATGGGCGGTCTGCGGCCAATGTGGTTTCGGTCATTTCAAGGTCAACGGTGCCCCAGCTAAAGCGCGCGACCACCTGATATCCCGCCTCGCCGGGGGAACCCCAGACCGGGGTTGTTGACAACAGCCCGCCCGGCAGATGCGGGTCCACCGCCTGTTCGGGGGGCTGGATGGCTGCATCAAAGACCGCAGCACATGGGGCTTCAAAGCGGTATTGGCAGTGATATGTCAGGTGATGCAGGCTCATCTGTCGAGCTTGAGGATGCCGCCAGGATGTGCGGCGCGGCTTTGGCACAGGATCATCGCGGATTTGCGTTGATCCTTGGACAGCACAAAGTCGCGGTGTTCGACTTCGCCCGAGAGAACGCCGCATTTGCAGACACCACACAGCCCATCGCTGCACTTCAGATCGACATGCTCGCCCTTGCGGATCAGCGCGTCACTTGCGGTTTCATCGGCGCTGACAGCAATCTGTCGGCCATCGCGCAACTCCAGCGTGAAAGGGTGGTTTTCATAGTCGGGCGTTTCGGGGACGGCGAAGTATTCCAGATGGCGCGCGTCTTCGGGAAAGCCGTTGGCGGTGGCGGTCGCGATGACCGCATCCATGTAGGCGTCCGGCCCGCAGGTATAGACATGCGCGCCATCGCGGTAGCGCAGCAGCGTGTCGAGATCAGCGCGTGTACCGTCGGCAGAGCAATGAATGTGCACTTTGTCGGCCCAGGGCACCGCTGTCAGCGCTTGTAGAAAACCGGCCTGATTGCGGGATTTGATGCTGTAATGCACCTCAAAATCAGCACTTTTCCGATGTAGCGCATGGGCCATCGCGATCATGGGGGTAATGCCGATGCCGCCGCCCATGAGAATGCTGTGAGAGGCCGTTTCATCCAAGGGAAAGTGGTTGATGGGGTGGCTGACAAAGACCCGGCGACCCTTGGTGAAAATCCGGTGCATCAGCTTTGACCCGCCACGCCCCTGATCTTCGCGCAGCACCGCGATTTGATAGCAGGATCGGTCGGCGGGGTCAGAGCAGAGCGAGTATTGGCGGAAGAATTCGGGCGCCACCAAAACGTCGATATGCGCGCCCGCTGTCGCTGGCGGCAGGTCCGCGCCATCGCTGCGGCGGAAGGTATAAAGCGTCACATCGGCCGACATCTGATCGACCGCGTCAATCACCACCGGGATCACCGGGCTGGGCGTAGTGTCGGCGGTGTAGACGTGTTCAGGCGGCGTGCCATTGGCGCGGCGGCGCTGGTGTTCGGCAGCCGGGATCATCGCCTTGTAGGCAGCGATGCCGGCCTCGCGATCCATCGGCGCGGGCCAGGGGTGCGGCGGCGGTGCCAGCGGGGCAGGGTAGACGGCCAACGTCTGGTCTTCGAACCGCAAATCAAGGTCCGTCTGCAACTCGCGCTGGTTCACCGGATGGGGCGAAGGGCGGTAGGCCCCGTCATCGACCATTTCCAGATCCCACCACCACTTTTTCACCGGGTTGATGCGCCCCTTGCCGACCAAATCATCCAGCTTTGCCAAGGCCTTGGCCGATGCGGGCGCGGTCATGGCAAGTTTGCGAAAGGGTTCTTCGGCAAACAGCCCTTCGAGGTTCCACGGGCAGGTCTTCATGCAACGCCCGCACATCGCACCGTTCTTTTGGCTGACCCGATAGGTGGTGCATTTCTGGCTGTCGGATTTCCAGATTTCATAGCCATTGAACATCAGCTTTGGCCCCGCCGTGATCGCGCCCGAGGGGCATTCGCGGGCGCATTTGTTACAGGCCTCGCAGAACTTTTGCAGGCCGAAGTCAATCGGTTTGTCATGGGTCATGGGCATGTCGGTCGTGACCACGCCGGACTTCAGCCGGGGCCCAAGGAACGGATTGAGGATCACCTCTCCGATCCGGCTGACCTCGCCCAGACCGGAAAGCAGCAACAAGGGCGGGTGCAGTACCTCGTCATCCATCACCGAATGCACGCGGGCGGTGTAGCCAAGGTTGCGCAGATGCTGCGCCAGCACCCCACCCAAAAGCGAGAACCGCAAGTAGGCGCGCATGGACTGCGCGCAAGCGATCCAGTCATCGCCCGATGCGCCCTCCATCGTTTCGTGGCCCTGATCCACGATCATCGAAATCGCATTTTTGTGATAGGGAACAATGGGTTCGCCTGCCGCATCGTGGCTGTAATAGGCCCAGTCGGGACAGGCCGAAAGGCCCACTGCATCCACACCCAGAAAGTAAAGTGCGGCCTTGATGTTGTCGGCATTGCGCGCCGCGTCAGTGGTAGAGGGGTGGCGCGGTCCGGCCTGACCATCCTGGAGCAGGACAAAGGCCCCCAGCGACGGGCGAAAGGCAAAGGCGGCAGCCGATTTGCGGACGTAATTGCCGTTCTTGGTGGCCTCTTGCACCTGTTTGCCCATGTCGCCGAACAATCCGCGTGCAAATAGGTTTGCCCGTTTGGGCACCCGCGCGACATTGGCCGTGTCGATATAGGTTGTGGGGTCATCCACCCGTTTGAGCGTTTCAAACGGGTGTGGACCATCGGCAAACTGGCGTTGTGCAAAGGGGTCGCGGGTGCGGGCGGTCTTGGCGTGGTTGCCAAGGCCAGCGGTATAGCTGACAGCTGGCTTTGCGTGTGGCGACAGGGGTTTATCGGCGGCAACGGCCAGGTTGGTGGTGATGGCAGCCAGCCCATAGCGGTCGCCGGTAAAGGGATTGGTCAGCCATTTGCCGCGCTGTAACAGCCCCGCAGACAGCCCAAGGGCATCCAGATGCACGTCGCTGGCCGCCATCGAATGTGCGCGCGCTTCAAACCCCAAGGTGCGGATGTAGCTGGCCAGCGTAACGGCGGTTTCCATGCCGCGCAGGCAGGCGCGCTGCGCCTGTGCGCCCACGATCCAGCCTGCGCCGGGTTCGTCATGTTCGGGATCGCGCGGCATGTCATAAAGAAACACCAAGGCGTGGCTGTGGTGGCGGCACTCAACCGCAGGCCGCGCCATGTTTTCGCGCAGCCCCGCCATGATCACGTCGATGCCTGCGGCCAGCGATTTGGGCTGCATGGTACGCAGCTTGTCCGCCAACCGGTCCACGTCGGGGTTGATCAGGGGCGTATCCAGCCAAGCCTCTGTCGGGATTTCGCAGGTGCCGACCATGCTCGCGTCACAATAATAGCCGAATGATTTCAGATGATTGGCGCGTTCTGTCAGATCTTCGGGGATCTCGGCCATCTCGGCCTTGATCAGCCCGTCACGGGTTGCGTCAAGCATCGCCTGATAGTCCTGCATCGCGCCCACAATGCTGGTTGGGTCATCGGGACGGCGAAAGGACAGGCCGGTCATGGGTGCCAGTCCACGCAGATCAACGCTTTCCGCACGGGCCAGTTTTTCCAGTGGGAAGGGCCCCAGATGGAACGGACGGTTGCGGTATGAACGAAGCTTTGGCATGTCGCGGGCACCGTCCCTTTGAGGGACAGAAGTGTCAAGCGAGGGCCGGCATGATTTCAGGTGTGATTTTCGACAAGGACGGCACGCTGTTTGATTTCAACGCGACTTGGGGCGCTTGGTCGGCGGGCATGATTGCGGCAGAGGCGGGCGGCGACCCGGATCTGACTGCGCAGCTGGCCGATGTGCTGGGCTATGATCTGAACGGCCGCGTTTTCCGCCCCGGATCAATCGTGATTGCCAGCACCGTGCAAGAGGTGGCCGATGCCATCCTGTCAGTCGTGCCGGGGGACCGTGCGGCCCTGTTGCAGCGGATGGATGCCCACGCCGGTCAGGTCGGGCAAGTGGCGGCCGCGGACCTGCCGGACTTGATGGGCGCCTTGGATGCGATGGGTCTGAAGCTTGGCATTGCGACCAACGACAGCGAGGCCCCAGCGCGGCTGCATCTGGATCGGGCCGGAATCGTGGATGCCTTTGATTTCATTGCAGGTTACGACAGCGGATTTGGCGGCAAACCGGCACCGGGGCAATTGCTTGGGTTCTGTGCGGCGACTGGGCTGGACCCTGCCGCCTGTGTCATGGTCGGCGACAGCACCCATGATCTGCACGCGGGCCGTGCGGCAGGGATGCGTACCGTTGGTGTCCTGACCGGCCCGGCACCGGATGCGGAACTGGCCCCTCTTGCCGACGCGGTATTGGCATCCGTTGCGGAATTGCCGGGTTGGATCGCGAGTGTGAACAAAAACGACTGAATTTGTCGCAAAAACAGCATCCATGCGCTGTGCCATTTGCCAAATTGCCCGCAACGGAGGGCTTGAGAATGGCAGACACACCCAGACGACGCGGCGGCGGGCGCGCAGGTAATGCAGCGCGGCGCGGACAGGCCAGCATCATCCAGATGCCCTGGCGTATTCCGGTCAACACCGACCGCCCGACAGAACCGCTTGACCCTGATGGTGTGCAGGCGATCCACGATGGCGCGATGCGTATCCTCGAAGAGATCGGGATTGAGTTTCTGAATGAAGAAGCCATCGAGATTTTCAAAGAGGCGGGCTGCAAGGTTGACGGCACCAACGTCAAGATGGGCCGCGACTGGGTGATGGAGATGCTGGGCCACGCCCCCAGTCAGTTCACAATCACCCCGCGCAATCCCGACAAGCAGATCACCATTGGTGGCAAGCATATCCTGTTTGGCAATGTCTCTTCTCCGCCCAATTATTTTGATCTTGAGATCGGCAAGAAGGTCTCTGGCAGCCGCAAGCAATGCGCGGATTTGCTGCGGCTGACGCAGTATTTCAACTGTATCCATTTTGCGGGCGGCTATCCGGTGGAACCGGTCGACGTGCATGCCAGCGTGCGGCATCTGGACGTGGTGCACGACAAGATGGTGCTGACCGACAAAGTGGCCCATGCCTATAGTCTTGGCAAAGAGCGGGTCGAAGACGTGATGGAGATGGTCAAGATCGCGGGCAGTTTGTCCGAAGATGAATTCCAGGCCACCCCACGGATGTATACCAACATCAACTCGACCAGCCCGCTGAAGCATGATGTGCCGATGATCGACGGCTGCCTGCGTTGCGTGCGGCGTGGACAGGCGGTGGTGGTGACACCGTTTACCCTTGCGGGGGCGATGGCCCCGGTGACCATGTCGGGTGCTGTGACCCTGTCGATCGCCGAGGCGATCAGCGCAATTGCCCTGTTCCAATATGTGCGGCCCGGTGCGCCCTGTGTGATTGGCACCTTCACAAGCAATGTGGACATGAAGTCCGGCGCACCGGCCTTTGGCACGCCGGAATACATGCGCGCCACGCAGATGACTGGGCAGATGGCGCGGTTCTATGGCTTGCCGATGCGCGCATCAGGCGTATGTGCGGCCAATGTGCCAGATGGACAGGCGATGTGGGAAACCTCAAACTCGCTTTGGTCGGCAGTGCAGTCGGGCACCAATGTGGTTTACCACGCGGCGGGCTGGCTTGAAGGCGGGCTGATCGCCAGCCCCGAAAAGTTCGTGATGGACTGCGAGGTCTTGCAGATGATCCAGCGTTATATGGAGCCTCAGATCACCGCGACCACGCCAGAGGATATCGCGTTGGACGCGATCAAAGAGGTCGGTCCAAACGGCCACTTCTTTGGCATCCAGCACACGCAAGACCGTTATGAAGAGGCGTTTTATCAGCCCTTCGTCTCGGACTGGCGCAATTTCGAGGCGTGGGAGGTCGCGGGCGGCATCTGGACGGCAGAGCGCGCGCACCGCACGTTCAAGGACATTATTGCGACCTTCGAAGAACCGCCGATGGACATCGCGGTGAAAGAAGAACTTGCCGCCTTTGTGGATCGTCGCAAGGCCGAGGGTGGCGCGCCCACCGACTTCTGATCTAGATTGGTGGCCATGTGTGGACGCATGGCCATTACCCTACCGCATGAGGCGATGACGCAGGTCTTTGATGCTGTGGCATCCAATGACCTGCCGGACGTGCCGAACTATAACGTGTGTCCCACGGTTCAGGTGCATACGGTCACGTCGGACGGGGGTACGCGCCGGCTGCGCCCGATGCGCTGGGGGTTCATCCCGCATTGGTACAAGAAACCGGGCGGTGGGCCGTTGCTGATCAACGCGCGGGCCGAAACGATTGCTGAAAAGCCTGCATTCCGTGCAGCATGCCGCGATAGGCGCTGTCTGGTCGTGGCGGATGGATTCTATGAATGGAAACGCGAAGAGGGGCAAACACCGCTGCCCTGGTGGGTGACCCGTGCGGATGGTGCACCAATGGCGATGGCAGGCATTTGGCAGGACTGGGAACGTGACGGTGATGCATTGACGACCTGTGCTGTGGTCACCACGGATGCAAATGCGGCCATGGCCCCGATCCACCACCGTTTGCCGGTAATCCTTGACCCCGCTGACTGGCCGTTATGGCTGGGCGAGGCGGGCAAGGGGGCTGCCACATTGATGAAAAGCGCACCCGAAGATGCGCTTGTGCTGCAGCGCGTCAGCACTGCCGTCAATTCGAACAAAGCGACGGGGCCAGACCTGCAGGCCCCGCTGACGGACAAAGCCTAAAGGTCGTCCATATCGTAGGGCGCGATGCCAAGGGAGATGTAGCCCCTATATGCCGATGGGTAGTAAGGGTGTGACTTCAGAGAGTAGAATTCGACGTCTGTCATGGTCGCATCAACCGTGAATTCCATGGAGGGGTGGGATGCATAGGGGGCCACCCAGCCGCTGAAATACTCGGTAGAGCCAAAATCAATGCGAAATTGCGCCCACCAATGGGAATTTTCGAATGTCACGATGTCGCCGGGGCAGACATATGTGGTCGTCGGAAAGAATCCGGCCTCGACCAGAGTGATGGAATGCTCCATCGCACCTCCGAGGCGCCCCAGACAATCGGACAGCGCATCGGCTGTGACCGGCGTTGCCATGAATGCGGTGGAGGTCGTCGCGGCAGCAAGACCAAGGCTCAACACAGAGCTTTTCATCGTCATCATCCTTTTACCCGCCCCATCCCCAGTGCGGTTACGCGAGCGTTTATGGCGGCCAAATGGGGCAAAGTTGTGGCAGAAACTGCACGTGCGCATGGCATTTCGGCCCGTTCGCAGGGCAATTTCCGTGGTGTGTCAGGGGGTTCCGTGGTGGCGGCGCTAGCAGATCTTGAAGGCGGCGATTACGTCCCTGTCGGGTTCAACCCCAAGACCCGGCCCCGTTGGAATGCTGACCCAGCCGCCATTGCGGGCCACCTGACCCTGGATATCAAGGCTGACGGTCAGCAGGTCGTCGCGGAAACTGTTGTGGGTGGTGTCAAATTCCAGCATCGGCTCCCACGGGTGCAGGCCTCCGGGCATGGGCGGCATCGCGGCCAGCAAATGCAGGTTGGTCGCCACCGCAATGGCAGAGCCCCAGACGTGGTTGATGACCGGTGTGAAATGCGCATGGCAAAGCGCCAGAACCCGCTGGTATTCGGTGATGCCGCCCAAGGCACAAACCTCGGGCTGGGCGATGTCGAGACCGCGATTTTCAAGGATGTTGCGCCAGCCCCAGCGGCCAAATTCGGCCTCTCCGCCCGAGATGTTGGTTTTCAGTCCGGCGCGCAATTCGCGATAGCCGTCAAGGTCTTCGGGGGCGACGGGTTCTTCGAACCAATAGGCGTCCATCTCGTCCAGTGCGCGGCCCACGTAAAAGGCATCCGATGTGGTGTAGCAGTGGTTGGCATCGACCATAAAGCGGCCCTTGCCCGCGACCCCCTTGGCGACGGCGGCACACAGCTGCACATCCGCCCGCGGGCCAAGACCGGTTTTCATCTTGGTGGCCTGAAAGCCCATATCAAGAATCGCGGCAGCCTCGTCGGTAAAGCGGGCCACATGGTCGGCCACACTTTCGCGTTTGAGCATCATGCCATAGCCGTAAACCGGGACAGAGCTGCGATGCGCGCCGCCCAGCAGGTTGTAAATGGGTTGGCCCATGACCTTGCCCGCGATGTCCCACAGTGCGATGTCGACGCCCGACAACGATTGCATCGGCATGCCCTTTTGCCCGTGGTCGCGCATCAGGTTGTAGACTTTGTGCCAAATCACGTCGCGGTCCATTGGGTCCATGCCATGGATCATCGGTGCGATGACACCTTCGACGATGCCCTTGTTGGCAACGGCGATGGGGCCGGGGCCAAAACATTCGCCCCAGCCGGTGATGCCTTCGTCTGTCGAGATCTCGACCAAATGGGCGGTGCGGCGGGCGTAGTATTGTTGCGAATATCCCAGCTCTTCGGGCAAGTCGTATTGCAGGACATGGCTTTGGACGGCAGTGATTTTCATGGGGTTTCCTGTGCAGGCAAGGTGGCCTGAAGCACGTCCAGAACGGCAGCGAGGCTTGCGCGGCCCTCCTCGGCGCTGACCAGAGGCGGCGCACCATTGATGACGTCGATGAAGTGGCTGAACTGGCGCACAAAGGCGTCGGCGTGGTCCACCTGAAGGGTTTGTGCGTTGATCGGGTTCCACCAGCTGCGCGGGCCATCGTGCGACCAAAGCCGCAAGTCTGGCACGGAAAGGGCGGCCTGCGTACCGCCAATCGTATAGCAAGTGCCGGGATGATGCGGATAGATCGGGTTTTCACCCGATGTCATTTCCCAGCTCCAAGGTGCGGCGATGGTGTCAGACAGCGAAAATGTGCCCAAGGCACCGTTTTCAAAGCGTAAAAGCACAGCGGCTGTGTCTTCGACAGATTGGCCGCGCCGGACGTTGGAGCGCATCGCCTGCACCTCGACAATCTCGCCGCAGAAGTGGCGCAGCAGGTCCACATCGTGGATGAAGTTGATCATCGCAGGTCCTGCACCGGGGCCTTTGCGCCAGGTCGCTTCAAAATAATCGGCGGGCTTGTAAAGCCAGAATTGCCCTTGGACGGCGACGATCTGACCCAGTGTGCCCGCGGCAATTTCGGCCTTGGCGCGGGCGACAATCGGGTTGTGTCGGCGGTGATGACCGACCAGCACCGGCACGTCTGCCGCCCGCGCCGCTTGCACGATCCGGTCGGCGTTGTCGCGCGTGTCTGCCAGTGGCTTTTCGATCAGCACCGGCACGCCAGCGGCAATCGCGGCCAGCGCATGTGCTGCGTGCAAATGGTTCGGCGTGGCGATGACAATGCCGTCCGGGCGCTCTGCCGCGAGGTAGCTTTCGGGGTCGGCAAAATGCGGCACGCCTGCCTCGGCGGCCAGCGTTCGGGCCGCATCGGTGGGGTCAACGATGGCGGCCAGCCGTGCCTGCGCGGTGGCTTGTTCCACGTGGCGGCGACCGATCAGACCCGCGCCGAAAACAGTGATTTTGGGAGCGGCCATCGTTATCCAAAGTGTCCCTTGAACGTGTCGATGCATTGGCGGAACCCCGCCTCAAAATCGCCGTTGCCGGGGTGATAGACAGATTCCAGACTGATGACCCCGTCATAGCCGTCACGCCGCATGGCCGCGGCCATCGGCGCAAATTGGTCTGCCAATTGCCCGGTGCCCAGCTTCTTGACAGTCAGCGTGGCGCGCGGCGTGTCAACAAGCACGTCCTTGATATGCACATGGCCCAGATAGCCGTCTTTGACCGCGTCATAGCCATCGGGAAAGGCCGTTTCGTGGCACCAGCAGTTGTTGGCGGGGTCCCAAAGCACGTTCAATACGTCCTTTGCATCCAGATCGTCGATCAGTTTGCGCGCAGTGTAGTTGGAATTGACCATGGTGCCATTGCCCGTTTCCACCACCAGTGTGACGCCTTCGGCGCGGGCAAGCGCGACAGCGGGCGCAATCAGGGGCAGGGTCTTGTCCCATGCGCCGTGTGCGACGTTCCACGTTTCCGCGCCGCCATGCCCCCACAGGATTTGTTCCTTTTTGTTGGTCATGATGCGGACGAGCGGGCTGCCGACGATATGGGCCATCTCGATCACCCGCTTCAGCGCGTCCATATGGCGCGTGTGGTCGGCATCACCGGCCACGTTGACGGTCGTGAGCCCAGCAAAGACATGGCGTGACAGGCAAGACACGGGCTTGCCCCGGTCGCGCAAAAGCTGGTTGATGGCCCGGACTTCCTGCGCGCTGTGGTCCCCCACTTCGGTATCGCCGACAAACTGTAGCTCGGCATAGTCCAGCCCGAATTCGTCCATCACATCAACGGCATGGGCCAGATCGCGGCTGATGCCGTCGCAGATCACACCGAGTTTCATTTGCTGCCGTCCCGATGCAGTTCTGCGCCCACAATCTCTTCGATGACGCGGGTGCAGACCCAGTTGTCGCCATCGGGGTATTTGGTGCGGCCCGCGTGGAAAATCTGCATCGCGGCGGCCGCGGTGTGCAGCGGCACGCCCAGTTCTTCGCCCAGCCCCATCGAGATTGTCAGGTCTTTGTGCATCGTGTGGATGCTGCTGCCGGTGCCGGAAAACTGGCGATCAATGATCTTTTCCAGCGCGTTGTTGACTACGCCGCACCCCGCAGAAGAGGTCGAGAAAACGTCGAACAGGACCTGTCCTGAAACGCCCGCTTTTGCCGCCAATGCGGCGGCCTCGAAGGTGGCCGAGAATTGCGCGCCGATCAGCGATTGCAGGCAGGCCTTGACGGTTTGCCCATCGCCGGGGCGGGTGCCAACGCGGTGGATATTGGCCGAAACCGCCTGCATCACCGGGGCGAATTGGTCCAGCACAGCATCCGGTGCCGCAGCCATCATCGTGAGCGTGCCACCCTGTGCGCCGGGAAACCCACCGGAGACCGGCGTGTCGATCAAATGCACACCGCTGTCGGCCATGTCAGCACCAAGCGCGCGCGCCTCGTGCGGTTTGATCGTGGCCGACAGGATCACGGCACTGCCTGCGGACATCTGTGGCACCAAACCATCCGCGCCCAGTATGACGGCGCGGGCCTGATCCCCGTTCATGACCATGACAAAAACCGCATCACACTGTGTGCCGACCTCTGCGGGACTCTGCGCGACCCGTCCGCCCATGGCGCGAAACGTTTCTGTCCGGGCAGGGTCCAAATCAAGGCCCCATGTCTCAAATCCCGCAGCCAGCAGGTTTTTGGCAAGGCCAGAGCCCATGTCACCCAATCCTATGACGCCGCATTTCATGTGCCTGTCCCCTTATCCAAGTACGATTGCGCCCCGTTGTGCCCCGATAAGCCGCAGCGCGGCCTGCAAGCGTATGGCTTGCGGCCATACCCGGACCGGTGGCGTGGTCATCCTAAAGTTCCTCGAACGTGCTGCTGACCTGATCCCAAGCGAAATCAAGGTGGCGCCGGATGGCCGCCTCTGCCCGGTCGGAATCGCGGCGCAGGATCGCTTCGAATATCGCCTTGTGCGATTCATAGTTGGTCTGGTTCCGCCCCGGCATACGGGGCATTTTGGTCCAATGCTGAGACAGCCAATCGGTATAGGCGCGGTGGATTGCTGGCAGCACCGGATTGCCGGGCATGTCGTAAAGCACCCCGTGAAAGGCAGTATCGGTGGCATAGAACTGCGCGGAATCCGGGATCGCGGCGTGATTGGCCTCTAGCGCTGCTTCAAGCCGCTCAATGTCGGCGGATGTTGCGTCGCGTGCGGCATCGCGCGCCAGTGATGCCTCCATCCGAATGCGAAGGTCGAAAAGGTTGCGTACACCGCCCGGCTGCCCCAGCAATTGGGTGACGATGCTACCGACCACGGTGACAGCGGCGTCATACCCCGGTTTCGCGACCACGGGGCGAAAGCCGGGGCGCGCGGTGATCAACCCCTTGCTGGCAAGGATGCGCACCGCTTCGCGGACCACGGTGCGGCTGACCCCATGATCCTGCACAATTTCGCGTTCGGGGGGCAGCGGTTGGCCAGCCTCCATGGCCCCGTCAAGGATCTGTTGCTCGATCGTCCGCACCAGTTGATCGGCAGCGCGCGGTCTTGGGTCACTGGCAGACGTCGTCACATCATGTCCCCCGGATTGCGAGCAGCGGCGACTCGGCGAGAATGGAATTTCGTATAACCAAAACTGTCAGAAACGGGCCAAAGTGACAATTCCAATAAAGTAACTGGACGCCTGAAATCATTCTTGTCATACCAAACGGCAATCCGCCATCATCGCGATCAGAGGCTGCATGTCGAAAATTGACAAGATCGATGTCCGTCTGTTTGACGTGCCATTGGCCGAGGTTTTGACGGATGCCAAGCATGGGGATCATACGCACTTTGAACTGGTGACGGTCACCATTTTCACCGCCGACGGCGGGGTTGGCACCGGTTATACCTATACCGGCGGCAAGGGCGGGCGGGCGATTGCAGCAATGGTCAAACACGACCTTGCCCCGTTTTTGATGGGCCGTGATGCGGCGGATATTGCGGGGCTTTATGATGGGATGCAGTGGCATGTGCATTATGTGGCCCGTGGCGGGATTGCATCCTTTGCCATCTCGGCGGTCGATATTGCGCTGTGGGACATCGCAGGCAAGGCGGCGGGGCAGCCGCTTTGGAAGATGGCGGGCGGGGCCGCGGACCGGTGCCGGGCCTATTGCGGTGGGATCGACTTGAACTTCTCGCTCGACCGGTTGGTGCAGCAGACCGAAGGCTATTTGGACGCCGGGTACAATGGCGTAAAGATCAAGGTGGGCCAGCCAGAGCTTGCCACCGACATCGCCCGCGCCGCAAAAATTCGCGAAGTGCTGGGGCCAGATCGCGCCTTTATGGTGGATGCCAATTATTCCATGTCCGTCCCGCAGGCGATAGAAGCGGCACGGGCCTTTGCGGATCAGGATGTGCTGTGGTTCGAGGAGCCGACGATTCCGGACGATTATCACGGTTACGGACAGATCGCAGAGGCCACTGGCGTGCCGCTTGCGATGGGTGAAAATCTGCACACGATCCATGAATTTCAGTATGCGTTCCGCGATGCGAAACTCAGTTTCATTCAGCCTGACGCCTCAAACTGCGGCGGGATCACCGGATGGCTGCAGGTGGCGGAACTGGCGCAGCGACATGGTATCCCGGTCTGCAGTCACGGGATGCAGGAATTGCATGTCAGCCTGATGTCTGCGCAGCCTCATGCCGGATGGCTCGAGGTGCACAGCTTTCCGATAGATCAATACACGACCCGGCCCTTGCAGGTCCAAGACCATCTGACCATCGCCCCGGATACCCCCGGCATCGGTGTAACTTTCGATTGGGGCAAGCTGTCCGCTGCCCATGCTACAATGAACGGAACCTGAGGAACCAACATGTCTGACACCATCCAAGCCGCATTCTACCGAGGCGATCGGTCCTTCGTTGTCGAATCCACCACGGCGCAGACTGCCGGACCGGGCGAAGTCTCGATCCGGACCGCATATTGCGGCATCTGCGGGACGGACCTGCATGTCTACCACGGCAATATGGACGCGCGCGTCGGGCTGAACCGGATTATCGGGCACGAGATGTCGGGCGTTGTTGCCGCTGTCGGTGCCGGGGTCGCGGACATTGCCGTGGGTCAAAAGGTTGTTGTGCGGCCACTGGACCACTGCGGTGCGTGTCCTGCTTGCAAGGCGGGGCATCAGCATATCTGTCACAAGCTGAAGTTTCTGGGGCTTGATACCGACGGGGCCATGCAAGAGATCTGGACGGTGCCTGCGCACACGGTCCACGCGCTGCCCGATGACATGCGCCTTGACCACGCGGCCCTGATCGAACCGGTAGCGGTCGCGTGTCATGACGTGCGCATGGCCGATTTGCTGCCGGACGAGGATGTTCTGGTGATCGGCGGCGGCCCGATTGGGATCCTTTGCGCGATGGTCGCGCGTGACGCAGGCGGCAAGGTCGTCGTGTCCGAGGTGAACCCCGCAAGGCTCGCGATTGCGGAAAAGCTGGGCTTTGCCACGTTGAACCCCAAAGAGGTCGATCTGGCGGCGGCGGTTCATGACCGTACTGCAGGCAAGGGGGCCGATGTCGTGTTCGAAGTGTCAGGCACCCAGCCCGGTGTTGATGCAATGACGGCCTGCGCCGCGACGCGCGGGCGGATCGTGATGGTTGCAATCCATGCCCAAAAGCCCGCGATTGATCTGTTTCAGTTCTTCTGGCGCGAATTGAAGTTGCTGGGCGTGCGGGTTTATGAGCCCGTCGACTATGACAAGGCCATCGCACTTGTCGCATCAGGTGCGGTGGATGCTGACACGGTCATCACCGATGTCAGCCCGCTGAGCCAGATTCAGGCCGCCTTTGAGTCGCTCGATAGCAGCCCCACGGCACTGAAAAGCCTGATTAAAGTGGGGGATGTGGCATGAACCTTTTTGACCTGACCGGCAAGACCGCGCTTGTGACCGGCTGCAAACGCGGCATCGGGCGCGGCATGGCAGAGGCGTTGGCCGAAGCAGGCGCCGACATCATCGGGGTCAGCGCCAGTTTGGAGCCAGTCGGCAGTGCGGTTGAACAGGCCGTGATCGCCAAAGGCCGCAGCTTTGCCGCCTATGCTTGCGACTTTTCGGACAGGGCGGCGGTCCGTGCCTTTGCGGCGCAACTCGAAACGGACGGCCATGCGCCGGATATTCTTGTGAACAACGCAGGCACCATCAAACGCAAACCCGCGGCAGAGCACGAAGATGCGCTGTGGGATGAGGTCATTGACGTGAACCTGTCGTCGCAATTCGTGCTCTCGCGCGAGGTCGGGCGCGGCATGGTGGCGCGCGGATCGGGCAAGATCATCTTTACCGCCTCTTTGCTGACGTTTCAGGGCGGCATCACTGTGCCCGGCTATGCGGCATCCAAGGGCGGCATCGGGCAGTTGACCAAGGCGCTGGCAAACGAATGGGCCCCGCATGGGGTCAACGTGAACGCCATCGCGCCGGGCTATATTGCAACAGACAACACTCAGGCCCTGCAGGATGATCCGGCGCGATCACAGTCGATCCTGGACCGTATCCCACAGGGCCGATGGGGTACGCCGCAGGACTTTGCAGGACCGGCGGTCTTTCTGGCGTCAGCCGCATCTGACTATGTCAACGGCGAGATCCTCGTGGTTGATGGTGGATGGATGGGGCGCTGACCGCTGCGTTGCTTGCCCCGGGGGTGAGTCGGTATTGTCCTACAATGCGAGATACCTCTGACAGGCCGACTGCGGGGCCTCATCGGTGCGTCTTGCACCGTAACCACTTTAATACATTGAAAATATGGCAATTCTGCGTCTGAGCGGGCTGGATTTTGCAGCCAATTTTCTGATTGCCTAAAAATGATGCCCAACCTAGTTTGGTCATACCAAAATAAGAAGCCGAAAAGGCGTGCCAACACGGACCAAGGGAGGAACCAATGTCCATTTTGAAGAAACTGACACTTGCCGGATCTGCCGCAGCGCTGTCGATGACGGCTGCAGCTGCAACCGCACAGACCACGAACCTGCGTATCCAGACGCACTTTAGCCAGGAAACCTTGTCCGGTCAGATGGCAGCGGAATTCATCGAAGACGTCACTGCGATGTCCAACGGCGAAATCCAGATCGAGATGTTCTATGCATCCTCTGTCGTGAAGTCGGCCGAGACATTTGACGCTGCTGCCACGGGTATTCTTGACTGCGACATGACCGGTGGCGCCTACCAGACTGGTAAGAACCCAGCATTCCAGTTCACCGGTGACCTGACCGGCGGCTATGCCAACCCCTATCAACAGTATGCATGGCTGCTGCATGGTGGCGGCTATGACGCGCTGAACGAGCTTTACAACACCTATGACATGGAATTTGTCGGCTGGTGGATTCCGGGCCCTGAATCGCTGTCCTCGACCAAGCCGCTGGCAGGTGTGGCCGATCTGGAAGGCTGGAAATTCCGTTCGCCCCCCGGTGTGATCACCATGATCTTTGAAAACCTTGGTGCGTCGCCCATCGTGATGGACTTCAATGAGATTTTCACGGCACTCGAAACCGGCATCATTGACGGGGCCGACGCGGCGAACCTGACCAACAATATCGGTCTGGGACTTTATGACATCGCAGAGCACACCAACTATCCCGGTTTCCACTCTATGCCGGCTGACCACCTGGCGTGCCGCAAGGATGCCTGGGACGCGATGCCTGCTCATCATCAGGCGATCCTGAAGATCGGCATGCAGGCGCTGGGCCTCAAGAACACCACGATCAACGAGGTCAAGAACGCCCAGAACTCTGTCGCTTTGGCAGAGCAGGGCCTGAACATGTATCAGTGGTCAGAAGAGGACATGGCCGTTTACCGTGCCGCTGTGCAGGACGCATGGACAGCTTTCGCGACAACACCGGAAAGCCAAAACTTGCTGAACTCGCACCTCGACTTCCTGCGCGATATTGGCGCGATGAAGTAAGCAGATGCTATGACATCTGAAGCGGCGGGGTGAACCTGCCGCTTTGCGCGACAGGGCAGGGACCCGGCCACGCTAGGTCGGGTCCCGCTTGCCACAACGGGCGGTGTTGAGGGGCAGACATGACAGAGAAACAAACAGGCGGATTGGCAGAATGGCTTTGGCCCTCGGCGTTCCTGCTTTGCGCGGGCTGGGTGATCTGGCACATTCCGGCGTTCATTCTGGACTGGTTCACGCCCGAGAACGAAAGCCTGTTCATGCAAATCTCTGAGTTGCACACCCGCAAGGAAGTGAATTCCCTGCCGGGTCTGTTCGGCGGCTTTGCAGATATCGTCGACTGGGCCGCACTTTTGCTGATGCCGGTCTTTGCCATTCTGGGCATCCGTTCAATTGTCGTGGCCCCGATGGAATTTGAGCGCTGGCACAGTTGGGACCGTTTCGCGCTGTTTATCGGGCGGGCCACGATGATCATGATCATCGCCATGACCTGCGTGATGCTGTGGGAGGTGTTCTTGCGCTATGTCGTCGAACGCCCGACGAAATGGGCCAATGAATTGACCCTTTGGATCGCCGGTTTCGTTTTTCTGTGCTCGGGCCTTTATGCGATGCAGCAACGCTGCCACATCCGTATTTCGCTGCTTTATGACGCGGTGCCACGTCCGGTGCGCAAACTGTTTGATGTGCTGTCCACGGCAATGATCGTGCTGTTTGCTGCGGGCGTCGTTTTTGGCAGCTACCAGCAGGTTTTCATCAACAAGCTTTACCGGTGGGAAATGTTCGGCACCGCGTTTGATCCGCCGATCCCTGCGACGATCCAGCCAATGATCCTGATTATGCTGGTACTGATTGCCTGTCAGTCCGTGGCGAACCTGATCGCCGATTGGGATCTTGATCCTGAAGTATACAGCCACGACGACATCGACGAGGATGAGATCGCGGCCATCAAGAAAAGCGTCGGGGTCGAGTAATGGATATCGGGACGATTTCACTCATTCTGGTCATGGGCATGATCGTGCTTTTGGCCATCGGGATGCCGCTTGGCTTTGCCTCTGCGGTGCTTGCGCTGCTGGTCATGGTTCTGAAGTTCGAACCGACGATCCTGACCGCGCCCTGGACCTTTGGCGAAGGCATGTTGACCGGCAGGCCGGGGACGGGGCCGTTATACATTCTGACCCAGAAGATATTCGATCTGATGACCGAATATGTGCTGATCTCGGTCCCGCTGTTCATCTTCATGGCCGCCTTGCTGGAACGGTCCGGCATCGCCAAAGAGATGTATAACTCGCTGAATTTCTGGCTGTCTCGCACGCGCGGGGGCATTGCGATTGTGACCTCACTTATGGCGGTCATCATGGCCGCGATGTCGGGCATTATCGGCGGCGAGGTGGTGCTGCTGGGCCTGATTGCGTTGCCGCAAATGCTGCGGTTGGGCTACAACCAGAACCTTGCCATCGGGACGATCTGTGCCAGCGGTTCGCTTGGCACGATGATCCCACCGTCGATTGTGCTGATCATCTACGGGCTGATCACCGAAACCTCGATCAAGGCGCTGTTTACCGGGGCCTTTGTGCCGGGCTTCATGCTGGCGCTGATGATCATCGCCTACATCGTGATCCGCACGCAGTTGCGCCCCGAAGATGCGCCTTTGCCCGAACCACAACCAGGTGATCCAACGGGGCCACAAAAGCTGGGCATGTTTGGCGGCTTTCTGTCGCTCTTGCTGGCGGGCGGGGCCGCTGTTCTGTTCCTGCGCGCCTTGTTCTTCACCGTCACCGGTCAGAACATCATGGACGAGGGCGAAGATGCGATTGCGCTTGGCACGCCAGAGCATCTGATGCCTCTGGGCATCGCCTTTGGCATTGGCTTGATCCTTGCCTTTGTGGTCTTTGGCCGCACCCGCACGATGCAGGGCTGGTCACATGGTAAGGGCCTTGTGCCGCCGATCCTTGTGATCGGCGTGGTGCTGGGGTCAATCTATGGCGGCATCACCGGCATCACCGAGGCGGCTGGCATGGGTGCCTTTGCCGTCTTCGTCATTGCGCTGTTCCGGGGCGAGGCGAGCGTTGGCCTGCTGTGGGACGCGATGATGCGCACGTTGAAATCAACCGGCACGATCATCTGGGTGACCATCGGGGCCGCGGCCCTCGCGGGGGCCTACACGTTGGCGGGTGGGCCGAACTACATCGCCAACCTGATCGTGGGCTCTGAGATGCCGACGATGTTGGTGATCCTGACCATGATGCTGATCCTGCTTTTCATGGGGGCTTTCATGGATTGGGTCGGGATCGTGCTGCTGATTATCCCGGTCTTTTTGCCCATCGTGAAGCGTTTGCCGATCGAAGAAATCGGCTTTCTGGGCCAACTCGAACCACAGCACGTCTCGATCTGGTTCGGTGTGGTGTTCTGCATGAATATGCAGGTCAGTTTCCTGTCGCCGCCTTTTGGTCCAGCGGCTTTCTACCTGAAATCAGTTGCACCACCACACATTTCGCTGACCGACATTTTCAAGGGCTTTCTGCCGTTCATCGGCGTGCAGCTTCTGGCGTTGTCTGTGCTGCTGATTTGGCCCAACATCGTGACACTGCTGCTTTGACAAAAAGGAGGATGTGATGCTGACCGACACCCAACGTGCCCAGTTCGCGCGCGATGGCTATCTGGTCATCGAAGACGTCATTGATCCCGGAACACTGACCGCAATTGAGGCTGAATATGCCGCCCTGATGGACCGGCTTTATGATGCCTGGCACGCCGAGGGCAAAGTGCCCGCTGCGACGCCCGATATGGGGTTCTGGGACAAGTTGGACGTGGCCTATCGCGGTGGTTTCGACTGGTATCAGCCGTTGGATATTTCGCTGCCTCACACCGACATTTCTGACGCCACACCGATGCACATCGGCCCGGCGGTTTTCCAGATGGCGACGCATCCCCACATCCTCGACATCGTGGAAAGCCTGATCGGGCCCGAGATCACCTCAAACCCGATCCAGCACGTGCGGATCAAACCGCCAGAGCGCAATGTCCCAAGCGACGAAGTCCGCGCGCATATCGTGTCGACCGGTTGGCACCAGGATCGCGGTGTGACGCTGGAAAGTGCCGACCAGACCGAGATGGTGACCGTCTGGCTGGCGATTACTGATGCCACGGTTGAAAATGGCTGCTTGCAGGTCAAGCCGGGCATGCGTGACGAGATGTTGCCGCATTGCCTCCTGACCCAGACAGCCATTACCGATACCTACCTGCCCAAAGACACGCCTGTACCAACGCCGGTGCGCGCAGGCGGGGCAGTGATCTTTCATCCGCTGACGCCACACGCGAGCCTGTCCAACACATCCGACGGCTACCGCTGGTCGTTTGATCTGCGCTACAACGTCACCGGTCAATCCACCGGGCGCGACCAATTTCCCAGCTTTGTGGCCCGATCCCGCGCGGCACCGAATACCCAACTGACCGACTGGCGCATCTGGGATCAGATGTGGAAAGAGGCGCGGCACAAGCTGGCCCACAGCGCGCATATCCCGCAGCATCGTTGGCCCTCTGACGGCCCGTATTGCGCCTGAATGGAACTTTTGACGCTTGATCCGGCTGACAATGTCGCCGTGGCGCGACAGGGGCTGCGCGCGGGACAAGTCGTTGATGGGCTGAGGCTGATTGATGCGGTACCCTCAGGCCACAAGGTGGCGACGCGGGCCATTGCCGCCGGTGACCGGGTGATCAAGTTTGCCCA
This sequence comes from Yoonia sp. R2331, assembly GCF_041103235.1. Lineage (NCBI taxonomy): Bacteria > Pseudomonadati > Pseudomonadota > Alphaproteobacteria > Rhodobacterales > Paracoccaceae > Cognatiyoonia > Cognatiyoonia denitrificans. The sequence goes on along the minus strand of NZ_JBGCUN010000001.1, from coordinate 2,359,765 downwards.
AGGCATCGGTGTCGCCAACGCCTACATTGCGGCGGGCGCCCATGTGCATACGCACAACCTCGACTTTACCTCTGTTTGCGCAGACTACGCCTTTGGCACCAATCTGCGGCCGGCCCCGGTGCCTGTGGTGCCCGATACCTTTGCGGGGTTTGATCGGGGCAACGGGCGTTACGGCACGCGCAACTACATCGGCATTATCACTTCGGTGAACTGCTCTGCCACAGCGGCGCGGATGATTGCGGATCATTTCACGCCCGAACGGCTCGCGGCCTATCCCAACGTTGATGGTGTCGCGGCCTTTGTGCACGGCACGGGCTGCGGCATGGCAGGTGATGGCGATGGATTCGAGGCACTGCAGCGCGTGATGTGGGGCTATGCCCGCCATCCCAATCTGGCCGGTGTGCTGATGGTCGGGCTGGGGTGCGAGATGAACCAGATCGACTGGCTGCTCGAAGCCTACGGGCTGCAACACGGCCCACTTTTCCACACAATGAACATCCAGAACGTTGCGGGTCTGCGCCGTACGGTCGAGATGGGGATCGCCAAGATCGAAGCCATGCTGCCAGAGGCCAACAAAGCCACACGCACGCCCTGTCCGGTCAGCGGGCTCAAGGTGGCGCTGCAATGCGGCGGCTCTGACGCGTGGTCGGGTGTCACGGCAAACCCCGCCTTGGGCCATGCCTGTGATCTGCTGGTGGGGCAGGGCGGCACAGGTGTGCTGGCCGAGACGCCAGAAATTTACGGGGCAGAGCACCTGTTGGTCGCCCGCGCCGCAGAGGTGGCCACGGGCCAGCGCCTGATCGACCTGATTCACTGGTGGGAAGATTACACCGCTCGCAATCTTGGTTCGATGGATAACAATCCGAGCCCCGGCAACAAAGCCGGTGGGCTGACGACGATCTTGGAAAAGTCGCTGGGGGCAGCGGCCAAGGGTGGCACCACGCCGCTGACAGGGGTCTACAAATACGCCGATATCGTGGACCGCGCCGGTTTCACGTTCATGGACAGCCCCGGCTATGACCCGGCAAGCGTCACAGGCCAGATTGCGGGCGGCTGCCAGATCGTCTGCTTTACCACCGGGCGCGGGTCAGCCTTTGGGTCAAAACCTGCGCCCACCATCAAGATCGCCACCAACACCCCAATGGCCGAGCGCATGTCAGAAGACATGGACATCGACGCGGGCCAAATCCTGTCGGCTGGTGTCGACGTCGCAGCAATGGGGCGCGCGATCTATGGTCAGATCCTGGCCGTGGCCTCTGGCCAGCCCAGTAAGTCCGAGGCGCAGGGCCTTGGCGATTATGAATTTGTTCCGTGGCAAATCGGCGCGGTGATGTAACAGACGGAGAGAAGCAGCATGAAAATCGGATTTATCGGATTGGGCCTGATGGGGGGGGCGATGGTGTCGCGGCTTCAGGACAAGGGCTATGCGCTGACCGTTCTGGGCAACCGCGACCGGACCGAGATCGACAAGGCCATCGCGCGCGGTGCGGTCGAGGCTTCCAACGCGCGCGAGGTGGCCGCGCAAAGCGATGTGGTGATGCTGTGTATGGGCACATCTGACCATGTCGAGGGACGGATGCGCGGCGATGATGGTGTCATCGCGGGGATGACACCGGGGACAATTGTGATCGACTTTGGCACATCGCTGCCCGCCTCGACCCGGACACTGGGGGAAGAGGTTGCGGTCGCAGGCGGCACCTACCTTGATGCTCCGATTGGGCGCACACCAGCGCAAGCCCGCATTGGCATGTTGAACCTGATGTGTGCCGGAGATGAAACCGCATTTGCCCGCGTGAAACCTGTGCTGGATGACCTGGGCGAGAATGTCTTTCATCTTGGTGCTTTGGGCAGCGGTCACACGACCAAGTTGATTAACAACTTTCTTGCCCAGTCCACCGCCAACTTGCTGGCCGAGGCTTTTGCCATGGCCGACATCGTGGGGATCGACCGCAAAAAGGTGGTGGATGTGGTCGGCGCTGGACCTGTCGGTTCGCCTTTCATGGAATTCATGTCGGCCTATGCGCTTGATGGTGACGCCTCAAAACTGGCGTTCTCCATCGCCAATGCGAGCAAGGATGTCGGATATTACGCAAAGATGGCCGAAGATGCGGGCGCCCCATCGGTCATGGCGCAGGCGCCGCTTGCCATGATGCGCCAGGCGGTTGCTGATGGGATGGGTAACAAGCTGGTGCCGGAATTGCTGGAGCATTACTTGAAACATTACGGACGTGGCTAAGGCCGCCGCCGCTCCTGCGCCGGTCCTCAACTACGGCCGGGGGATCATGCTGGTCCTCTTGGCGAACCTGCTGTTTTCCTTTGTCGATACCACGACCAAATGGCTGATCGGGGCCGGGTTGGTGGTGTTCCAGCTGGCGTTCATGCGGTACGCTGTACACTTTGTGATCACCGGGGCAGAGCGGATGATCCGTGGCAAACCGGCCACCCGCCTGCATGCGTCGACCGTAGGTCTGGTTTTGTTGCGATCATTCTGTCTGGTTTCCGCAACTTTGGCGAATTTCGTGGCGCTGGGGCAGCTGTCGTTGTCGGTCACTTCGGCGCTGCTCTATCTGTCGCCCATCTTCATCTGCATTTTCGCGCGGCTGGTGCTGGGTGAAGAGATCAAGCGCGCACATCTGGTGTCAATTGCGCTGGGCATGGCGGGCGCATTGCTGATCCTTTGGCCCTTTGGCGTGCCAATCAACTGGTACGCGGTGCTGATGCTTTATCCCGCAATGGGCATCGCGCTTTATCAGGTGTTGTCGCGCAAGCTAACCGGTGTTGTGACACCGGGCGTGCTGCAATTCTACACCGGCGCTTTGGGCACGCTGGCGCTGGCACCCTTTGCCGCATTTGCATGGGTTGCTCCGCCAACACCAATGGCTTGGGGGCTTTTGGTCGCTATCGGAGCCTTTGCCTGGGCCGGGCACGAGGCTTTGACCCGCGCCCATGCCTTTGCGACTGCAAGCGCGCTTGCCCCCTTTGGCTATAGCTTTGTGATCTATCTGACGCTCGCGGGCATGGCGGTCTTTGCAGACGTTCCCTCGCCATCGGTCCTGATTGGTGCGGCGTTGATCGTGCTGGGCGGCCTTTTCACTTGGCGCTACGGCTAACATTGCGACTTACCGACCATCCGAGTGGCTTCGCCTTTGGACCGCGGGGCAGACAGAGTTGCGAAGTGCGAGCAAGCGAAAGGGTTTCTGACGTGGCAGCGCCCAATCGTGCGGAATGATTGCAACAGGCGTGATCTGCCACCTGATGCAATCGCTGATCGGATGATCCCGCGCGGGGCCACGTTTGTTCTGTTAGAGGCCCTTTTCTATGCGTTGCGCGATAAGGCCCAAAAGCGGCTTTGCTAGCGCCAAGACTGCGAGGCCCTAAACGTCGGCCGGTTTGCCGGTGGATGACTTGTCCGCAGCCAACGTTGATTTGGTCGATGTCGGATCATCCATGCGCTCTTTGGTCTTGCGCATGTTGATAAAGGCCAATGGAGCCACCGCCAACAAGGTAAAGATTGCCAACAAAATTACGATAGTTCCGCCGTCCATTTTGGTTCTCCTTTTCTGATCAACTGTGAAGGGCCGCGTTTTCGGGCTGCGACCGGTTGGCCGACAGCAGTTCTTCGCCGCGTGCCTTGGCCTTCAAGAGTTCTTCTTCAAGGACATCGCGCGCATCCGCCATCAACGCATCGCGTTGTGCGCCCAAGGCTGCGTCTTCGCGGCGCGTTCGAGGCAACAGCGTGCCGGCCAAAACCCCAAAGCCAAGGGCGATTGCACCTGCAGTCAATGGCTGCTCGTGGATGAACCCGCTTGTCTGGCGCGCAACCCGCTTGGCCCGCTTTTCGACCGCTTCCTGAGCGGCAAGGGCGGATTTGCGGGCGGCAACGACGCGACGCTTGGCCGGTTTTGGCAATTGGTCAAGGCCAGCATCCAAGGTTTTGCGCAACCGCGAGGCGGACGGCATATCCTGATAACGACCGGTCATGTCAGCCTTCAGTTCGGCATCCGCGGCTGCAACGCGGTCGTCGAAACCTTGCATCGCCTCCTCTGCCGGTTGCAAAACCGGTTCCGGGGAAATTGCCGGACGTGGGCGTGGACCGGATGCCATCAAGGCGACGCCGATTGCAGCCAGCAGACCGCCCGCCGGATTTTCACGCAGCAAGTTCCACCCTTTTTCGGCTAGGTCGGTGCTGACCGTGTTTGCCGTTTGCATCATGCCCTGAGACACAGCCTGTGGGTCGACGGTGTCGGACAGATCGCCGAGTGTTTGGGTCAGTCGGTCGCGTGACGCTTCGACCTCTTCGGAAATTGATTTCAGATTAGACATGGGAAGCCTCCCGAATTTTTTGGATATCCTTGCGCACGCTTTCAGCCGTCACATCAGGCGTCAGCGCGCTTGCGCTCAGACGTGACCGGCCAGCAAGCGCAAAACCGACAGCTGCGAACAGCAGCAATGCCCCGACGGACAGGGCGGCCAGTCCAACCGACAAACCAAGTGCCGCGACCTGTGCGACCGCAGCTGTTGCCAGAACGTTCAGCGCGACCAGTGCCAGCAGCATCGCCAAGGCAATCAAAAATAAGCCGACGCCGGCACGGCTGACGATGTGCGACATCTCAGCGCGCGCCAGTTTCAATTCACCCTGAACGAGCGACGAAAACTGACGGAAGCTTTCAACCAAAAGTGACGGTGTGTCTTGCAACGGATGTTTAGCCATCGGTACGGCCTCCGTTCATATGTGCCGCGACAGCGTCGTGACCGTGGCCTTGTCCCCAAGGATCGCGGGCAAGAGTGCCCGGCGTTCGGTTGGGGTCACGCGCCTTCAGGAAACGCGCCGCGGCAAAGCCGGCCAATGTTGCACCACCAATGAACATCAGCGGGTTGCGGCGGGCGAAATCTGTGGCCTGCATCGCAAGCTGCTGCAGATCCGCGGTGCGGATGCGATCGGCAATGTCTTGTACGTGATCTGCTACCTGACCGATGGCTTGTGCTTGCGGCGCATTGGGGTCGAATTCCTGCGCTGCGGCATGTGCGGCATCAGCGGCAGTCTGCACATTTTCTGCGGCTGCATCCTTAACGCCAGCAGCGCGGGCAGTGGCTTCGGCCTTGGCCGTGGCCTGCGCTTGTTTGGCCAGATCGGACGCATGGTCCGAAACGGATTTATTGAGATCGGATGTCTTGGACATGAGCATCTCCTGTTTTTCAAGTTCGGTGATCTAACGCAGGTTTCGCCAGTTCGTTCCCAACGGCGCAAAGATTGCTGCGGTCTTATTTTTGGGAACGATCACAGCCATCGGGGGTTGGTGCGGCAACCTGGAACAAAGAGGATCCCCAAATGGACCTGCTGCGCATCATCATCGCCGTTATTCTTCCGCCGCTTGGCGTATTTCTAGAGGTGGGGCTGACAAAACACTTTTGGATCAACATCTTGCTGACTTTGCTCGGTTATGTTCCGGGCATTGTTCACGCCGTCTATGTCATCGCCCGCAAGTAGAATGCCCGCAGATCTTGCGACATATGAAAAGTGGGCGAACGCGCTCGCCCGCATGGCGTTGAATACGGCTTGTGATCTGGCGATTGGCACCATTCCCATCGTCGGCGATGTCTTTGATGTGGCGTTCAAAAGCCATCGCAAGAACGTTGATATTCTGAGCCGCGAGGTTTCGCGCCTCGACACTTTACCGATGGGCGCACCATCGGTCTGAAGACACCGCGCTGTACGCTGACGGGGATTGAAACGGTGTCATCCCCAATTACGGCGCTTTTCCAACGACACCGCAACCAGAACAGGAGAACATGATGAATTGGGAGCAAATCAAAGGCAATTGGACACAGGCCAAAGGCCAACTGCGCGAACGCTATGGCGAGTTGACCGATGACGAAATGGAAGAAGCAAAAGGTGAGCGTGATCAGCTCGTCGGACTGATTACCAGCAAGTATGGCAAGGCCAAGCTGGAAGTCGAAAAGGAACTTGATGCCATGTTCAACGGGAGCTGAGCGATGGCCCGTCAGACCGAAACAAAAGACGACGCAATTGATCAGCTTTGGCGGCAACTTGAACAGTCAAGGATCGTGATGTTGTCAGTGCCTGACAGCGGGCAACATCCCCAACCGATGAGCCATTTTGCCCACCGCAAGGATGGTGCGATCTGGTTCATCACCTCTGCGGACACTGACCTTGCGATGGCCGTAGGTGCAGGTGCAGATGGCATGTTGACGCTCGCGACGAGCAGCGAGGACTATCAGGCCAGTCTGAAAGGAAGGCTCAGCTTTGAAACCGATCCGGACAAGCTGGATGAGATATGGACCCCGTTGGCCGGTGCCTGGTTTGAAAACGGCCGTCAGGATCCGAAAATTCGGCTATTGAAGTTCGTTCCAAGTGAAGCCGCTGTTTGGGCGTCCGAAACGAATGCGATCCTGCTTGGATTGAAACTGTTGCGGGCCAACATGACAGAAGGGGGTGCTGCGCCCGATGTCGGCGTGCATCATGTTTTCCGCTTCCAAGACGCCGCTTAAACGAAATCAAAAGGGGCCAGCCGCGTGCTGGCCCTTTTTCGTTGAACTGGAGAACATCCATGAAAGTTTCCGAATTGATTGATCAACCGGTCGGTCATGCCCATGATCCCGCACTGAAAGGTGAGATCAAGGATGTCATGTTCGACCTTCCGGTCACGCAGGTGCAAATGTTCTTGATTGAAATGATGGGCAAAGAGGGCTCTGCACCGCTTTTGGTCACCGCCGATTCTGTCGATCTTGCCGAAGGTGCGATTAAACTTCGCGGTGACCCAGATGAGATGCGTCAAAAGCTGCAGGATATAGTGGCGCGCACCGCACCGCTCATTGATCTGACGACTTTGCCGAACGTCGTTGTCGGGCCATTTGGCAACGCGATCTCACCGAGCATGATGGCCGCACTTTTCAATCGGCGGCAGGGCCGCGATTTGACGGCGCTGCCCAACGGCGACCCGGCTGCTGTTTGGTTTTCAGAGTTGTCCGATCTGCCAGTTGATTGTCACGTCAGCCGGGTCGCGCGGATCACCGACGTCTTGCTGGAAGGGCATGGATCAGGCGTACGCCAAATCGTTTGCGGCGGTGCAGACGACACAGCGCCGGCGGTATCAAATGCCGAGCTGACAATCACGCGCAACGCCCAATACGATCTGACCGCAACGGCGTCCGCCTCACCCTAGTTTCGCCGGGCAGAGACAAGAAAAAGGCCGCGCGATTTGCATCGCAGCGGCCATTTCCGTGGTCGATTGGAAATGTTCAGTCGCGGCCACGCAACGCGAGGCCCAGCAAGACACCAATGCCCACAGCCCCGGCAATAGCTGTTCCGGGATTCTCACGAACAAATTTCGTGCTGGCATCCGTGACCTTGCGCAATTCATCGCTGGCGTGTTCGGCAACCTGCGTTGCGGTGTCGTGTGCGGCAGCCACACCTTTTTCCACCGCTTCATTTGCTTGGGCTGCAAATGCGGCGGCACTATCAGATTTTCCGTTTTGTTTTGCGGTTTCTGCGGTCTTTGTCATTGCGTTTCCTTTCGTGGTTTTGACCCACCACAAAATGTGGCGGGTCATTGCATTACGGATTAGCTGTCTTCAGACGCCTGTTCTTCGGGGCTTTGCAGGTCGATTGTTGGCACGTCCAAGGTGATTTCTTCGGTGCCGACATCAACGTCGCCGACCTCTGCATCGAATGCCGGCAGGTTGCCACCTTCGACCGATACATCAACGTCCGGCAAAGCCGCTTCTTCGGTCTGTTCGATATCAACGAGATAGATACCCAAACCAACTGCGACGACGGCCAAAACGGCTGTGATTACGGAAATGGTTTTCATCGTTTTCTCCCATCTTGTGGTTCTGCTCAAACAACACGATAGGGCCGGGATCGTTCCGCTTTTTTTCAGGTTTTAGAAAAGCGGACGGGCCGGGATATCATAATCGGGGAGGCGCGCGACCTGCGCGAGTTGGGCGATATCACTGACCCGAAGCGTGCCATCGGACCAATGCGCAAGTTGCCGGGATTTCAGCTTTGCCAGCATCTTGTTGGTATGAACCAGAGACAGACCTAGCGCATCTGCAATGTCCTGCTGTCGGTATGGCAAAGGCATGGCACCGTTGTTCACAAGACCCAATTTTTGGCCACGCACAAACACTTTGCAAAGTGCCCAGGACACTGCTTGCAAGGCCGTGCGCTGACCAATTGTGGCCAAAGCATCGCCCAGAAAATGTTCTTCTACGGCGGCCAACCACGTGAGCGAAAAGGCTCTTTCGGGGTTTTCACGGAAGAACTGCCAAAAGGCCCTGCGATCAAATACGCAGAGGACCATTTTTGTTGTGGCTTCAACGGAATGCCCCATCTCGCCCATCACACCGGCTTGCAGGCCGACGAAATCGCCGGGCATCACCAAATTCACAACCTGCCGTTGCCCATCAACCAGGAACTTGTAGCGCAGGCCCATGCCTTGCAGCACTGTGTAAAGTTGGGGACTGTTAGAACCTTCCAGCAGGATCGGCGTCTTTGCGTCAACGACCAGTTCGCCGACTTTGAATGACTGCATGGTCGTCACATCATCAGCAGACATTTGGATAAACAGGTCACGTCCACGGAGCGGGCAGTTTTCACATTTTGTGGCCAAAAATTCTCTCCTTGCTATGTCATAGATTAATGCGGGCGATTTTTACAGTGTGCTACCGCATGTCGGCACAACGTGGGGTTCTCATGCCAAATCAGTTCATCTTGATCGAACCGGATCCGGTGGTGGCGCTGGACCTCAACGGGTTGCTTTCGTCGCGATATCCTGACGCCGTAAAGGTATCCGGTGGCACGTTCGCCGACGTCGCCAAAGCATTCCAGATGTGTGGCCCGCGCACGACCGTGTTTGCGCGTGCCACACTTGTGGCCAGCGATAACGACTTGCACGATGCGGTTATGGCTGCAGCGACGCGGGGCAGTCATATCGTCCTGATCGGCGCGGAGCAGAAGACGTCTTTTCCGGCGGTCTTTGTCGATCTGCCATTCACCAATGACATGCTTGTCGCGGCTATCGACCCGTCGTTTGAGGCCGTACATAAAGGCGATCCATAAAGGTCGACACCGGCCTTCGGTTGAATGGCGCGTCACTTGTGACAGCCCGTTGGTGGTCGCTGTGTGTATAAACCCGTCCATGCGCGTCGAACGCATGAGCCTAAAGATCGTTGCATAGAAAAATCCGGAACGAATTGCGGCGCTCCTTGTTGTTTTGCAGAGCGCGCGGCCAAAAAGGTCGCGCAAAACAAGTCAAAGGAGCAACCCATGCTACACTATGCACTCGTCTTTTTCCTGGTTGCACTTGTCGCCGCCGTTTTTGGCTTTGGTGGCATTGCATCCGCCTCTGCCGGCATCGCGCAGGTGCTTTTCGTTATCTTCCTGCTGCTGTTTGTCGTGTCGCTGATCATCAACTTCGTGCGTGGCTGACAAGCCGTTCAATCCAACACTGATGAAAGGAGATAACATGTCACATGCACTGAATGTCGTCGCCGAACCGCAAGATATTGCGACTGGTGTCCATGAACCCGAAACCATCGCGAGCGGTCTCGCCGATGTTCTGGCTGATACCTACATGCTGACCTACAAGACGCATGCCTATCACTGGAATGTCGAGGGCCCTTTGTTCTACTCGATCCACAACCTGACCGAAGGTCAGTATGAGGATATGTTCGCTGCTGCTGATAAGATCGCCGAGCGTATCCGTGCGGTCGGTCAGATGGCCCCTATGTCCATGTCGGATATCCGCAATCGCGCTGTTGTCGAAGACAGCAAGGCCGCGCCCTCAGCGGGCGAAATGTGCCAGACGTTGGCCGATGATCATGAACGTATCGCGCACCGTCTGCATGCCTTGGTCAAACTGGCCGGGGACCAAAACGATCCGGTCACAGAGGATCTTGCGACTGCAAGGTCAGCGTTTCACGAGCAGGCCGCATGGATGTTGCGCGCGCTGATCGCCAAATAACGAAGAATCCCCGCAACGTCTGGTGCGGGGATTTTCTTTTCGATCAACCTGAGCCCGCGAAAATCATCAAGCCTACTGCGGCATAGGGAAAGAGCCCGAGCAGCAGGAAAAGGCCGTCCCGGCTTGTCAGGCCAAAAGCAAGAAGTGCGACTCCCGCACCTATGATGGACGAAGAGAACGGCACAAACTCCAACAGCGGCATCACAGCCCCGGACATCAGGCACAAAAGCTGCGGGATTAAGATCAGTGGGCGATGAAACAGAAGATTGAACCGCGATTGGGTTCTGCGATCAATCCAATCTGCCAGCGATCGCAGCTTTGAAAATGCAGATCTGACGACTGAAGCCTTGGCCGCACGATCCAGCAGCCAGCGAGGCAACCAAAGGCTTTCCCTGCGCAGTATCATCTGTAGCGAGATCAAAAAGATCGTCGCGCCCATCAGCGCAGAGAAAAGCGGCACCCCGCTGAGCGGCGTCGCCACCGCCAAGGCTGGAAGCAGCAGCACAGGCGCAAAACTGTCGTCACCAACAGATTGCAGAATTGTGCGAAGGTTCACCGTTTCGCCTTCAGCGCTGTCCACAACCCGGTCGACAAGGGGCCGCAACGCCCGCTTTTGTGGCCGCTGCTTTGTGGCTGCTTTGCCGCAGGCGACGATTGTAGTCGTATTCAATGCTGCCTTAGCCCCTTAGCGTTGCCGTAGAAGCAAAGAACATGGCCTGACTGACTGCAGACAGAACCTGCGCCTCTTTGAAGGGTTTGGAGATCAAAAATGCAGGTTCAGGGCGGTCGCCGGTTAACAGCCGCTCTGGAAATGCAGTGATGAAGATGACTGGCACATCCATCGTTTCCAGCAAGTCATTCACGGCATCAATCCCGGACGAATTGTCGGCAAGCTGAATATCGGCAAGGATCAGGTCGGGCCGTTGCTCGCGCCCCAATTCCAGTGCCTCGGTATGGGTACGCGCGACACCTGTGACGTCGTGGCCCAATGATGATACGATCCCTGTCAGATCAGTCGCGATGACTGGTTCATCTTCAATAATCATCACCCGGCCCTTGATGTTTTGGGCCAGTTCCTTGTTCGCAGCCTTGATAAGATCGACGACATCGTCACGCTCGATTTGCATAATCTTTGCGATATTCGCTGTGCTGAATTCCTCAATCGTGCGCAACAAGAGCGCTTCTCGCGAGTTTGCAGTCAGTTGGGCAAGAAGCCCATGAGCCCTGGCCAGTAAACTGTCATCCGGCTCTACCAGAATCTGACCAGATGATGCCCAAATTGCGTGAAAGCATTTGAAAAGATTTACTTTAATCGGGTCTTCATTCTCAAAATCGCTTCGGTCTTTGAGGATCGCCTCTAACGTGGCGACTGTGTACTTGTCACCGCGAGTTTGTGATCCTGTCAGCGCGCGTGCGTACCGTCTTAGGTAGGGAAGTTCCGCAGTCAACAAGTCGGTGAACGTCACCTCCGCTTGCGTGTCAGTCATTTTTTGACCCTCATTTGATTTTTTCATGGAACGAAACACGTTCAACCTAAGTTGGTTCCGTTCAAGATGGTGTTTTTTTGGAAAATACAAGGTTCGCCCCATGACCAAGTCGAATAGCCCTAAGCAAGAAAAGATCGACAAGTACTTCGAGCTTAACTTGAAGAAAGTCTTTTCGGACTACCAAGAAAACGAGATGCCGAACGAAGTTCTGGACCTTTTGGCTGTCCTGCGCGCGCAGGACGAAGAGATGAAGGACGAGAAATGAGTGACGTTGATCCCAAGGATGAATTGCTGACGCACCTGCCGGCGTTGCGCGCGTTCGCACTGAGTTTGACGCGCAACAACGCGACCGCTGACGACATGCTGCAGGATACGGTTCTCAAGGCCTGGACCAACATGGACAAATTTGAGCGTGGGACAAACATGCGCGCTTGGTTGTTCACCATTTTGCGCAACAACTTCTATTCGTCACGGCGGAAGCTGAAGCGAGAGGTTGCTGACGTCGACAATGTCTTTTCGGACGCGATGTCGGTCAAACCTGACCATGACGGCCGTCTTCAAATGAGGGATTTCAAAAGCGCCTTCGAAGAATTGGCAGACGAACACCGAGAGGCGCTTATCCTTGTGGGCGCTAACGGCTTCACTTACGACGACGCGGCCGTGATGTGTGGGGTCGCACCGGGCACGATGAAAAGCCGCGTAAATAGAGCGCGGGCCAAATTGACTGAAATGCTGCAACTTGAAGACGATGATGCTTTGGAAATGACCGATACGGCCACAATGGCAGTGGTTGAAAGTCCGAACCTTCCATCGTGACAAAAGAAAAGTGGCATCAACGGCTTAGCGTCCAGCTTTTGGTGCTGTTGACGCTTGCCATCCTTCCTTTGGGGCTGATTGCAATTGCGCAGACCAACAGGGTTGCACAAGAAGCGGATCGTAGCGCGGGTCTTGCGCTTCTGGGTCTGACGGAACGCGCAGCGACGGCGGAACGTGTGCTGATCGAACGCGCGGTCGGGGCGGCGCGGTTGATGGGCACCATCGCGCCCGAATTGCAAAACGACAGCGCGCGCTGCTTTAGCGTGCTGTCGAATTTTGTGAACGGCAATTCAGAGTTCAGTTTTGTCGGCGTCTTGCCGTTGTCGGGTCTTGTTACGTGTTCGTCGGCGGATGCACCGCTTGATCTGTCCCAAACTGAAAGATTTGAAGAAACGATGTCGGCGCAGCAGCCTACGATCATCGTAAATGAAAGTGCACCGGCAAGCAGAGAGTCAGTTTTCGTCGTATCTGAACCCTTTTTTGATGCGGGCCAGTTTGGCGGCTTTGTTTCTGTCTCGATCCCGCACAGAACGCTTCCCGATCCAGAGGAACATCTGGAGGAGTTGGGGCTTATTGACCTGATAACCTTCAACGAAAATGGCGCGGTCCTGACATCACGGCAAGGCATTGATTTGGTTGCTATGGAATTGCCTGAAAGCCGCGCCTTGGAGGATCTTTCGACAAGGCGTGCTCAGGTCTTTCGCGATCAGAACGGCGCGGGCCAGACACGCAAGTACAGCATTGTCACGATCGAGGGTAGCCCCGCTGCCGTCATGGCGATCTGGGATGTTGACGGGCGTTCGATTGCCGATACGCGATCGCTTGTCGCGCCTTCGCTTTTCCCGGTGTTGATGTGGATCGCTAGTCTGGGTGTCGCAATGCTTGCAATCCGCACCCTTGTCCTGCGGCACCTTTCAAGTCTGCGGCGCAGGATGGAAAGATTTGCTGAAGATCGAACAGTTTTTGATTTCAGCCATGATGCGGTGACGATGCCGATTGAGATCGAGCGACTTGAAAATGGTTTTCAAGAAATGAGCGAGCAGCTCTTGCGCGATGAGGCTGAATTGGAGGACGCGTTGCGACAGCAAGGCGTACTGGTCAAGGAGATACATCATCGGGTTAAGAACAACTTGCAATTGATCTCTTCGATCATGAACATTCAAATCCGCAACGCAGATCACGAAGAAACGCGCACCGTGCTGTCACGTCTGCAAGACCGGGTGATCAGCCTCGCCACCATCCACCGTGATCTTTACCAATCACCGGTCGGGGGCAGGGTCGACAGTGGCGCCCTCGTCCGAGAGATCATCGATAACTCCTCTGAGATGGTCGAAGTGGAAGAACTTGACCTTGAAATTAGCGCCGATGTTGATCGCGTGTTGTTGTTCCCGGATCAGGCTGTCCCGCTTTCACTTTTGGTGGCCGAGGCAATGACCAACGCCATGAAGTATGTAGGTGCCTTGCAGGGTGGTGAACCGGAAGTTTCCGTCAGTCTGAAACAAGATGGCCAACACTGTCAGTTCAAAATGACAAACAGCGTTGGGCCAACCCCCAACGCCGCTAGTTCAGGCATGGGGCAGGAACTGATGAAGTCTTTCGCCCTGCGATTGGGCGGGCAGATCACGACCGAAAAATCCGACAGCCAATATACCTTGCAAGTGGATTTCGAGATCATGCAGTTCGAGCCGGAGGCGCGGGACTATTGACCGAAAAGTCCAAGTCGCGGCGGTTCGACGTCCTGGTGACTGCGGCTGAGGCCTTTCCACGGCTTGAAGAAGAATTTCTAGATGCCAAATGCGACATCGTCGCGGGTTTTCGGATATTTGATCCTTGGACGTCGTTGTATTCGACCCGCGCAAAGACACATGGTGACACGTGGTTTGACCTTATTGTGGCGACGTTGAATCGCGGCGTCCGGCTAAGGCTGATCCTGTCAGACTTTGATCCTGTCGTCCGCACTGGGCTGCATCTGGGGACGTGGCGAAGCATCAAGGCGCTTTTGGCGGCTGGTGAAGCATCTGACCACCCTGAGAACCTGAATGTGACTGCACTGATGCATCCCGCCCGGGTTGGGTGGTTGCCGCGTGTCGGTTTATGGCCACGTACCATCAACGAGATTGGGAAGCAGATCTCCCAACTGCACGATGAAGGCATTGACGACGCGAGCCTGCTTGAATGTGCCCCGCCCTTGGTCAGAAAAACGCGCGGCAAGCTTGTAGCGCGCAAATTTCCACCGCCACCGCTTTTCCCTGTGTCGCACCATCAGAAGATGGCCGTTTTTGATGATGCGCGGCTTTATGTCGGCGGACTTGACCTGAATGCCCGGCGCTTTGACACCCCAGAGCACGACCGGGGCGCTGTTCGCACTTGGCATGATGTGCAAGTGATCGTTGATGGGAGCATCGCGAAAGAAGCGCGCGATCATCTGCTGACGCTAACGGATGCGCTGCTGGGGCGTGATGTGCCGCACCCGAGAAAGCTTTTGCGTACCATTTCGGCGCGGCGCGGCTTTTCACTTTTTCGGATGTCGCCGAAAACGATCTTTCGTGAAATCGCGACCGCACACCACGATGCAATCCGCCAGTCCGAAGAGCTGATCTACTTTGAAAGCCAATTTTTCAGGGACGAAGAGCTCGCCCAGCAACTTGCGGTGAGGGCAAAAGAACAATCATCTCTTGATATGATTATGCTTTTGCCAGCGGCCCCGGAGGAGATCGCATTCAATGACACATGGGGATCCGACACCGGTTTCGGCGAGCATTTGCAGGCAAAATGCATCGACATCGTTCAGCAGGCCTTTGGAGAGCGGCTGTTCGTGGGGTCGCCTGTTCGGCCTGTCCGTGCAAAGGAAACGGATGATCGGGGGACGCTGTTCGGCTCTCCGATCATTTACCTGCATGCGAAGGTATCAATTTTTGATGCCAAGTTAGGCATAGTTTCGTCGGCCAATATCAACGGTCGCAGTCTGAACTGGGACACAGAAACCGGGGTGCAGACCCAAACCCCGGCCGAAGTGGCAAAGCTGAAGGCCCGCTGCTTTGACCATTGGCTTAATCACGCAGAAGATCAGGCGCTTTATGCTATGCGGACCGCGCGCGCTGGATGGGCAGGCTTGGCGGCAAATAATTCTGCCTGCGATCCTGAACAGCGCCAGGGTTTTGTTGTTCCATTTGATGCCGAAGCTGGCCAGAAAGACGCGCGCTATTTGCCGGGCGCCCCGGCCGAAATGGTCTGACCAGCAGCACCGCGCAGGACGGTCATTGTCCAGATCAGGATCGGGATTGCTATGATGCCACCAACCGGCCCCCAGATCCAAAGCCAGAAAACAAGCGACAGGAACACCAACAACGGGTTCACGGACAGGTTACGCCCGACAAGAGCGGGCGTAACAAATTGCGCCTCAATGGCATTCAATGTGACATAGATGGCCACCGGCAAGAAGCTTGCAGCGCCATCGAATGCGACGATCCCGGCGATCGTCAACGCGACAGCGAGTGTTGCTGGTCCCAGATAAAGCATGAAGTTCAACAGACATGCCAAAATCCCCCAGATCACAGGCGTCGGCATCCCGATTATCTGCATGGCCAAAGCAATTACGACGCCAAAGCTTGCGTTAATCGCCGCAATCGTCAGAACATATCGCGATACTTGTTTTGCGGCCAACCTAAGGTCGGATTTGGCGAGCGGTTTGATGTTCCGGCTCAGGCCATCGTAGATGTCCGTCCGGACCAGCAGAAAGAAGTAGAGCGTGCCAACAAAGATCAAAAGGCGCGCCATGAATTGGGGTGCGTAGAATAGCGCGTCGGTCAACGATGGAACAGTCACTGTGTCTTCGTCACCTGCGGCACCCGCGCCAGGTTCGATCGCGGTTGCCATGTCTTCCGATATCGCTTCCAGCCCGCGCAAAAGACGTCGCGCTTCAAATACGGTATCGCGCAGTTCCGCGCGTATGATCGGTGCCTGTTCTATCGCCAATGTCACGTAGGGCTCGATCAACAGGATGACCGCAAAGATGATTGCAACAGCAAAGAGCATCGTCAGGAAAGCAGCGGGGGCATTTGGAATGCGTAACCTGTCCCACAGGTCCGATACGGGCGTCATCACGATACCAAGTGTCAAAGCGGCGACAACAGGGACCAGAATATAGCTGGTCTGCTGCAGAAGCAGAATGCCCGCCGCAATCGCCACGATGACTAGACAGCCTTGGTTTACCGATGTGCGCATTCCGAACTCCCTCCGCATCTAACGCGCTGGCTGGTTGAACGTTCCCGGATGAAGGAACGAAATCTGCGCGAGCGCGTTGGGCGAACAAATAGAATGAAAGGAGACAGAAATGTCCGCATCTAATACAAATGTCGACGCCCAGAAGCGTCGCCACAAAGGTCCACTTTTTGGAATAACCATCGCCCTTGTCTGGGTCGCCGTGCTTTTCAGTGGGTTTTTGATCTGGACTGCATATCAGCCTGCGAACCCAGCGGCTGAAAGTCCGGCGGAAGTCCTGAGTGACTGAACAAAAGAAAGGCGCCCTTGTGGCGCCTTTTTTTGTCATAAAATCCAAAGCAGGATACCAGCCGATGCCGTGCCGATTACCAGCATGACCGACGTCGCAATCATTGCGCCGTGGGATTGGGCGGTTGCATCATGCTCTTCGATGCGGCGTTGCGCTTTCTGGGACCGCGCAGCAGCCGTGCAGAAAATGACGATTGCAATGACAATGAAAAATTCCGCTACAAGTTTGGCCATCCAGGTTGGTTCAGTCGCACCAAAAATGGCCTTCAAACCAATCGCTATTGCAACGCAAGCCATTCCTGTCCGCATCCATGCGGCGAACGTGCGTTCATTCGCCAGCAATGTCCGGTCCTCTGCCCAGTTGGTTCGGTGATCCTTTTCAGTGTCGAAATTCTTCATCTTGATGTCTCCATAAAAAAAGGGCGCAGCTTTTCAGGTGCGCCCTTTCATCGTTTCGATCCCTAGGCAGAGACGGTGGCAGACCGCGGGCCGGCCACAAGCCAGGCAATGAAGCCAAGGATCGGCAGTACGAGGACCAGAAGGGTCCACAACACTTTGCTGCCCGTCGACGCACCAGACCCGATAATGGACACTATGGCCCAAACATTCAGGGCGAGGATAATCAGACCGCCAAAACCAGCATATTCCATAACTGAAACCTCCATTTCATCGTTTCGTTACGGGCCCAACACGGATCAATGTGAATTCGTTCCCATAAATCCCGGCTTTTGTCAGTTCAGCTCTTTTCGGACCTGCCCGAAGGCCAACAAGGCAAAGATCGCTGTGCCACCAAGAACGTTCCCTGCGAGCACGGGCAAGAAGAAATCTGTCAGCGCGGACACAATGCTTAGTTCGCCGGTGAGCAACATGAATGCCATTTCAACGCTGCCCGCGACGATATGTGTGAAATCACCCGCGGCTATAAGCCAAGTGAAGGTCAAAATGACGAAAAAGCCAAACCCATCTGACCCCGGCAACATCCAGACAATCGCTGCGACAAGAATACCGGCGGGAATCGCACGCTGGAACGCGACTTCGGGATCAAAACCTGTCGCATGGGCCGAAAGTTGGGCAATGGCGGCGATCATCGCGTCGGGGATGAAATTGCCAAATGCGAAAGCGGCCGCCGCCAGAATGGCACCGATCACATTGGCGCCCAATACGATCATCCAAAGTGAAAGCATTCGGCGGAACATGGGCCAAACCGGATCATGCATCACCGGCAAAACGGTGGTGATGGTATTTTCGGTAAAAAGCTGCATCCGGCCCAGAATGACCACAAGAAAACCAAGGCTGTATCCAAGGTTCTCGACCAAATAGCGCCAAGGCGCATCCGGCAGATAGGTTCTGAAAATCGCCTCACCCAACACGGACAGCGAAATCATGAGACCAGCTGCGATACCAGACCAAAAGAGCGATGCATAAGGCCGCGCAAGTTCTTCATGACCGTCACGGCGGATCACCTCGAATATTTCCTTCGACGATAGCTTTTCTGCTTCATCTACAGGATCGTGGTTGGCGTTCTGCGTGTTGAAATTTGTCATGTTTGCTCCGTTATGTGCAATCATCCCTTAATGCTCCGGAACGCATTCCGTTCCCGCGCATTGTGCTTGCAACAAACGTGAAGGCTTTTGATACGTGCAGATGAACAGACCGACGCAACTGCCTGCAGGTAAGCGTGCCTACCTGCTCAAACTGGTTCAGGACGTTCGCGCAAGCTATTGGTTTCTACCTTCAATCCTTGTCTTCGTCGGGCTTACGCTTGCATTTTTCATGGGCTGGATTGATGCGCGTGGCACGCGACTGCCATTCCCGCTTCCTGAAACGCTCTTGGATACGCAGGCCGATGGCGCGCGATCCACCCTTGCTGTGATTGCCCAATCGATCATTGGTGTCACTGGCGTAATGTTTTCAATGACGCTGGTTGCGGTCTCGTTTGCGTCAGGCAACTTTGGTCCAAGATTGATCGGCAATTTCATGCGCGACCGCGGCAATCAATGGAGCCTCGGCATCCTTATCTCCACCTTTGTCTACGCCCTTGTTGTGTTGCGTTCGGTGCAAGATGGAATAGATGGCGGCGTCGCAGAATACGTGCCGCAATACTCTTTGATCATGGCCTTGATCCTGACATTGCTATGCGTGTTCACGCTGATCTATTTCATCCATCACGTGCCAGAGACGATCAATGTTTCGCGCATTTCTGCGGGGATTGGCGCCGCGTTGGAAAAGCAAATTCTTGACCTGATCGAACGGGACAACGATTCCGATAACGGGACCCGGCATCCTAACCGTGACCCTGATACGGTCATCACGTCTGCCGTCTCGGGTTACGTCCAGACAGTAAATTTCGACCAGTTGAGCGAATTGGCAATGGCATCTGACTGGCATGTCGCGTTGAACGTGCCACTTGGGGGGTTCGTCACATCAAAGACGCCGGTAATTTCCGTTTGGGGCAAAGACCTCAGTGATGACGACCACCGCCACATCTTGGGGTGTTTTGCCGTCGGGTCCGGACGCACAGAAAACCAGAATCCAAGTTTTCTTGCGGAACAGCTGGTAGAGATGGTTGCCCGCGCGTTGTCGCCCGGTTTGAACGATCCCTACACTGCGATTGACTGCCTTAACCGGATGGCAGCCGCACTGACGATTGCAGGGACATACCGCGACGGTTTGCGCCCGCCCTCTGTCGCACGCGTAACGTTCCATCACCTGACGTTCGCGCGTTTGCTTGAGGTGACATTCGGCAAGTGCAGGCCTTACGTCCTTGACGATCCGCTGACGCTTCAGCACGCTCAGGCGCTCTTGGATGAATTGCATGAAACGGTGCGCGACACTGACAAAGGTGCCGTTGCGGATATGCGCGAGGCGCTGAAGGGCTAGCCGGGCCTCTGTCAAATCACCCGTCACGGACGCGCTTTTCACACATTCGGAAAATCCCAGTTGCTCCAAATATTGGTTTGCCGCTTACGGGGAACCATTTGCGCCAAGCGCCGTTCTTCTTGTCAAATTGGTCGCGCCACGCGCTGCGGCCCGAGCTTTGAAGGAGAGAAACATGAGCGTTCAGATCAGAAACCTGCGCTACAACCCTGCCGCCGAGGCATTTGAAGGCCGCATCGACATCCAGCGCGGGAATACATCATTCCGCTATCCATGCACGGTGGAAGGACCGGTCAGTATGTCGCCCGCAGAGGTGCGTCAGAAAATGAAGGCGCAAGCGCGGTCGATGTCTGACACGCCGCCCGACGTCTTCTCACGCTTCTGACTGACTGAAATAGCAATACGGATTTTCGCATGGAAAACCTCATGAACTGGGGCGAAAGCCTTTTTACGACCGAGATCTATGGCGGGCAGTCGCTGGCTGACTATCTGACACTCGATACGTTGATCGCGTTGTTCGGCAACACCGTCGCCGCCATACTTATTCTGATCGTGGGCTTTGCTGTCGCTGGTTTCTTGCGGCGGCAAATCCACAAGATCGGTGATAATCACGCATCGCTGGACAACACCCTGTTCAGCTTTCTGGGCAACATTGCGCGTTATGTCGTGCTGGCATTTACCTGTCTGTTTATCCTCAACACTTTCGGGGTCGAAACGACGTCAATCGTGGCCGTCATTGGTGCGGCAGGTCTGGCCGTTGGCCTTGCCTTGCAAGGGACACTGTCAAATGTCGCGGCCGGGATCATGATCATCCTGTTCAGACCCCTCAAGATCGGTGATTTCGTCGAGGTCGACGGCACGATGGGTACGGTAAAGGAAATCACGCTGAACTATACCGAGATCGCGAATATCGGGAATGTCAAAGTGATCGTGCCAAACTCTGAAGTCTGGGGAAACAAGATCAAAAACTACTCTGAATATCCGACTCGTCGGGCAGAGTGGACGTTTGGTGTGGGTTACGGTGTCAATCTCGCTAAGGCAGAGCAAGTGATCCAAGATACAATTATGGCTGACGAACGCTCTCATGCCGATCCCGCACCGTTCATTCAGGTGAACAATCTGGGCAACAGTAGCGTCGATTTTCTTGTGCGCGTGTGGTGCGATACCGAGGAATATTTCGCGTATCAGGCCGATATGAAGCGCCGTGTAAAAGAGGCGCTTGATGAGGCGGATATCAATATTCCGTTCCCGACGCGAACACTCGTTCACCAAAACCCGGAACTGCGAGTGGTCGAAAGCGACGAAAGCAATATGCAATACGCGGCAGAGTAAGTGCTCAACATTGACTAAAGAGGCCCGGACCAGTTTGCCTGGATCGGGCTTCTTTATGTGTCAATGACGCTCAACGTCCCACTTCAGGTTTGCGCGGCTTTCAAGTTGTCTGCCCTTTCCGCGTCACGCGTCTGTGCTTCCAATTCGGCGTAGAGCTCTGCCACTCCATACGTCTTGCCATTGATCAAAGTAGACGTGTTTGAGGCTGTTCATGGGGTTCTCTTGTTTGAGTTGAAATCGCCGGACCGACCCGCGCGCGGCGCTGTTCGTTCCCGCCTGCTGTGATCTTGGAAAATGCACTGGCTGCGGCGCGACGCGTGGGAACACTTCTGCGCCCCAAGCGTTGCGCCTGCCAAATAGATCAAGTGGAGAGAGGCGATGAGCATTCAGTCTGGCGACAAAGTTGAATGGGCGTGGGGCAACGGCACCGCCGGGGGTGAGGTTGAAAAGATCAACACAACATCGGTCACGCGCACGATCAAAGGATCAGAGGTGACGCGCAATGGCTCTGATGATGATCCCGCCCTTGAGATCAAACAAGAAGACGGCACATTGGTCCTCAAACTCGCGTCAGAAGTGAGCAAGGCGTGAATGCGCCTGGGCTGACATATTACCCCGACAGTGAACCCGGCATCTTGCGAAAACCAAGGGGCAGGGGCTTTTCCTATTTCGATCCAGATGGGCAATTGATCACGGACCAGTTAGAACGGGACCGCCTTGCGCAACTGGCCGTGCCGCCGGCTTATGTCGACGTATGGATGTCACCGATCGAAAATGGTCATCTGCGTGCAACAGGGCGCGATGCCAAGGGCCGAAAACAATACCTGTATCACCCCGACTGGACGCGCGCACAGGCAGAGGTGAAATTTGAACAACTGGCTGGGTTCGGGGCCGCTTTGCCACGGATCAGACGCCGTGTTCAAAAGGACCTTGATGCAACCGTTGGCGAAAAGGTGTTCGCGCTGGCTGCCGCAGTCACGTTGATTGACCGGACCGGTCTGCGTGTCGGTAGCCCGCAATATGCCGCGGAAAACGGGACATATGGCGCGTTGACGCTGCGCAACAAGCACGTCTCGTTGGCGAAGAATGCGATTGACTTGCGCTATCGCGCGAAAGGCGGGCAGCAGGTGCGACGCAAGCTGAGCGATGCAAAGCTTGCGCGCGTCTTGGGCAAAATCAATGACCTGCCGGGGGCGACCCTTTTGTCGTGGGTCGATGACGATGGTATCGCTCAAACTCTAAGCTCTGAGGCGCTCAACAGCTATATCAGCGAAGCAGGCGGGCTGGACGCGGGGATCACCGCCAAGACCTTTCGCACCTGGGCTGGGTCATGCGCCGCGCTAGAGGTGGCGCTTACTGGCGAGGCGACGATCAAGGATATGGCCGATGCGGCCGCAAAGGTTTTGCGCAATACACCTACAATCGCACGCAACAGCTACGTCCATCCGGACGTCATCGCGCTTGCAGGGGCACCCGCGCCTGATATCGCGCCTCGGGAACGGTCTGGCCTGCGATTGACCGAACAACGTCTTCTGGGACTTCTCGAAAACTGAATGATCTTGGCGCCTACCAAGCATTTTGCTTGAGTTCTCAAAAGGGGATGGACGTGGCCGACAAGAGTAATCTGACATCAGGGCCAATCTAGCAGGAATTACATCAGCTAGCGGGTCCGATGATCTTTGGGATAATCGCTGTGATCTCTGTCTCGTAGATCAACACGGACAATGTGTGCCAAATGGGCACGCCGCAACTGACCGCGTCGTCATTCGCGTTTCCGGTCGCGCTGAGGGTGTCGCGCCTTGCAATCGGCCTTGGGACAGGGGGGGGGCTTACGTGGTTTCGTGCGCGATTGGCGCGAAGGTTTCTAGCCTCATCCAATCTTGTTGCCAGCGCTGGCCACCAAGCAGATCTCAATCGCTGCATCGCCAGGAAGAGACGCAACGCCAACAGCGGCGCGAGTGCCGATTGCGTCGGGTCCGAGCCGGTCTTCGATAAAGCGTGAAGCGTGATCAGCAACGGCCGCGTGGGCTTTGAAGCCAGGTTCCGCAGCCATGAAGACGGTCATCGAAAGAATGCAGGTCAGCAGCTCATTCGGCGCAAGCTGACCCTCGGCTGCAGCGATCGCGTTGCTGGCAGCAAGCTCGACTGCCGCGCGGTGCATCCCGGGATCGTCTGCCGCGCCGATCGCTCCGTGGAATATCAACGCGTCACCTTCACGCGGCGTCATGCCCGCGGTCCAGATCAGGTTTTGATGCCGTTTGGCCGCACGGTAGAGCCCCTGTGGGCGGGGATCGCGCCTCATTCGGCGTACCTCCGCGCAAGTGCAACGATCCGATCGGCCGCTGCTACGGCCGCCGCGTGATCTTGCGAGAAGTTCAAGCGGATGCGGTCGGTGTCGCCGGGTGCAAACTCGGTCCCTGGGGTGACAATGACGTTGGCTTGAAGTCGCAAGAGCCGGACGAATGTGCTCAGACCGACTGACAGCTTCGGGAGACGGGGATAGAGATAGCTGCCCGCCTGCGGTGTCGTTACTTCCCACTGGGCCTCGCGAAAGGTCCGCAACAGATCGTCGCGAATAGCTCGGTGCGCCTCGATCCTTTTGGCCATCCAGCCTTTGGGCTCCTCGAACCACGTCGAGAGTGCGGCTTGACTGTAGCCCGCCGCACGCAGCGATACGATGGCTTGCAATTTCTCCATGCGGTCGATCAGTTCGGCAGATCCGAAGGCCGCCCCAAGGCGAAACCCGCTGAGGGACTCTGTCTTGGAGGGCCCCATCACCGTCATCATCTGCTTGGGCCTTGTGCTCATCGCCCGCAGATGAGGGATTGTCTCGCCAGGATACAGCATTCGGGAATAGAGTTGGTCGACGATCACTGTGACCCCATGGCGCGCCGCAAGAACACCAATTTGCTGGGTCACGTCCCCGCCAGTGATGGCACCTGTTGGATTGTTGGGCGTCGAATAGATCAACACCTTGGTTCCAGCCTCAAAGGCGGATTCCAGGGCTACAAGGTCGGGGCCGTTCCCTTGCCCCGCACTTTTGGCACTAGAACCGTATAAGAACGGGACCGACACAACCTCGCCGCCGAGAAAGACGGCTATCTTCCGGTTGGCGAAGTAGTCGGGCTCCAGCACAGCGATCTTCGTGCCGCGCGTGACGCAGGCCCCCATCGCAAGAAACAGCGCCCCTTGGGTGCCGGGGGTCAGAATAAGGCCGTTCACCCCATCAACGGGCGCTCCGGTGAAAGCGGCCAGATGCAAAGCTAGCTTCTGCCGCAAGTCCACATCACCGCGATATTCGGTATAGGCTTGCCGCCCCCCTGCCGCGAAGCCTTCAAGCCACGCATCTCTCGCGCCAGGGATCGGTTGGTGGGCGTCCACATCTCCGTGGGAGAAGTCGACAGGTGTGCCGGTTAGCGCCTCGCCGATTGCCTCGATAGGCATCTCCGTTCCTGCACGGATCTCCTGACCCGGTGCTGCACCACTCTGCATGGCGGCGAAAGTGTCGTGAATAGTCATGCTGTAATCCTTTGAGGTGTCAGTAGCCACGCGCGCGGTCAATCAGGTCAGGCGTTGACCCTGTTCGGTAGAAATCGTGGATAGCGGTGGCTGCGATGGCGGCGGCGCTCCCGCGTCCTGTGGGCGCGGAGATATGGGGCAGGATCGTGATATCGGAACGGGTCCAAAGCGGATCGTCCGAAGGCAGCGGCTCCCGCTCGAAGACGTCCAGAACGGCATGGGAAATGTGACCTTCGTCCAAGGTTTCGATCAGGTCATCGACCGGGATCACGGACCCACGCCCAAAGTTGATGACCTCAGCCTGCGGCCGCATCCGGCCCAGCCGTGTTTTGTTCAATAAACCCCGCGTCTGGTCGGTCAGCGGCAGGAGGACCACCGCGATATCGGTCTGGGCAAGCATTGCATTTAGCCCGACATCGCCATGGAACGTCTCCACCCCGGGTATGTCGCGCGCGCTCCGAGCCCAGCCCATCGTCCGATAGCCGTGCCGGGAAAGGATTGCGGTGGCCTCGCGGCCGAGTGCGCCAAGACCCAGAACACCCACGCCAATGTCTCGAGCAGGCCGATAGTCGCGCTGGTTCCAAAGGCCCTTGGTTTGCTGCCTGCGATAGGCGGGCATATCGCGATGGAGGTAAAGCGTCCAAGCCAACACCGCCTCTGCCATGGTCCGTGCGAGATCCGGATCGACCAGGCGGGCGATGCCTACTTCGGTGGGAAGGCTGACAACGAGGCGCTCGACCCCGGCCCAAAGACTCTGGATCCATTCAAGGTTCGTAAGCTCCGCCACCTCGGCTGGATCGGGATTGGCGACGATCGCCACTCGGGCAACCCGCCGCTCCTGCGGCGTCAGGTCTGCCAACGGCTTGACCACATGCGGTTGCATCAAGGGCGTCAAAGCGGCGATCCAAAGATCGCGTTCCACCGCGCCTGCTCTGGTCAGGAAGGGTATGACGAGTGCTTGTTTGGAAGCGTGGTTCGTCGACAGCGACATGCGATACTCCTTTTCGATGCCACACAGCTACCATTGCAAGGACAATTGGAATAACAAGTTCCGACAGCTTCAAACCAAAGGAAAGCTTTTGTCATGGATACCCGTTTTGCGCAAAGCCTCCTTACCGTGATCGAGGAGGGGTCGCTTGCCGCTGCGGCGCGCCGACAGGGCCTCACCGCGGCGGCCCTTGCGCAGAGGATGCAAGCGCTGGAACGCATGTTTGGAACCCGCCTTATCGAGCGGGTGGGACAAACGGTCAGACCGACTGCCGCGGCACAGAGGATGGTGCCGCGTCTACAGCGGATTGTTGAGGACACGCGGCGGCTTACCTCGGACTTGGATGCCTCGGGCCTAAGCGGACCCTACCGGCTAAGTTCGATCGCGACGGCGCTGGCCGACCACGCAACCAACATCGTAAGCCACTTGGCGGATCGGGCGCCTGAATGTGCGCTCACCATCACACCGGGCGACTCGCGGTCGCTACTTCGCAGTCTGGAAGCCGATGAGACCGACGCGGCGATCGTCGTTCGTCCGCCTAGTGGCGGCCCCAAGTCAATCCAGATGACACCCATCGCTGCTCAACCCTTCGTCATGGTCGCGTCAGATCAGGCTGATAGTCCGGAAGGCCTGATCCTCTATGACCGGTCGACATGTTGTGGACGGTTGGCTTGGAAGTGGATCGCCAACGCGATACCTAATGTGAAGATCGTCTGCGAAATGGATGACCCACAAAGCATCGCCGTCCTTGCCGCATCTGGCCTCGGCCGCGCGGTACTGCCGAAGTGGCGGGCACTGGAAGATATTGCTGGCCTGCAGGCGACGCAGATTGATGACGCGCCATGTCGCGAGGTCGTACTCGCAACAAAGGGCGGACCGAGCGCAATAGATCAATTGGTCGTAGAGGCGACGAAGCGATAGCAAGAGGGGTAATCGCGTGTTCGATGAACGACGTTGATGCGTGCCCTTCTATCGGTGGACAAACACCGAAGTCTGAAAGCAATAGGCAACGGCGTGTGGTGTCAGCGATTTTGTGCCTTTCAGCTTCGACGCACACCACCCAAATCAACCCACGGCCAAAGTGGACTGATCACAAGCTCAAACTGGACTGATCGATTCGGGGGGCTAAAGGTGTATGACAGCAGGAGTTCACGCACATCGCATGAGCGGAGCGCGCTTGAACGTATCGTTCGGATGTATGAGGCTTACTGCGAAGAAAACAATTGACGAACAAGCCGACTTATCCACTCTTGTTACGTGATAAAAAAAGAGTTTCGCCATGTGGAGTTTCAACTCCATGCAGGCGTGACTTAACTACTAGGGAGAACACAATGAAATCTACTATCCTGGGAACGGTCCTCGGCGTTGCCGCAGCACTGTCCACAACCTCCGCCATGGCAGACGGCCACGGCGAAATCACTGTTGCCTACTTCTTGGAGTGGCCGATGCCGTTCCAGTTTGCCAAAGAAACCGGCATGTACGAAGAAGCAATGGGCACAAAAATCAACTGGGTCAGCTTCGACACAGGAACAGCGATGTCCGCAGCGATGGCCTCTGGTGACGTTCAGCTGTCAGTCTCTCAGGGTATTCCGCCCTTCGTTGTTGCAACCTCCGCAGGTCAGGACCTTCAGGTTGTTGACGTTGCTGTGTCCTATGCTGACAACGACAACTGCGTTGTGCGTGCAGACCTCGAGATTGACAAAGACAGCGCAGCTGAGTTGGCAGGCAAGAAAGTTGCTGTTCCACTCGGAACTGCTGCGCACTACGGCTTCCTCAAGCAGATGGACCACTTCGGTGTTGACGTCGGCAGCCTGGAAGTAGTCGACATGGCACCTGCCGAGGGCGAAGCTGCTCTGAGCCAAGGCGCTGTGGACATGGCTTGCGGTTGGGGAGGTGCTCTGCGCCGTATGCTCGATTCCGGTAACGTGCTCCTGACAGGTGCAGAAAAGACCGAGCTGGGCATCCTGGTGTTCGACGCAACAACAGCGCCGACAGCCTTCGTGGCCGAGAACAGCGACATGGTTGCAAAGTTCCTCGAAGTGACAGCGAACGCAAACGCGATGTGGGCGGATGAATCCAACCACGCGAAAATGCTGCCAGTGATCGCGCAGGACGCGGGTATGTCTGAAGAAGACGCAGCCTCCACACTGTCCACATTCGTGTTCCCGACAGTGGAAGAGCAGCTGTCCGAAGCATGGATGGGCGGCAACGCGGCAGAATTCATGAAAGGCGTTGCAGACGTCTTCGTGGCAGCCGGTTCCATCGACGCAGCCAAAGCCTCTTATGAGGACAACGTGAACACCGGACCTCTGTCCAACTAAGTCACGTAAAAGGACGGGCCGCCTGCAGGTGGCCCGTTCTCTTTTTCGCCTGCCAGCCAGCAGGCGCGCACCCAGACAAGAGGGGGAACCAAGTGTCCGGGCTTCTTATAGATGACATTTCGATGCGGTTTGACCTGCCCAATGGCGGGCATGTTCAGGCTTTGCAGAACGTGACGCTGGATATCAAATCCGGTGAACTCATGAGCGTTCTTGGTCCCTCGGGCTGCGGTAAGACAACGCTCCTCAATATTGTCGCTGGTTTTCTGGCCCCCACCGAAGGCCGGATCATTCTGAATGATCAGGTCGTCGACGGCCCCAGCCCCGAACGCGGGATGGTGTTTCAGCAAGGCGCGCTTTTTGAGTGGATGAACGTCCGCGACAACGTCTCTTTTGGCCCTGATATGAAGGGCGTGAGCCGGGCCGAAAGCAAAGAGAAGGTCGAACATCTTCTCGAGGTCGTCGGCCTTCAGGACTTCAAGGAGAAAGCGATCTATGAGCTGTCTGGCGGCATGCAGCAGCGTGTGGCCTTGGCCCGCTGCCTTGCCAATGACCCGGACGTGATCTTGATGGACGAGCCGCTGGGTGCCTTGGACGCGCTGACACGGGAAAAGATGCAAAGCCTTGTGCTGGATCTGTGGAAAGAAACCGGCAAAACGATCATCCTGATTACCCACTCGGTGGAAGAGGCTTTGTTGTTGGGCGAACGCTTGCTTGTCATGGCGCCCCGCCCAGGTCGCGTCCACAAAGAGTATCGTTTGCCGTTCGCGGACCTCGGGGTTGGCGCTGATCTGCGCGAAGTCAAAAAGCACAAAGACTACTCATCGACCCGCGAAGAAATTCTCGAAATGATCTGGAACATGGAAGAAGAAATCATGGGCCGGACGGAGGAAAGCGCATGACCGGTATTCTCGTACTTGCCCTCTATTTGGGCGCCTTTTTCGGCTCATTTGTGATTGCGAAACGCCTGTTCAAAAGCGCCTTCGAGAAGAAGGGCTTCAACAAGCTGAAGACCGTGACGTTCGGCGATGAGAGCGCGATCACAGCGAACCGTGTCGCGTCTGTTGTCTCGGTGATCACCGTGTTTTGGCTTTGGGTGGCCTTCACCAACTCGGCCATTCCGCTCCCTAAGTTTCCCGGTCCGTTTTCAGGTGACATGACGTTCACCTACACGGCGCAGCTGGAAGACGGCACCACGGATGACGCGACGGTCACAATGCGGGTCTACCGCGAAGACATTCAGCAAACCTTGGATGCAGAGGGCAATCCCGGCCGCGAACCTCCAGCTGTCGAAATTGAGCCCGGTGAAGGATTTGCCAAGAACGATAGCCTCACGGTTGCGCG
Organism: Yoonia sp. R2331; assembly: GCF_041103235.1. NCBI lineage: Bacteria > Pseudomonadati > Pseudomonadota > Alphaproteobacteria > Rhodobacterales > Paracoccaceae > Cognatiyoonia > Cognatiyoonia denitrificans. Next base: position 2,330,589 of record NZ_JBGCUN010000001.1, on the reverse strand, counting down.
CTATGGCTTCAAGGTTATCAACGTCTGGCAAAACGATGAGGTGTCCAAGAGCGATGGCTCCACCATTGTTGCGATCAACGGGCAGCCCGTTGAGCCGGGGCAAAAGTTCTCTGTGCCCGAAGGCGAGGTTGGTCTGACAGACAAGGGCACCCCCACATTTGCGCCGGCAACAGGATTGCGGATGGCACGTCTTTATCTGCCCGCACCTGAGGTTGTGTTCAATCGCTTCATCCGGCTGAACGTCGAGGGCTATCAGGGCTATACCCTGTGGGAGCACACACGCTACTCTTTGCAGCGGGTGTTGCTGGGCTTCTTCATCGGTGCGCTGATCGGTGTGCCAATCGGTTACGCCATGGGCCTGACCGGATGGGCGCGCGGCTGGTTCGATCCCATCGTTGAGTTCATGCGCCCAATCCCACCTCTTGCGTTGATCCCGTTGATCATCATCTGGTTTGGCATCGGCGAGCTTGGAAAGGTGGTTCTGCTCTTCTTGGCTGCCCTATGGATCATGATTATCGCGGCCCGGTCAGGTGTGTCGGGTGTGGCGATTTCCAAGGTTCACGCTGCCTACTCGCTGGGCGCGTCTAAGTGGCAAATCCTGAGCAAGGTGATTGTTCCAAACTCGTTACCAGACATCTTTACAGGGGCGCGGGTTGCAATGGGTGTCTGTTGGGGAACCGTTGTTGCGGCGGAGCTTGTTGCCGCGAACGTCGGGCTTGGCAAGATGATCGTGACCGCATCGAAATTCCAGCTCACAGATATCATTATCGTCGGTATCATCGTGATCGGCATCATCGGTTTTGCGATCGAAGTAGGCATGCGCAAACTGGAAAGCTGGCTCATCCCATGGAAAGGCAAAGTCTAGTCGCGTGAAATTCCCAATCATGAAATCAAGGCCCTTTCGAGGGCCTTTTTTTCTGGTCAAACTGCGATCCAATTTTCCTCAGGCTGTCTTGTTCGCGCTAAGGCGCGTTTCGCAAAAACAGCCAATTTTTGCCTGTCTTCCCCCAGGTCCAACCTTGCGTGCGCGTTCCGTCACCACCATTTGCATGGAAATGGTGACGTGCTGCTCAAACGTAAGGCGGAGTGTGGATTGGTATCGTAGTGGCAGTACTCGTCGCCAAGGATTACTTCTTTGGGTGAACCAAAACAGGGTTTGTGCGACGGTTATTCGCACGTTGCACGTCCTTGGGTGCTTACGTGGTTTTCCTCAATGGTCCTTGTCTCCAGCGTAGATTTACTCGCGATTAGAGGTGCAGAATGAGCTTATCGGTCCTTTATTGCTTGATAATTTTTGGGGTTATCGGCTTTCAGGTTGCGCTGATTTTCGGCGCACCTTGGGGCAGGCTGACGCAGGGCGGACAGACGCAAGGTCCACTACCAACATCCGGTCGATTGATCGCGGCAGCCTCTATTCTCCTGTTGCTTGGCATGGCGTTTGCGGTTCTTTCCGCAGACGGCAGTTGGCCGCGCTGGCCTTCTTGGACGATGTGGGGTGCTCTTGGCGTGAATGGATTGAGTATGATGCTCAATTGGATCACGCCATCGAAAGATGAACGCAAGCTGTGGGCACCGATCACCACAGTCATGTTCCTGCTGGCTCTTGCCGTCTTTTGGCTTTGATTGCTTGTCGACCACATGGGTCGTGCTTGATTTAGAAATCAAAGCCTCTTGACGACCGCAGACGTTTGCGCAGGGCGCTGCATCTTACACTTTTCGGTTCGATGCGGACGTTGGCGCAAACTGAAGAAAGTTGAGATGTATCTTGTGCATTTGAAACGGATCCTGAACCTGTCCGGGTTGCAATAACGAATATCCAACGGGGCCAAGGACAAGTACCTGCTAGCCGCCATCGCTCAGAACCTCAGAAAACGCGCCAAGCTCAGGCCCAAGGTTGTCCAAACGGAGGGCATGGCATGATCTTTTCGATCATATCGACCAATTGGGCGATGCCGGGAACAGAATTCAGAGCAAGGAGGACGCGCAGTCGCTTCCAGAACGATTTCGCAGTCATTTGCCTCGAGTTCCTCAACAGAATACGCCGATCTTCTCATCCAGTGCAGCTGAGGCTTCTGTTGTGCCATCTGACAGGCAGATCTAGTCTTCACTTCTTGACCATTTTTATTGCTTGGCCTAAGCACCAGATCGAGCGCGGGCGTTGTGTAATGGTAAGACCTCAGCCTTCCAAGCTGATGATACGGGTTCGATTCCCGTCGCCCGCTCCAAGCTTTTCCAGAAACGCTGATGCAAGAACGCAGGCCCGCACCCTTGTTCCTTGGGATGACCGGATTTATGTGACCCGGTAACACCGAAAAGGGACCCAACATGGCCGACACCCCAAAAGCACAAGAGGCAGAGCGCGCCGGGTCCAAGGATATCGGGGCGCTGCAAGCGCTTTGGCCGTTTGTGGCACCCTACAAGCTGATGCTGGCGCTGGCCGGGTTTGCGCTGATCCTCACCGCCTTGGTCAGCCTTGTGCTGCCGCTGGCGGTGCGTCGGGTCATCGACAACTTCAACTCCGATCAGCTGGACCTGTTGCAAAGCTATTTTGCCGCAGCCATCGGCATTGCGGCGCTTTTGGCCGCTGGCACGGCCATGCGCTATTACCTTGTGACGCGGCTGGGCGAACGGGTTGTGGCCGACATCCGGGTGGCAGTCTTTGACCGGATGATCGGGATGAGCCCCGCGTTCTACGAGAAAATCATGACCGGCGAGGTGCTGAGCCGGATCACCACCGACACCACGTTGATCCTGTCGGTCATCGGCTCGTCCGTCTCTGTGGCGCTGCGCAACTGTCTGATCCTGGTGGGCGGGATCGGGCTGATGCTGTTCACCAGCGTGAAAATGTCGCTGCTGGTACTCTGGCCGATCCCGGTGATCCTGTTGCCGATCATCGTGCTGGGCCGCCGGGTGCGGCAGTTGTCCAAGGAAAATCAGGACTGGATCGCGGCATCCTCTGGCGATGCATCAGAACAATTGTTGTCAGCGCAAACCGTGCAGGCCTTCACCCACGAAGGGCTGAGCCGCCAAAAATTCGCTGATGTGACCGAACACTCCTTTATCGCTGCGCGCCGCCGGATCGCGACCCGCGCGGTGTTGACCGCAATTGTCATCTTCATCGCCTTCTCCGGCGTGGTCGGGTTCTTGTGGATGGGGGCCAATGACGTACGCTCTGGTGCGATCACCGTGGGCGAATTGGTGCAATTCCTGATCTACACGGTGATGGTCGCAGGCGCTGTGGCTGCGCTGACCGAAATCTGGGGCGAGTTGCAGCGCGCCGCGGGCGCCACCGAACGTCTGGTCGAGCTGTTGAACGCAAAGGACAGCGTCCAAGACCCCGTCAAGGCAGATCACCTGCCGGCCAAGGTTGCGGGCGAGATTTCGTTCGAGAACGTCAAGTTTTCCTACCCCGCACGACCATCGATTGCGGCCCTTGATGGGGTCTCACTGTCGGTGAAACCGGGTGAGACGGTCGCCCTTGTCGGCCCGTCAGGTGCGGGCAAGACCACGATCATCCAGCTTCTGCTGCGGTTCTATGATCCGCAGTCCGGGGTCATCCGCCTTGACGGGCAGGACCTGACAAAGCTTGACCGCGCCGCGTTCCGCCACCACATCGCCTTGGTGCCGCAGGACCCGGTCATCTTTGCGGACACCGCGCGTGAAAATATCCGCTTTGGTCGCCCCGATGCCTCCGACGCAGAGGTCGAGGCGGCGGCCCGTGCAGCCGCCGCGCATGACTTTCTGACCGCACTGCCGGATGGCTATGACAGCGATGTGGGCGAACGCGGCATGATGCTGTCAGGCGGGCAAAAGCAACGCATCGCCATTGCACGTGCGATCCTGCGTGACGCGCCAGTGTTGTTGCTGGATGAAGCGACCAGCGCGCTGGACGCAGAATCCGAAGCCGCCGTGCAACAGGCGGTCGAGGCTTTGGCAGAGGACCGCACCACCCTGATCGTCGCCCACCGCCTTGCGACGGTGAAAAAGGCCGACCGCATCATCGTCTTTGAGGCGGGCAAGATCGTTGCCACCGGCACCCATGACGAACTGGTCGCCCAAGGCGGGCTTTATGCACGGCTGGCGCGATTGCAGTTCACTGCCGGACTGGCGGCAGAGTGATCCTTGGCCCATAGTAGGCTATGACCACCTTCTTTGTGCATGGGGTGCCTGACACCCACCGACTTTGGGACCCGCTGATCGCGGAACTTGGAACGGGCGACTGGCGTGTCTTGTCGCTGCCGGGGTTTGGCACTGCGCCGCCGCCGGGCTTTGACAGCCATATGGACAGCTATGCTGAATGGCTGATTGATCAGGTCACGCAAGTGGGCGGGCCTGTGCACATCGTGGGGCACGACTGGGGCGGTCTGCTGACCTTGCGCGTGGCCCATCTGCGGCCAGACCTTTTTGCATCATGGAGCGTGCTGAACGCATCACTTTATCCGGGGCTGAAATGGCACCGGCTGGCGCGGCTGTGGCAGACCCCTTGGAAGGGTGAACTTGCCATGATGCTGATGCGGGGCAGGCGGGCGGAAAAGCTGTTGGGGCGTGCGGGCATGCCGCCTGCGCTGCTGCGGACAGAGCTGCCGCTGATCAACAGCCACATGAAGCGCAGCATCCTGCGGCTCTACCGGTCGGCCACGGACATCGGCGCGGACTGGGGCGACGATCTGGGAGGGCTACCCGCGCAGGGCATGGTGATCGCCGCAGAAAGTGACCCTTTTGTACCGGTGCGGGTTTGCGAGCGGCTGGCGGAAAGTGCCGATGTCCCGCTGAAGGTGCTGCCCGGGGGTCATTGGGCGGTCTACAGCCATCCGGCCCCAATTTCCGCTGCGTTACAGGCGCATTGGGCCTTATGACGTTTGGTCGTTTGAAACGCATCGCCCTTGCGCGATAGACCCTTTTTTCCCATCGTGGGCACCAAGGGAGAGACGGATCACCTTGCGTGATCCGAAAAAAGAAGAGTTTATGGGAGGAACCGCATGACCTATGCCAATATGGCTGACCGGAATGCAATCGAGGCTGAAACCGCGTGGGACGCGCGTGATCTGCCCACAACCACATTTGAATTGCTCAGCCGGACCGCAGATGCACACGGGTCGCGCAAGGCGTTGTCGTTTCAGCTGCAGTCGGGGCCAACGGACCCTTGCGAGACGCTGACCTGGAACGAGCTGCGCGATCAGGCGACGCAGGTCGCCAATATGTTCCGCCAGCTTGGCATCGGCGAAAACGACGTTGTGGCCTATATGATGCCCAACGCCAATGAAAGTGTGCTGACCTATCTGGGTGGCCAGATTGCAGGCATCGTCAACCCGATCAACCCGCTGCTGGAACCCGAACAGATCGGCGCCATTCTGCGCGAAACCAATGCCAAGGTGCTGGTCACCCTGCGTAGCTTTCCCAAGACCGATCTTGCGCAAAAGGCAGGCGAGGCGGTCAAACTCGCGCCGAATGTGGAAACCGTGCTTGAGGTGGACCTGCACCGCTATCTGACCGGCATCAAGAAGCTGATCGTCCCGCTGATCCGGCCCAAGAATCCGGTCACGCATTCCGCCAAGGTGCTGAATTTCCGCACCGAGATGGAAAAGCAGCCCAAGACGCTGGCTTTTGCCGACAGCGGCGTGGACCGGGTGGCGGCCTATTTCCACACCGGCGGAACCACGGGCATGCCCAAGGTGGCACAGCACCGCTATTCCGGCATCGTCTATAACGCCTGGCTGGGCGCGCGGCTTTTGTTCACCGAAGAGGACGTGCAAATCTGCCCGCTGCCGATGTTCCATGTCTTTGCGGCCATCGTGTCGCTGGGCGCATCGCTCGGCTCTGGTGCGCAGATCGTCTTTCCGACACCGCAGGGCTACCGCGGGGATGGCGTCTTTGACAATTTCTGGAAGCTGATCGAGCGTCACAAGGTGACGTTCATGATCACCGTGCCCACGGCCATGTCGGCCCTGATGCAGCGCAAGGTCGATGCCGATATCTCGTCCCTCAAGCTGGCGTTCTGTGGCTCTGCCCCGCTGCCGCTGGAACTTTACCGCCGCTTTGAAGAGGCCGCAGGCGTGAACATCTGCGAAGGCTACGGCCTGACAGAGGCGACATGTCTGGTGTCGATCAACCCGCCTGACGGTGAAAAGAAGGTCGGCTCGATCGGTATACCGTTCCCCTATACGCAGGTGCGGATTGTGGATGTGGCCACGCAAGTTGATGTCGAACCAAATGCAATTGGCGAGATTTGCGTCAGCTCTCCGGGGGTCTATGACGGGCAGACCTATACTGAGGCTGCCAAGAACAAGGACCTGTTCTATCCCGGTGAGGACAGCCCGCTGCAAGCCAATCGCCAGTTCCTGCGCACCGGCGATCTGGGGCGCATCGACGAAGACGGCTATCTTTGGATCACCGGGCGCGCCAAGGATCTGATCATCCGGGGTGGTCACAACATCGACCCCGCCGAGATCGAAGAGGCGCTGGCCGGACACCCTGCCGTCGCCTTTGCCGGGGCCATTGGTCAGCCCGATGCCCACGCGGGTGAAATCCCATGCGCTTTTGTTGAATTGGTCGACGGCGCGGATATTTCCGTGGACGAACTGATGACATACGCCAAAGACAAGATCCACGAACGCGCAGCACACCCCAAGCATCTGGAAATTCTGGATGAATTGCCCAAGACCGCTGTCGGCAAGGTGTTCAAACCCGACCTGCGCAAATCCGCAATCACGCGGGTCTTCAATGAAGCCTTGGACAAGGCTGGCGTCGCAGCCCATGTGACAAGCGTGACAGAGGACAAAAAGCGCGGTCTTGTTGCCCATATCGCCGGTGACGCAGGCGAAGAGGACGTCAAGAAGGTCTTGTCGAACTACGCCAACGCCTGGGACATGGCCGACTAAGGCGCATACGTGATCAGCCGCACCCCTGCGGCGCGGCTGATTGACAGTATAAAGCGGCGGCGGGGCCGCATCGGGATCAATCTGCCGTCTTCAGCGTCATGCGGATGTATTTTCCTGCGGATCGGTAATGGCTGGGGCCGGCCGCCTCGGCCCAACGGCCCGGTGTCCATGCATTACGCGCACCTTTCATCGGTCCGCCAAAAAGGGCGGCATTGTCCTGCGTTTGCAGGAACGACATCAACCGGTCGTGGTTCTTTTGCAGCAGCGACCGGGCCGCCGCCCAGTCAAGATCGGCCTGCCGCGCCCGCAGGTCAGCATTGTATCGCTTCAGGTCATTCCATTTGTATCCCGGGGCCGGGAAATGGACGGTCTTGCCCGCCTGACCGTCGGCATACCAGCCAAGAAACAAGTTGATCCAATGGGCACGATGGGCGACCACATCCTTGATCGAAGTGTCGTCGTCGCGCTTCATCTCAGCGGTGGCGGCGTCGATCCCGCCGATCAGGGCGCTGAGTTTCGCAAACTCCTTTTCGGTGATTTTCATCAGTCCTGACTTGTCTGTCGCAGGCATGTGATTGGGTCCTCAAATCGCTGGTGCCTCTGACCTTAGACATTCTTGCCGGACGGACATTGCGCTGGATCAAGCCTGTTGCGGATACCTCGCGGCCTGCGACGCTTGACCCCAGATCACGGGCGGGCCCAAAGGCGGCCTTGTCTCATCACCCTCCCCGGGGCATTCTGACAGGCGCAACGGCGGTTTCTGGATGCAGGGTGCACGCCATCCTGTGGGGCGGGGTATCCCCGTCTGACGAACTGACTTGTGACTACACGGCCTCACCGTCGTTGGGTTGCACCCAAGGCCGGTGCGGCAGGACACGATTGGCAGGAACCGTGCGTTGCACCACCTGATGACAGATGAACCATAAGGCGTTAGCAGGCATTTTGGCTGTCTCTCTGACCCGTGGTGCGTGGGATCGGGCGACAGTGCGGGACCGGCTGCAACAGCGGCTTCCCGTCGCGATACGCAACCTCGCCACGCCCATCGCGGATGACCTGATCGCGGCAATGCCGGGCCCCTATGCCCCGCAGCCCCGGCATGTTGCTGCCGCACTTGTGGCGACGCCGGGCTTTCGCAAGGTGGCGACCCATTGCGCGAAACACGATGTCTGGCCCGCGCCCGATCTGTCGCCGCCGCACATGGCCCCAATCCCGGCCTTTACCGCCTGCGCGCTGCCTGCGCTGACCACACCGCAGGCGCTGGCCGATTGGCTGCTGGTTGATCCCGCGCAGCTTGATTATCTGGCCGACCCCGAAGGACGCCACGAACGTCACGGCGATATGGCCGTGAACCACTACCACGCGCGTGTCGTCCCCAAACGGCGGGGCGGCGCGCGGCTGATCGAGGCACCAAAGGCCCGGCTCAAGGCGCTGCAACGCATGCTTTTGGACGGGCTTCTCAGCAGGGTTCCTGTCCATGATGCCAGTTTTGGCTTTGTCGCCGGGCGGTCCTGTCGGGATGCGGCACAGCGCCATGCAGGCGAAGACATGGTGATCTCTTTTGACTTGGCGGATTACTTTGCGCGGCTCGGCTGGGGCCGCGTCTTTGGGCTCTATCGTCGTCTGGGATATCCCGCGCCAGTTGCCCGCCTGCTGTCGGGCCTTTGCACCACATGCACCCCGCCGCGTGTGCGCGACCGGATGCCGCTTGCGGCGCGCGATGACCTGCGCGTCGCCCATCTGCCGCAGGGCGCGCCAACCTCACCGATGCTGGCCAACGTGCTGACCTTCGGGTTGGACATCCGGTTGGCAGGGCTCGCCCGGACGCTGGGTGCACGTTACACGCGGTATGCCGATGATCTGACCTTCTCAGGTGCCACCACGATCCTCGCCCCAGTTCTGAATGCGGTGCCGGACATCGTGCGCGATGCGGGCTTTGCGCTGAACCCTGCCAAGACCCGCGCCATGCCAGCCCAGACCCGGCAAAGCGTGACTGGAATCGTCGTCAATCAACATTGCAACGTCGCACGCCGTGACTTTGACCAGCTCAAGGCGGTGATCCACGCCTGCGGCAACCCTGCTGATCCCCGGCTACGCGATCCCGCCTTTTGTGCAACGCTTGCGGGGCAGATCGGCTGGGTGCGATCGGTCAATCCGCAACGCGGGGCGAAACTCGACCGGCTCTTGAACCTTGCGCTGGAACGCCGCATTGAAGCGTCGGCCACAGTGAATATCTAGGGCTTGAAGGGAAACGACATGCACCCCCAAGCTCCCGTTGCCGTGATGGACAGCACCTGCGCGCTTTGCAGTTTCGGCGCGCGGATGATCCATCGTCTGGACCGTAGCCAAAGCATCCGTATCTGCCCGATCCAGACCGAGATGGGCCGGCAGCTACTGGCTGCCAACGGACTTGACCCAATTGACCCCGACAGTTGGCTTTTCATCGAGAACGGGACCGTCTGGCGCGACTTTGATGCGCTGATCCGCGTGGGCGAGCGTTCAGGCGGCTGGGGGCGCGCCTTGTCGCTGCTGCGGTTGATCCCGGCCCGGCCGCGCGGCTGGCTCTATGCCCGGATCGCGCGCAATCGCTATGCACTGTTCGGGCGCGGCGACATGTGCGCGATCCCTGATCCGGCCCTGCGCGCAAGGTTGATCGGATGAAGGTGGTGGTGATCGGCGGCGCCGGGGTCTTTGGCGCACGACTGGCAGAACTATTGCTGCGCGACGGTCACGTGGTGGTCGTCGCAGGACGGCGCGCAGCCCCTTTGCAGGCCTTGACCGCGCGGATCGGCGGCACCCACCTGTGCCTTGATCGCACCGGCGATCTGTCGCCCCTCTGGGCGCTGAAACCAGATGTGGTGGTCGATGCCGCTGGCCCGTTTCACGCCTATGGCAAGGACCCCTACGCGCTGGCCCGTGCGGCCATTGGCAAGGGTGTGAACTACCTCGACCTAGCTGATGATGCCGATTTCTGCGCAGGCATTTCAGCACTGAATGACGCGGCCGCCGCGGCGGGCGTCTTTGCGCTTTCGGGTGTCTCATCGGTGCCTGCGCTGTCTTCGGCTATCGTGGCTGATCTGGCAGCCGATACGCCGATTGACGCGATCCACACCGCCATTCTACCCGGCAACCGCGCGCCACGTGGACGCGCGGTGGTCGAAAGCATTCTGCATCAGGCAGGCACACCCATGCAGCACCAGATTGATGGCGCGCAGGTGACGCTCCGGTCGTGGACTCAGCGCCGCATGTTTCATCTGGGGCAGGGGGTGCGGCGCGCAGGCTATGCGATCCGTGTCCCGGATCAGACGCTGTTCCCGGCGTTCTTTGGCGCCCGCACCGTGACGTTCCATGCCGGTCTGGAACTCGGGCTGATGAACCGGGGGCTGGCGGTGCTGTCGTGGATGCGCCATCACCTGACCTTTCCGATGCCTGTGGCCGCGATCTATCACGCGGCCAAGCTGCTGGGGCCCTTTGGCACTGATGTTGGCGGCATGGCGGTGCGCGTGGTGACGGATGACGGCACCCGCCACGACTGGCGGCTGCTGGTGCGCAAGGGCGAGGGGCCATTTGTCCCCGGCATCGCCGCACGCGCCGTGCTGCGCGCACCTGACAGCATCCGTTCCGGCGCGCGGCCCGCCTTGGCAGAGGTATCGCGTGATGCGATCACCGACGCGCTGTCCGATCTGGCCGCAGTGACAGAAGTTGCCTCATCACCGCCCGCACCGCTGTTCCAACGCGTGCTGGGCGAAGCATTCGCAACACTTCCGCAAGTGGTGCAAGACAGCCACCAGACCCATGCGCCACGCCGCCTGATCGGACAGGCGCGCGTGGATCGCGGCAAAGGGCTCTGGCCCCGGCTGATCGCCGCCGTGGTGGGGTTTCCGCCCGCCAGCGACGCGATCCCTGTGACAGTGACCAAATCACCCGTTGCTGGCAAAGAGGTCTGGCAGCGCGACTTCGGTGGGCGCGTCTTTCGCTCTGTTATGGCGGCGCGGCAAGGGCACATGACCGAAAAGTTCGGGCCGCTGACCTTCGATCTCGCCTTGCGGGTTGCTGCCGACGGGCTGCATTTCCCCGTGTCGGCAGGGCGCTTTCTTGGTATGCCGATGCCCAGTTGGGTGCTGCCGAAAAGCGTGGCGGTCGAGACCGCGCAGGACGGCCAGTTCCGGTTTGACGTGGCACTTTATGCGCCGCTGACGGGGCAGTTGATTGTGCGGTATCGGGGGCATCTGGCCAGGGCCGCAACGGAAAGGGTATGATGCGTATGTTTGCCTGGTTTGCACTGGCGTGCACCTTGGGGGCCTGTACGGACCGCAGGCCGCCTCCCACCACGGAACCTTACGTAATCCGCCGCGATGGCGGTGGTCAGTTGATCAGCGCCGAAGCGGACCGCGCCATGCTGCTGGCCTGGGGTGGGCGTGTCGAAATCCGCAACTACTGCCACTCCGCCTGCGTGATCTTCATCTCTTTACCCAATGCCTGTCTGGGGCCTTACACGCAGATCGGGTTCCACGGCTCGAACGTGAATGTCGGTCCCATCGGCAACCAGCAGATGGCGCGCTACATGCGCGGCGGGATCAAGCGTAAGTATCTGCAGGAATGGCAGTTCATTCCGCCGACAGAAATCCACCGGATTTCCGCGCAGGAATTCATCCGCCTCGATCCGCGCGCCAAGCTGTGTGAACCGCCCCGGAACTGACTGCGTGGGCTTAGGCGTTGTCCTGCGGCGCGTCGGGCGAGGTAAGCGTCGACCACGTAGCATCCCGGGGTGGGGCAGGTGGCGTGTCGCAGGTCCGCTTGTGAATGTTCACTTTGGCAATGAAATTTGCCGAAATCGGTGCGGTCACAAATAGGAACGCCATGATCAGCAGCTCGTGAAACGACCCGTCCCTCATGATAAAGGCGTGCAACATTGCGGCCAGCAACAGCATGCCAATCCCCATCGTGCCAACCTTGGTTGGCGCGTGCAGGCGGGTCATTGGGTCGTTGAACTTCAGCAGGCCAATCACGCCCACCAGCACAAAGCCGGAACCCACAAACAGGAACAGTGCCGCGACAATCAGACCAATCGTTTCAAGTATCATTCGATGATGTCCCCCCGCAGAATAAACCGCGCCAGCGCCACGGTCGACACAAAGCCCAGCATGGCGATCAGCATCGCGACCTCAAAGTAGATCTCGACCCCCTGATGGATGCCCAGCAGGATCACCAGCCCCAGCGCGTTGATCACCATGGTGTCCAGCGCCAGAATGCGGTCACCGACCGTTGGCCCAAGCACCAGCCGCACCATCGACAAGATTTGCCCAAGGGCCAGTACGCAAAAGGCCACGATCAGGGCGAGGTCAAACAATCCTGCGGCGCTCATACAAAGATCTCCTTCAGGCGGCTTTCATAGCGGGTCTTGATGTCATCGCGCACCGCATCGGGGTCATCGGTGTGCAGCACATGCACCAGCAGGCTGTGGCCTTCGTCCGACAAATCAGCCGAGACGGTGCCAGGCGTCAGGGTAATGGTGCCAGCTAGCACGGTGATCGCCTCGGGTTGAACCAGATCAAGCGGGATCGCGATCCACGCAGGCTTTAGCTTGTCGTTCGGCACGGTCAGCACGATCCATGCGACCTGCACGTTGGCGACAATGATGTCCCAGATCACCACCAGCGCATAGCTGAACATCCGGCCCAGCCGGAACCCGGTGGGTCTGTCAGGCCACCAGTTTGCCGTAGCGCGCGGGATGATCACACCCAGGATCAGGCCAAAAACCACCATCCCGGCGGACACCTGATTCTGCAAAAGCACCCAGACCACCGCCAGAAGCAGCGTCAGAAATGGATGCGGCAACAGCCAGTTGAGCGCGCGGGTCATGTCAGTGATCCTCTTTCGGGGTGCTCAGCTTGCCGGGGGTGTCCAGCACGGTTGAAACATAGGGCTCTGGTGCGAACAATTGCGCGGCAATGGTCGTGGTATAGCCGTGGACCTGACCGGCAAAGACGGTATGTCCGACCAACATGGTCACCATGCCACCCACGGCCACATAGGACAGGATCGCGGGGGCTGCGGGTGGGGCAAGCTCCGGGTCGGTCTCGGGCGGGTCGATGCTGTGAGCCTTCCAGAACAGGATGCTGCCCGCGCGGGCAAAGCCCAGAATGCTGATCAGGCTGGACCCCAGCACAATCGCCCAGATCCAGGGCATCAGGTCGTCGTTAAAGGCGGCATCCAGCACCAGAAGTTTTCCCAAAAACCCCGACAGCGGCGGCAAGCCTGCCATCGCGATCGCGCCCAAAAAGAACATCCCCGCCGTCAGCGCCGTGCCTGCCATCGCATGTTGCGGCGTCAGCACCAGACTGCCCCGGCCTGCGCGCACCAGATCTACGATCAGGAACAGCGTGGCCCCGGCCAGCGTCGAATGCACGATATAGTAAAGCGCCGCCGCGATCCCGGTTGGGGTAAACAGCGCCGTTGCCACCATCACCATGCCCATCGACCCAATCACCGAAAAGGCCACCAGCCGGTCCAGCCGCTTGGCCGCCAGCACCCCGATCATGCCAATCGCAAGCGAGATCAGCGCCGCAGGCAGCAGCCAAACGTCGTGCAACCCTGCGGTTGCGTCCACATCGGGTGGAAAGACCAACGTATAGACCCGGATGATCGCATAGGCTCCGACCTTGGTCATGATCGCAAACAGGGCTGCGACCGGGGCAGGGGCCTCTGCATAGCTGGCAGGCAACCAAAAGTGCAGCGGCACAACGGCGGCCTTGATTGCAAAGACCAGCAGCAGCAACACTGCCGCCACGCGAATGCCTACCGTTGCCTCTGGCCCGATAAGGTCAACGCGATTGGCCAGATCAGCCATGTTCAGCGTGCCGGTCTCGGCATAGATCGAGCCAAGCGCGAACAGAAACAACGTAGAGCCGATCAGGTTGAACAGCACGTATTGCACGCCCGCGCGCAGCCGCGCATTGCCACCTGCGTGGATCATCAAGCCATAGCTTGCGATCAGCAGAACCTCGAAGAACACAAAAAGGTTGAAAAGGTCACCGGTCAGGAACGCGCCCATGATACCCATCAGCTGGAACTGGAACAGTGCATGGAAATGCCGCCCGCGTTGGTCCCAATCGGACCCGATGGCAAAAAGCAACACGAAGAACGCCAGCACCGCCGTCAGCAACACCATCATCGTCGACAGACGGTCGCCTACGACCACAATACCAAAGGGCGCGGCCCAATCGCCCAGTTGGTACAGCAGCACCGTGCCGTCAGCGGTCTGCCAGGCAAGGCTCGCTGCAATGGCGATCAGTGCGGTCACACCGGCCACGGAAAACGCCCGCTGAATGCCAATGTGATAGCGCGCGGCCAGCACAATGAATGGCGCCAGCAAAGCGGGCAGGATGACGGGGGTGATGATCCAATGGGTCATACCGCATCCTCCGCATCTGTCTTGGGCGCGTCAGGCTGATCATCCACGTGATCATCGTCAGACCCCAGAAAGGCACCGAGCGCGATCATCACAACCACCGCCGTCATCCCGAATGAGATCACGATGGCCGTCAGCACCAGCGCCTGCGGCAACGGGTCGGCATAGGCGGTCACGTCATCGCGCAGCACAGGGGCCGCACCAATGGTCAGGCGGCCAGAAGCGAACAGGAATACGTTGACCGCATAGGTCAGCAGCGACATTCCCAAGATCACCGGGAAAGTCCTCAGGCGAAGCACCAGGTAAAGACCACCTGCGGTCATCACACCAATGGCAGAGGCAACAAGCAGTTCCATTGCTACACCTCCTGTCCGGCGTCAGAGCCGCCGACAGGGGCCGCCGTTTGTCTGGAGGGATTAATATCCATCGGGTAATCAGGGTCCTGCACATTGGCGCGCCGCGCCAGTCGAGAGAAGCTTTCCAGCGACAACATCACCGCACCCACCACAGCAAGGAAGACGCCGACGTCGAACAATGCAGCCGTTGCAAGCTCGAACTTTTCAAAGGGCGGGATGCGCACATAGGTAAAGTCAGAGGTCAGGAAGGGCTTGGCGACAAACCATGACCCGATCCCGGTAAAGCCTGCGATCAATACGCCGGCACCGATGATCCCGTGATAGGGATAGCGTTGTCGGGCAGAGGCCCAGGCAAAGCCGCTGGCCATATATTGCATCACCACTGCGATCGACACGATCAGACCGGCGATGAACCCGCCGCCCGGTTCATTGTGGCCGCGCAGGAAGATATAGAAGCCCACCATCAGCACCACAGGCATGATCACGCGGGTCAGGACGACCATCATCATCGGATGCATATCGCCCGCGCGCTCTTGGTCAGGCTCTCGGTTTAGCAACCGCCGCCGCACGGGGCCATCCAGCAGTGTCTCGGTCAGCGCATAGATCAGCAGCGCCGCGATCCCCAGCACGATGATCTCGCCGTAGGTGTCAAAGCCCCGGAAATCGACAAGGATCACGTTGACCACATTGGTGCCGCCGCCGCCTTTGTAGGAATTCGCCAGATGGAATTCTGAAATCGGGGCGGTTACCGCGTCGCGCAGCAGATAGTGATAGGCCAGCGCAAAGGTCGCAAGCCCGCCCGCAACGGCCACGCCCGCGTCGCGGACCCGCCGCAGGACAGAGCTTTCGACAGGCGTTGCTTTGGGCAGAAAGTTCAGCGCCAGCAGAAGCAGGATGATGGTGACCACCTCTACGGTGAATTGGGTCATTGCCAGATCAGGCGCGCTCAGGAAGACAAACCCGATCGAGACCATCAGCCCCACGATGCCGATAAAGATCAGCGACAGCAGGCGGTTGCGGTGCAGGAATACCAGCCCCACGGTGGCCGCGACCAGCATCAGCCACCCGGCAATCGGCACGGGGCCTGCGGCCTGTGGCGTGCGGGTCGGCGCGCTGATTGTGCCGGTGCTCCAGGCGTGGAACCCGGCTGCCAGAATCGTCACCGCACCAATCGCCGCATAGCGCGAAAAGGCGCCATTGTGCAGCGGCAGGATCAGGCGCTGGGCCAGCGATACCGCAGTGGCCACGATGGCCTCAAAAATGGTCTTGGCTTCAGGGCGGGGGGCGGCATCCCATGCGCGCAACAACGGCTTGTAAATCGCCATCAGCAGCAGGCCTCCAACGACCGCTGCGATCGACATGAAAAGGGCGGGCACCAGCCCGTGCCATATCTTGATGTACTTCACTTCAAGCGTATCAACGCCGCCGATCACGGCCTTGGCGACAAAAATCACGAAGTCCTGCGCAAGGAACGGTGCCACACCGATCACGACAACCAGCACCACCAGAATTGCAGGCGGCAGCCACAAGCCGGGGCCGGGGTCATGCGGTGTTGCGGGGTAGTCGTCGCGCACCGGCCCAAGGAACACATGCCCGATCAAACGGAAGCAATAGGCAGCCGAAAAGAGCGACCCGACTGTCGCCAGCGCCGGCACCAGCCACCAGACGCCAAAGAGCGTCGTGTGCGTGGTCTCTTCCAGCATCATTTCCTTGGACAAAAAGCCGTTCAGGAACGGGATGCCCGCCATCGACAAGGCCGCCAGCGTCACAATCACAAAGGTCACCGGCATCAGGTGCCGCAGCCCGCCAAGGCGGCGAATGTCGCGTGTATGCGCCTCGTGATCGACAATGCCTGCGGACATGAAAAGCGCGGCCTTGAACGTCGCGTGGTTGAGGATGTGGAACACCGCAGCAAAAGCCCCAAAGGTCGTGCCGGTGCCAAGCAGCATGGTGATCAGCCCCAGATGACTGACGGTCGAAAAGGCCAACAACGCCTTGAGGTCATGCTTGAAGATCGCAATCAGCGCACCCAGCACCATGGTTATCAGACCCGCTGAGGTCACGATCACAAACCATTCCGGCGTGCCCGACAGCACCGGCCACATCCGCGCCATCAGGAAGATGCCCGCTTTGACCATCGTGGCAGAGTGCAAATAGGCGCTGACCGGGGTGGGGGCCGCCATCGCGTGCGGCAACCAGAAATGGAACGGGAACTGCGCGGATTTGGTAAAGCACCCCAGCAAGATCAGGATCAGCGCAGGCAGATACAGCGGATCGGCCTGAATAAGCTCGCGGTTTTGCAGGATGACGCTCAGATCATAGCTGCCAACGATCTGGCCGAGGATCAGCATCCCGCCAATCATCGCCAACCCGCCCATGCCGGTGACGGTCAGCGCCATGCGCGCGCCCTGACGGCCCTCGGGCAGGTGCTTCCAATAGCCGATCAGCAGGAACGATGATAGCGAGGTAAGCTCCCAGAAGACCAGCAAAAGCAGGATGTTATCGGACAGAACGATCCCCACCATCGCGCCCTGAAACAGCAGCAGATAGGTGAAGAATTCGCCCATATTGTCGTCGCGGCTGAGGTAATGGCGTGCATAAGCAATGATCAGCAGGCCAATGCCCAGGATCAGCAACGCAAAGAAAAAGCCCAAGCCGTCCAGCATCAGCGTAAAGTTCAGCCCCAGCACTGGCATCCAGTCGATCCGGGCCGTCAGCACCTCGCCGGTCAGAACCGTAGGCAGGTTTGATAGCAGGCCGACAAAGGCCAGCAGGCTAACGGTAAAGGTGACACCGGCACAGGCCGCACGGCCAGCCGACATCATCAACCCCGGCAGCAATGCACCAACAAAGGGGATGGCAAGAATCAGGAAAAGAGACACGCGAACTCCTCGGTCATGCGGGACAGGCAGTGAATTTCATGCAAGCAGGTGCCAATTTCCTCTCCTTGCGTCAATCGGTTTCGCTCTGCATTGCCCCAAAACAGTTTCGTCCACAGATGTGCCAAAATGTCCACTTTTCCAGCCCGTTGGTCGTAAAACGATACTTTTTCGATACCCGGAACGCCAGCCCCCGCGTTTTGATCTGCCGAAAAGTACGCGCGGCCGGACATCGAACCTGCCCAAACGGACTGAATACGAGGCTTCGAGGTCGGGGCGGATGGTGCTGTGAGAGAGGATTGAACTCTCGCACGCAGGGTGCGCGTCGCGTGCCCGTACGTCGAGACCGCTGGGTCGGTCTGGGTACCGTCGGAGTTTCGGGGATTGGGGCGGATGGTGCTGTGAGAGAGGATTGAACTCTCGCACGCAGGGTGCGTGGCGTGCCCGTACGTCGAGACCGCTGGGTCGGCTTAGGTGCCGTCGGAGTTTCGGGGATTGGGGCGGATGGTGCTGTGAGAGAGGATTGAACTCTCGACCTCACCCTTACCAAGGGTGTGCTCTGCCACTGAGCTACCACAGCATCCGTGGGCGGGGAATTAGACGTTTCCGGTGATGTGTGCAAGCCCTCTCTGGACGGTTTTTGGTGGTGCTGGTAACAGGGTCGGGATGACGCAGAACCCAAAGCCAAAGGGCGGCGATAAGGCCCCGCAAAGCCGCGAAGATCGCCTTAAGGCGGCGCTCAAGGCGAATATGGCAAAGCGCAAGGCACAGGCCCGCGCCCGGGCCGGTGCGGCAAGAGACAATGACACCCAAAAGGGTGCCGGAACAGAGCAGAAAGAGTAGGCAGTATGGATTCGATACGGGTGACGGGCGGCAAGCCGCTGAACGGCAAAATCAGCATCGCGGGGGCCAAGAATGCAGCGCTGACGCTGATGCCAGCGACGCTTTTGTCAGAGGAACCGCTGACGCTGACCAATGCGCCACGGCTCTCCGACATCAAGACGATGACCGCACTTTTGCAATCGCTGGGGGTCGAGGTGACCTCGATGCAGGACGGCAAGGTGCAGGTGTTGTCGAGCCATGCAATGACCTCGACCACTGCGGATTATGAGATTGTGCGCAAAATGCGGGCGTCCAACCTTGTGCTGGGCCCGCTTCTGGCGCGGCACCATGCGGCAACCGTGTCGCTGCCCGGGGGCTGCGCGATTGGCGCGCGTCCGATGGATATTCACGTCACCGCGCTCGAGGCGATGGGTGCCGAGATTGAACTGAAGGACGGCTACCTGCACGCCACAGCCAAAGGCGGGCTGAAAGGTGCAAAAGTGCCGCTGCGTTTTGCTTCTGTCGGGGCCACGGAAAACGTGCTGATGGCGGCGACGCTGGCCAAAGGGACGACCGTGATTGAAAACGCGGCACGCGAGCCCGAGATTGTCGATCTGGCGACCTGCTTGCGCAGCATGGGCGCGCAGATTTCCGGCGACGGGACATCGACCATCGAGGTGCAGGGTGTGGACAGGCTGGGGGCGGCGACGCACCCGGTGGTGACCGACCGGATCGAATTGGGCACCTACATGCTGGCCCCGGTGATTGCCGGGGGCGAGGTCACCTGCCTTGGCGGGCGGCTGTCACTGGTGCAAAGCTTTGTCGACAAGCTGGAACAGGCGGGTGTCTCGGTCACGGAAACGGCGGAGGGCCTGACCGTGAAACGGACCGGCGACCGGCCGCGCGCGGTTGATGTCACCACAGAGCCTTTCCCCGGCTTTCCCACCGATTTGCAGGCGCAGATGATGGCGATGCTGTGTCTGGCGGAGGGAACATCAGTGCTGGAAGAGAAAATCTTTGAGAACCGTTTCATGCACGCGCCAGAGCTGATCCGTATGGGAGCCGAAATTGAGGTGCAGGGTGGGACAGCGACTGTTACCGGGGTGGAACGCATGAAAGGCGCGCCGGTGATGGCGACCGATCTGCGTGCCTCGGTGTCGTTGATCCTCGCGGGGTTGGCTGCGGAAGGCGAGACGCAAGTGAACCGGGTCTATCACCTTGATCGTGGTTATGAGCATGTGGAAGAGAAACTGGGCGCTGTTGGCGCGCAGATTGAACGGGTGCCGGGATCATGAGTGACGCGCGGTTTGAAGACGGGGGCGAGGCCCCGCTGCGTCTGATTGCGCGGGATGCCGATGACCTGCAAGTGGTCTCTGCCCTTGTGCAGGACGCTGTGTTTCCAGGGTCCGAGATGCAGTTTGTCGCGCGCGAGCGGCGCTTTGCGATCCTGCTGAACCGGTTCCGCTGGGAAGATGCCGCAGGGGCGACCCGTCGCAGGCGCGATTACGAGCGGGTGCAGGCGGTGCTGATGATTAGCGATGTGCTGGGCGTGCGCAGCCAGGGTGTGCCGCGTGGTGACGCGGATACGGTACTGAGCCTTTTGTCGGTTGATTTCGAGGCGGGTGAAGACGGTGCGGGTGAGGTGGTGCTGACCTTGGCCGGTGACGGTGTGATTTCGGCCCGGGTTGAGGCGCTGGAGGTGATGCTGAAAGACGTCACCCGCCCCTATATCGCCCCCTCCCGTCGCGCCCCTGACCACGATTGACCTGATTGCGCGGCGTGCGCCGCACGACATGTTTTTGCGCGCGCCCGGTGGTGGTGTCGCGCGCAAGGGGCGGTTGGTGGTGTGGGTGTCACGGGCAGCGCCTCCGGCGGGGATATTTTTGGCCAGAAGAAGAATGGACCGGGCCCGCATTGCGGCAGCCCGGCGGGCCTTGTATGAGGCGGTCAAAGGAGAGGGTTCATGCCGCAGTTTCTGTCCACCGGGGATGCCGATTTTGAGGCGCAGTTTGGCGCATTGCTTGCCGCCAAGCGCGAGGACAGCCCGGATGTGGATGCGGTTGTGGCAGAAATCATTGCCGATGTGCGCGCCCGTGGGGATGCCGCCGTGCTGGACCTGACGGCGCGGTTCGACCGGGTTGAGATGAATGCCGCTGGCATGCGGTTTTCAGCGGCAGAGGTTGATGCGGCCAGTGCGGCAGTTGACCCCGCCGATCGGGAGGCGCTGGAAATGGCGGCCGCCCGAATCCGCGCCTATCACGCCCGTCAGATGCCCGAAGATGCCATGTGGAACGATGAAGCCGGTGCGCGGCTTGGCTGGCGTTGGACGCCAGTATCGGCGGCGGGGCTCTATGTGCCGGGCGGGCTTGCCACCTATCCGTCCTCCGTGCTGATGAATGCGATCCCGGCCAAGGTGGCGGGCGTTGGACGGTTGGCGATGGTTGTGCCAACGCCGGATGGGGTCGTGAACCCGCTGGTGCTGCTGGCGGCTCGGATTTCCGGGGTGGACGAGATCTACCGCATTGGCGGCGCGCAGGCGGTGGCCGCGCTGGCCTATGGTACGCAGACAATTCCACCAGTCGACAAGATCACAGGCCCCGGCAATGCCTATGTGGCAGCTGCCAAGCGGCGGGTCTTTGGCAAGGTCGGCATTGATATGATTGCCGGCCCGTCAGAGATTCTGGTGATTGCCGACAGATACAATGATCCTGACTGGATCGCACTTGATCTGCTGAGCCAGGCCGAGCACGACGAAAGCGCGCAGTCCATCCTGATCACCGATGACGCAGGCTTTGGCCGGGCGGTGGCCGCAGCGGTCGATGTGCGGCTGGAAACGCTCGACCGGCGCACCATTGCGGGCGCCAGTTGGCGTGACTTTGGCGCGGTGATCACGGTGGCGGATATGGACGAGGCGGTGGCCCTGTCAGACCGGATCGCGCCTGAGCATCTGGAGCTTTGCACCGGTGACGCCGAAGCGCTGGCCGGTCGGATCACCCATGCAGGCGCCATCTTTATTGGCGGCTTTACGCCCGAGGCAATCGGTGACTACATTGGCGGTCCCAACCACGTGCTGCCCACGGCCCGGTCGGCGCGGTTTTCCAGCGGTTTGTCAGTGATGGATTTTGTAAAACGCACCACCCTGTCGCAAATGACGCCCGAGGCGCTGGCCGCCATCGGCCCTGCTGCGGTGCGCTTGGCCAATTCTGAAAGCCTGCAGGCGCATGGGTTGTCGGTGCAGGCGCGGCTGGACCGCTTGAACAAGGGTCAGTCGACATGAGCCGGATTGCCGAGATCAAACTTGATGACGCGGGCCTGCCCGTGCCCACGCCAGAGATCGAACAGGAACGCCGCGTGGCGATGTTTGATCTGCTGGAAGACAACACATTTGCTATGATCGCGCGGGACGGGCGCGAAGTCCCACCGGGGCCCTACACCCTTGATCTGTCAATCCGTGACCGGCGGCTGGTGTTCGATCTGCGCGATGTGGACAGTGGCGTCGACGGCGCCTTTCATCTGTCGCTTGGTCCGTTTCGGCAGGTCGTCAAAGACTATTTTCAAATCTGCGAAAGCTACTTTGACGCGGTCAAATCCCTGCCGCCCAGCCAGATTGAGACGATCGACATGGCCCGCCGCGGCATCCACAACGAAGGCGCGCGCGTGCTTCAGGAACGGCTAGAGGGCAAGGCAGAAGTCGATATCGACACCGCCCGCCGCCTGTTTACGTTGATCTGCGTGCTGCACTTCGGGGGCTAAGCATGAAAGAGACGCCCGCAACCATTCAGCCCCTGCCGCAGTCGGTGCTGTTTTGTTGCGACCACAATGCTGTCCGCTCGCCAATGGCCGAAGGCATCATGAAGCAGCTTTATGGGATGCGGTCCTATATTCAGTCGGTGGGCGTCAAGAACGATCTGGAAATCGACGGCTTTGCCATCGCTGTCTGTCAGGAAATCGGCGTCGAACTGGCCCGCCACCGCAGCCGCAGCTTTGACGAGATGGAAGATTGGGGCGATGACCTGTCATCCTTTGATCTGGTGTTGGCACTCTCGCCCGCCAGTCAGCGCCGTGCGCTTGATCTGACGCAGTTTTATCACCTCGAGGTGGAATACTGGCCGATCCTTGACCCCACCGGCATGGGGGATAACCGCGACGCGCGGCTGGCTCTTTATCGGCAGGCCCGCGACCAGATCCGCAACCGGCTCATCGCCCGTTTCGGCCCGGCAATGGAGTGACAGATGGACGCCAGATCAACCTTGGAACGCTACTTTGCGGCCTTTAACGCAGGCGATGTGGATGGGATGCTGACCTGTCTGACGGACGATGTGGCGCATCACGTGAACGAAGGCGCTGTGCGCGTCGGGCGGGACCAATTTGCCGCGTTCTGCATCCATATGAATCGCTGCTACCGCGAAGAACTGACCGAGATGGTGCTGTTTTCGACGGATGATGGCACGCGCGGTGCGGCAGAATTCATGGTCAACGGCACCTATCTGGAAACCGATGACGGCCTGCCGCCCGCGCACGGCCAGACCTACCGGCTGCCGGGTGCCTCGCTGATGACGCTGCGCGACGGGCTGATTTGCCGGGTCACCACCTATTACAACCTAGCGGACTGGCTGAAACAGGTGTCATGACCCTGACCTATCAGACGGTGACTGGCGAGGGGATCGCCGCATTGGTGCCAGATCTGGCAGCACTTCGGATCGCTGTATTTCGGGACTGGCCCTATCTTTATGCCGGATCACAGCAGAACGAGGAGCGGTATCTGGCAAGTTATGCCACCGCGCGCGCTGGCGTGATCGTCGTGGCGCGCGACGAAGGCAGGATTGTCGGTGCGGCGTCGGGCATGGCGCTGGAAGATCACGCAGATGACTTTGGCGCGGCGCTGCCGGATGTGGACCCGGCGGACGTCTTCTATTGCGCGGAAAGCGTGCTGTTGTTGCCTTATCGCGGGCAGGGGGCCGGGCTGCGTTTCTTTGCAGAACGCGAGGCACAGGCGCGCGCCGCAGGTCGGCGTTATGCGATGTTCTGCGCGGTGATGCGGCCCGCTGACCATCCCGCGCGCCCCGATGATTATGTGCCACTTGATGCATTCTGGCGCAGACGTGGCTATGCCCCTGTAGAAGGGGCTGTGGCGCAATTCGCGTGGCACGATGTGGGCGCAGATGAAGAGACGACAAAGCCCTTGCAAGTCTGGCTCAAGGATTTGACGGCGTGAAGCGGCCAGTGTTGCTGGCCGTTCTTTTGGGGTTGGCTGTGATCATGTTGGGCTGGCCCCTACTGGGCTGGATGGGAGCACTTTAGATGAAACTTGCCGTAGCAGCCTACACCCCCGAATGGCACCTGGCGTGGGACGCGCTTGCGGCCAAGCTGGACGCATGGGTTGCCGAGGCATCGGCGCAGGGCGCTGATCTGGCGGTCTTTCCTGAATATGCCGGGGCAGAGGTTGCGCTTATTGGCGCGCCGGGGGCGGACCCCGGCCCGGTGGCGTGGCGCGATGCGATGGCGGCCAAGGCGGACGATTGGGTCGCACTCAACAGCGCGTTGGCTCAACGCCACCAGATCACGCTGCTGGCAGGCTCAATTGCGCAGGGTAGTGGCGGCGGTGTCGTCAATGCTGCACACCTTTGCTTGCCCAGCGGGGCCATTGGCACCCAGCCCAAGATCATCCCAACGCCATACGAGCGCATTGAAATGCAGGTCACCGGGGGCAGGGGATTGACCCTCTTCGACACGCCCCTTGGCCGGATCGGAATCTTGATCTGCTATGACAGCGAATTCCCAATGCTGGCGCGCGCGCTGATCGCCGCAGGCGCGGATATGATCCTTGTCCCGTCCTGCACCGAATTCCCCGCTGGTCAGACCCGCGTGCGGCAATCCGCCCGCGCCCGCGCGATCGAGGGGCAATGCCTGATCGTGCAAGCACCGCTTGTGGGTGATGTGCCGGGGTGTGATGTGGTCAGCGCCAACACTGGGCGCGCGGGCGTGTTTTGCCCGCCGGATTACGGCCTGCCCTCTGACGGGATCATCGCCCAAGGTGAAACCGATGCCCCCGGATGGACCTTTGCCGATGTTGACCCCGCCCAGATCGCGGCTGCACGCACGACGGGGCAGGTGGGCAATTTCGCCGATTGGCCGCTGCAAGACGGCATCGCGGCCACGCTCACGCCATTGTAATCACGCGGCCCACCGCATCCAGATGGGCGCGCGTTTGACCGTGAACCACGGCCAGACCTTGGGTGTCAGCAGAATGATCAGCATGGCAATCGACAGCAGGCACCAGATCGCGGGCTGCTCGTCGAGGTTATCGGTCAGGAATTGCACCAGAAATGGCCCGGTGACGTAGAAATAGAGCGCCAGCCGCCACGCCCCATAGATCATCGGCATAAAGAAGAACGCAGCCTGATAGGCGATGAACCCGTCCTCTGCGATCCACAGGAACCAATGATCCCGGTACCCGTTGCCCCAGCCGTTGAACGGCAACTCCCAGGCAAGATGCCATTCGCCCATATAGGTGCACATCCGGCGCGCGCACATCATGCGCTCATCGTCACATAAGCCTGCCGATTCAAGGGGATAGAGCATCGCAAGCGATCCTGCCGCCGACACCAGACACAGCGCAAAAACCGGCCAGCGGATGCGCTGGGCATAGGCCACCGGCAACGCAAACAGGCATAGGATGTTGAAGAACAGTGGCTGAAACGCGATGTGGACATAGCCCAGCAGGGTCACTAATTGGTTTGACCGCAAGCTACACTGATCGACCACCGGATAGGACAGGGCCTGCAAGATCTCCATGCCGGTGAAATAGGCCACCGGCAGCCACATCGGCGCAGGTTTGCCCTTGGCGATCAGGTACCCCGTCGCGGCGATCCCTACCGCCGACATCCCAACTGATGCCCCCATCGACCAACACATGCGCCGCCCCTCGTCGTCCTTTGCGTTACCCTGCGGCGTTTGGCCGGGCAAAAAAACCCCAAAGCTGCCTTTGCCCTTGATATTTTCGCGCGTCAGGCGCATTTAGACCGCGCGCAACAGGCGCAGGAACATGAACAGGAGACCACATGGCCAAGGAAGATATTCTCGAATTCCCCGGTGTCGTGAAGGAACTTCTGCCGAACGCGACATTTCGGGTCGAACTTGAGAACGGCCATGAGATCATCGCGCATACGGCAGGCAAGATGCGCAAGAACCGCATCCGGGTTCTGGCTGGCGACAAGGTGCAGGTCGAAATGACCCCCTATGATTTGACCAAAGGTCGGATCAACTATCGGTTTAAGTAGGGTCAAGCCGTGCTTGACCCAGTGCGGGTAAGCGGTTTGCCAAAGGCGAACTGCGGCCGTCACCCGCTGGCAATGCGGGTGCCCGCGCGAAGAGGGACGGCAGGACCGATGAGCGGCGCGCCCCGATGACAACCCTCACCCCCGATCCCAGCCTCAAACTGATCCTCGGCTCTGGCTCGCCCCGGCGGCTGGAATTGCTGGCGCAGATCGGCGTCACCCCACACGCTATCCGCCCCCCCGACATTGACGAGGATCCGGCCAAAGGCGAAGTGCCGCGCGACTACGTCAACCGGATCGCCGCTGAAAAGGCCGCTGCCGTTGCCATCACAGATGATGAACTGGTGCTCTGCGCCGATACCACCGTGGCCCTTGGCCGCCGCATCTTGGGCAAACCCGCCGACGCGGACGAGGCGCATGCCTTTCTGACCCTGCTCTCGGGCCGTCGCCACAAGGTGATCACCGCCATGGCTGTCAAACGTGGCGACCGCATCTGGCAAAAGGACGTGCAGTCCACTGTCGCCGTCAAACGCCTGTCTGCGGCGGAAATCGACTGGTACCTCGCAACCGGCGACTGGCAGGGCAAGGCAGGCGGCTATGCCATCCAAGGGCCGGCCTCGGCCTTTATCCCGTGGATCAACGGGTCTTTTCACGCGGTCATGGGCCTGCCGCTGCCCGAAACCGCCGGGCTCTTGACCGCCGCAGGCTTCCCGCTTTTCAAAGGTGACACATGAAGGGCCGCACAATTGTTCTGGACCATCTGAACGGGGTCGAGGCTGCGGCCCGCCTTCTTGACGGCAAGCTTGATGACCTGTTGGTCGATGCGCCCGACGCCCCGCGCCCCGGCGCGATCTTTCGCGGCATCTGTGACCGGCCCTTGAAGGGGCAGGGCGGCATGATGCTCCGCCTGCCCGATGGCGACACGGCGTTCCTGCGGCAGGGCAAGGGGCTGCGCCCCGGCCAACCACTGCTGGTGCAGGTCACTGGCTACGCCGAAGGCGGCAAAGCCGTGCCGGTGACCGATCGCGTGTTGTTCAAAAGCCGCTATGCCATCGTCACGCCGGGCAAACCCGGCGCCAATATCAGCCGCCAGATCGCTGATGATGATGAAATTGACCGCCTGCGCCTGTTGATCAATGAAACCTATGATGCCGAACACGGTCTGATCCTGCGGTCGTCTTGCGCTGGCGCCGACGAAGAAGCAATCGTCGACGATATCAACGCCATGCTGGCCCTCGCAGATGCCGTCTTGGCCGATGCCACCGGCACCGACCCCGAAGCACTGACCGAAGGCGATGGCCCGCATCTTGTGGCTTGGCGCGAATGGGTGGCACCCGCCGATGTGGTGACCGAGCCAGGCAGTTTTGACCACCTTGGCGTGCTCGACCAGATCGAGGCGCTCAGCAATCCGATGGTGCCTTTGGACGATGGCACCATGTATGTCGAACCGACCCGCGCGCTGGTCGCGGTGGATGTGAATACCGGCGGCGATACCTCGCCAGCCGCGGCGCTCAAGGCGAACCTTGCCGCCGCCCGCGCCCTGCCGCGTGCCTTGCGCCTACGCGGGCTTGGCGGCCAGATCACCGTTGATTTCGCGCCGATGTCCAAGGCCCACCGCAAGCAGTTGGAACAATCGCTGCGTGCCGTGTTCAAGGCTGATGGCATCGAAACCTCGCTTGTGGGCTGGACCCCGATGGGCTGCTTTGAATTGCAGCGCAAGCGCGAACGCCGCCCGTTCAAAGGGATCGCGTGATGGCCGATTGCCCGATTTGTGCCCGCCCCACAGATGCCAAATACCGCCCGTTCTGTTCCAAACGCTGCGCGGATGTGGACCTCGCCAAATGGCTGACTGGTGGCTATGCAATCCCGGCGGCTGACAGCGATGACCCTGACGATGCACCGCCGCTGCCGCCGACCGACGACACTGCGCACTAACGCTTGAAAACGCCGCTGACCCCGTGCAAAATATGGGCGCGGGCAGGCGATGGCGTCGCCGATACCCTCTGGTGGTCCCCCCGTATTTCCCATCCTGAACGCCGGGATCTTGCTTTGCCGTTTGCGCGGTGGGGGAAGGTGCCGACATGCGCGCCGTCTTTGCCCCGCGCGCGGCCTGAACAGGAGTCATCCGATGGACGGAACATCCAACCGCACAACACGCCCCGAGTTCTACCGCTTTCACCAGGGCGAAAAGACACTGCCATTTGCCAACACCGAGTATGAGGCACGCCTGACCGGCTTGCGCGCGATCATGGCCGACAAGGGGGTAGAGGCTTGCGTGCTGACCTCCATGCATAACGTCGCCTACTACTCCGGCTTTCTCTATTGCGCCTTCGGGCGGCCCTATGCGCAGGTGGTCACGGCAACCGATACGGTAACTTTCAGCGCAGGCATTGATGCAGCCCAGCCGTGGCGGCGGTGTTACGGCGACAACATTACCTATACCGACTGGCAACGGAACAACTACTGGCGCGCAATCCTGTCCGTGACAGGTCCGGGCAAAGTCATCGGTTTCGAGGGCGATCATCTCTCTGTCGCGCAAATGGCTCTCTTGGAGGATTTCCTGTCACCCGCAGCCACGGTTGATATCGCGCCCGCCACCATGACCCAACGGATGCACAAATCCACAGCAGAGCTAGACCTGATCCGGGCAGGGGCCGCTACCGCAGACGTCGGCGGCTATGCCATCCGTGACGCGATCAAGGTCGGCGCACGCGAGATTGACATCGCCATGGCGGGCCGCGACGCGATGGAGCTTGAAATCGCCCGCCGGTTTCCAGATGCCGAATACCGCGACACATGGGTCTGGTTCCAATCGGGTCTCAACTCCGATGGCGCGCATAACCCGGTGACCAGTCGCCGGTTGGAACGTGGCGACATCCTCAGCCTCAATACCTTTCCGATGATCTCTGGCTACTACACGGCGCTGGAACGCACGCTGTTTGTCGGGGACGTGGATCCGGCGTCGCTGCGGGTTTGGGAAGCGAACGTTGCCGCCCACGAACTGGGCATGCGCCTGCTCAAACCCGGCGCGTCCTGCGCCGAGGTCACCAACCAGATCAATGCGTTTTTTGCTGAACGCGATCTGCTGCAATATCGCACCTTTGGCTACGGCCATTCGTTCGGTGTGCTCAGCCACTACTACGGGCGTGAAGCGGGGTTGGAACTGCGCGAAGATATCGACACCGTGTTGGAACCGGGCATGGTCATCTCAATGGAACCGATGCTGACCATCCCAGTGGACGAGCCGGGCGCCGGCGGCTACCGCGAGCATGACATCCTGATCATCACCGAAGATGGTAACCAGAACATTACTGGCTTCCCCTTTGGACCGCAGTCCAACGTGATCGGTTCTTAGGCCGGGCAGGGCGCATAGCCCTTTGGTGGTGGCGTCAAGCGAACAGGTGTTGCACCGCACGGTAAACACCTGTTTAGACCTTTTGCGGCCCGCAATGGGTATGGTTTGTGCATCGGTTCTGCATCCACCGTTCGGTGCTATTCCGTTTCCTGACGCACGGGTGGAAATTTCATCCATTTGGCGCTGGACACCCCTGATATGTCCCACTAAAACCCCGCTACCCGATGGCCTTAGCCATCCCCGTGCCCGGGTAGCTCAGGGGTAGAGCAGTGGATTGAAAATCCTCGTGTCGGTGGTTCGATTCCGCCCCCGGGCACCACTTAACAATCTGATATGGTTTAATTTTCTGCGCGTGAACGGTCCTCGTTGCGGACAGACCCGACACTTTTCAACCGCCATCGGCCCTTCTTTGGCCCACGCAGCCACGGTCTGACCGCGGATATCAGGTCGTAGCGAGCGGCAGGCAGGGGTCAGTCAAACCTTCCCCAACCCATGGCGGGGCCGCCCAAAACCGGTTCAAAACAAGTCGCTTAAGCTGTTTTGCACTGTGCCGCGCGATGATAAACACGGGCGCAGCATGATCAAAGATACATCGCCTCTGATATCGACGGTTTCAGGTCAATTTGTTGCCGATTGGCTAGATGCGCTGCGTCCTCTTTGTGCCGATGATCACTTTCATTCACTTTTGGATCGCGCAGATCTGCAACCGGACCATCATAATCCCCATGGCCGGGTGACGCTTGACCAGATCGTCCGACTTTACCAGTTGGCTGCCGTTGAAACGGGTGATGAGATGATGGGGCTTTGGTCACGTCCTATTCGCCCGCGGGCCCTGCAACACCTTCTGACCTCGGTTCGCGAAGCGACATCGCTGGCCTCTGCGCTGTACCGGTTTTCAACGTTTTGGAACCTGTTGTTGGATGACTATCAATGCGCACTGATCGAAACAGAGGATGCGTTGACGCTGAAGCTTAATCCGCAAGCGGACCATGCAGTCCAACGGTTTGGGCATATGCTGATCCTAAAGCTTGCCCACGGTCTGCTGTCCTGGCTAGCGCGGCATGAAGTGGCTGTCAAAGGCGTGGGCTTTGCCTTTGCGCGCCCGGACTTCGAAGAAGACTATGCTGTGATCTTTCCTTCGCAAGTCCAATTTGGCCAACCGGTCACATCGCTTTCGTTTTCGTTTGATGCCCTGGGGCCTGTTCAGGTGCGAAGTACGGCTGATTTGGACCGGT
Organism: Yoonia sp. R2331; assembly: GCF_041103235.1. Lineage (NCBI taxonomy): Bacteria > Pseudomonadati > Pseudomonadota > Alphaproteobacteria > Rhodobacterales > Paracoccaceae > Cognatiyoonia > Cognatiyoonia denitrificans. The sequence continues at coordinate 2,300,379 of NZ_JBGCUN010000001.1, read as the reverse complement.
TTCTGGAAAAAGCACCGCGCGACTGGATCTTTACGCGATCCCAAGAACACACGCAGTCATTGCGCGTCCGCACCTACCTGAGCCAGGCAGGATGGGACAGTGCAAACCTGACCGAGGCAGCGAACGCCATGCACATGACGCCGCGCACGCTGATCCGAAAGTTAGAGGCCGACGGCACAACGTTTCAGGCGATCAAGGACGCCTTGCGCCGCGATATCGCGATCCGCCATTTGCAAACAGGGCTCTACTCGATCGAGGCCATCGCACATGAGGTCGGGTTCTCATCGGCGGCCAATTTGCACAAGGCATTTCAAAGATGGACCGGCAACACACCCAGTTCGTATCGGCGTAAACCATCCGTCGATGCATAGGGTTGTCACTTTTCGACAATAGGCTGTCATTTCGCGAGATGGCGAAAGAAGTCTCAAACTGTTAATTCATTGCTAGAAACGTCAATTCAACTTCATTGACCTGCAACTGTACCGCATTGCGGAAACGGCAAAATGCGACAGTGCGCGTCTCTCACAAGGAATAGCTCGATGTCAGATAAACTGGACACCATTCTCGCGGCCGCGCACGCGCACGCGATGGATGTCATCGCCCCAAACGTGGACGCGTGGAACGCTGCGAAGTCGTGGCCACGCGATGCATCGGATCAGGCAGGTGCTGCCGGTCTGACCGGGCTTTATGCGCCTGAAGAATGGGGCGGTCAGGGCTTGCCATTGTCTGAAGGCATTCAGGTTTACGAACAATTGGGTCTGGGCGACGGGGCTTATGCCTTTGCCCTGTCGATGCACAATATCTGCACCTTCGCAGGCTGCGGATACGGGACCGACGCGTTCAAGGCAAAATGGGCGCGTGACCTGACCTCGGGCCGCAAGCTGGCGAACTTCGCGTTGACAGAGCCGCAATCCGGCTCTGACCCAATGAAGATGTACACGCGCGCGCACATCAATGACGATGGCACGTGGACGATCAGTGGATCAAAGGCCTGGGTCAGTCTGGCGACCGAGGCGGATATCTACTTCACCGTCGTCAAAACCAGCGACGCACCGGGCCACAAAGACATGGCGATGATCGCCATTCCGGCAGATGCACCGGGGGTCAGCTTTGGCCCGCGCTATGATACCGCGTCCTACAACTTTCTGCCGTTGTCCGAGATGTACCTCGACAATGTTGTGGTCAGCGAAGACAACATCATTCTTCCCGTTGGTCAGGGCCTGCAAGGATCGCTGATGGCAATTGATATTGCGCGGGTTTCCATCGCGTCAGGGTGCTGTGGTCTTATGCAAGCGGCCCTTGATGCCGCACTTTCCTATTCAAAGAATCGGAAGATGTTTGGTGGGAAAAACCTCGATCTCGATGGGATTCAGTGGATGCTTGGTGAAGTGGCGACTGACCTGGAAGCGTCGAAGTTGCTCTACCGCAAAGCCGCCGAGGCGCTTGGCACCCCAGAAGGTCCCTTGATGGCTGCCCATGCAAAGCGGTTTGTGCCGGACGCAGCGGTGAAAGCTGCCAATACCTGCACGCAAGTTCTGGGTGGGATGGGGCTTTTGCAGCCCTATGGTTTGGATCGCCTGTCGCGTCTTGCGCAGATGCTTCGGATCGTCGACGGCACGACAGAGATCAGCCGCGTCGTCATCGGGCGCGCCCTTCAAAAGCGTGCAGCAACCTTGCCAGACCTGCCAGTACCCAAAGGGTTTGGCGAGACGGCGGAAGGCGCAGCCTCGGTTGCCGCCGAGTAATCGGCAGTCATTTGCGAAACGACTTTGCGGCCGCTCATCCTTTGTGATGGGCGGCCGTTTTGCGTCCGGCGGGGCCCACAACCTTCATGCAAATTGGTCAATGCCCAAAGCGCGGGGGGAGTGTCCGCCGATGCCCAGACTTAACAGATTGTCTAAGAAGAAGGGTGCTTTGACGATGTCTGACGGGGTGTGTGTGGAGAGTGTCAGACACCGCCAAAGCTGTATTCACGTGATGTCCAGAGTGTGGACCTGTGAGTAGTGATGTGATTACGTCAGACTGTGACGCAATGCAATCACGATATCTCTGCCCGCCAGTCTAAATTGGTCGTGCTAGTCATGCAAAAACCTGCATTGGTTGCGGCATTTCATCCTGTTTCCAGCGGAACCCGCTGACAATATGATTAAATCGTGATGCTTTTGTCTCAAATTTCCCCGCGACCCCCTATGCGTTCCATGTTTGAAGGGAACGTATCAGTTGCGCTGGGTTCGGTCTGACTGATGGCAAAAGGGGGGAGAATGACGAACAACCGGGCACGCATGGGTGATGTCGCCGCATTAAGCGGCCTCTCGCGGTCCACGGTCGACCGGGTTTTGAATGGTCGGGCCGGTGTCCGCGCGGAAACCGTGGCGCGGGTTGAGGCAGCAATGCGGTCTCTGGGCTATGCGCCTTCATCCCTGTCGGCCCGCAAGGTCGTTGCCCACAAGAACGTCGCACTTGTCCTGCCGGAAGGCACCAACCCGTTTTTTGATGTGGTCTTTCGCAGCGCGGGCCAAATCTCGGGCCTTGACGCTTTTGTCGGGCATACATTCCACAGCCACCGCTATGATACCTATGCACCGGACAGCGTGATCCCGGTGCTGCAATCGCTGCCACCCGAGACGGATGCGCTGGTAATTGTGGGTGTCGACAATGATGATGTGACCGATGCGCTCAGCGGGCTGAGCGCGCGCGGCGTGCGGGTGATCACCATCATCTCGGATGCCCCGCGCGCGCAGCGATTTGCTTATGTCGGACAGGATAATTTTGCCACCGGGTGCACCGCTGCACGCCTGCTGGCGACAATGATACCCCAAGGCGCGGGCGAAGTGGCACTTTTGCTGGGGCACCTGCAGTTTCGGCACCTGCTGGACCGCATGTCAGGTTTTCGTCAAACGCTGGGGTTGTCGCGCCCAGATCTGACCGTCATCCAGCCCGCAGCCTATGGCAGTGACCCGGCCATGACCGGCCAGGTCGTGGCAGAGCTTGCCGCGCGAGGTGATGCACTGCGCGGGGTCTATCTGGCCGGTGGGGGACAGCCGTCACTGATTGATGCCTTTGCCGATGGCTGTCCAGCACCGCTAAAGATTATCGGGCACGAGATAACACCCTATACCCGCAAGGCCTTGAATGAAGGACGTTTTCAGGCCGTATTGGCCCATGACATGGACCGTGTGATGCAGCAGGCGCTTGAAGTGGCTCTTGATCTCCGCAGCCCCGAAGACGTGCATTGCGCGATCAATATCTTCGTCCGTGACAACTTGCCGGACTAGGCACAGGACAACGTTTCCCTGCGCCGCTGGTGAAATACCTGCGACACATCGGTGGTTTCGCGGGCACCAGTCGATGCCGGATGAACGTGTATTCAGCCTAGCAGCCGCGCGCGACCACCAGCACCCAGTTTGGCCCTTTTGGCCCTTGGGTGATCGCCACACCGAACTCGGCGGCGCGGGGGTGCAGCATGTTGCTGCGGTGCCCGGCAGAATTCATCCAGCCAGAGATGATCTGCTGTGAAGTGGGATAGCCCCAGGCAAGGTTTTCAGCCACCAGACAGTCACGGTACCCGGCCTGACGCACACGCGCTTGGCTATTGGAACCATCGGTGCCGCGGTGCCCGAAGAACCCGTTTACGGCCATGTCGCAGGCATGTTTCATCGCGGCCTGAGACAGGCGGCGGTTGTAGGATAGGCTTGACTGGCCATAAGCGCGGCGGTTGGCGTTAACGCCTGCTGCGATCTCATTGGCCATGGCATTGACGTTGGGCGGGGTGACGCAGGCGTTTGATGCAGCCGCCGCACCGGCGGTCAGGGACAGGGCACAGGCGATCATCAGGGTGCGCAGAAACATGGGGCGGCCTTTCATCTGGTGCAGAACAGGCCTTAGAAGTGGCGCACAATTCCGGCAATCAGATGGCGCGCAGGGGTCACTGACGCGGCAATTCCCTGCCGTTTAAGGTGATGTTTCGGCTGATTGTCGCCAGTCGTGATGGGCGGCTGGTTGGCCTATTCGGCGGTGTCCAGCCAGACCGTGACCGGGCCGTCATTGGTCAGGCTCACAGCCATATCGGCCCCAAATGTGCCGGTTGCGGTGGGCACATCTAGGGCGGCCATATCCGCAACAAAGCGTTCATAAAGCGCGCGGCCCACGTCCGGCGGGGCCGCGCGTGAAAAGCCGGGGCGATTGCCGCGTGCGGTGTCGGCGGCCAGCGTGAACTGGCTGACGATCAGGGCGGACCCGCCCGTCTGGATCAGGCTTTGGTTCATCTTGCCCGCGTCATCGGCAAAGATACGCAGTTTGCTGATCTTGGACGCCAGCGGTGCGGTCACTGCATCGGTATCGTCCTGCATCGCGCAGACAAGGATCAAAAGGCCCGGCCCAATCTCTCCGATCACATTTCCATCGACGCGCACCGCAGCTGCGGTGACCCGTTGCAGCAATGCTCTCACAGTTCGGACTGCCAGGGCGGGTTGGCACCTGCGCGGCTGACAGTGATCGCAGCAGCCGCAGCGCCAAGCTTTGCCGCCTTCACAAGTTCATCCATCGCCGCCGTTTTAAGCGCGGGCTTGGTTAGCAGGCCGGCCCGGCGCAACCCGGCCAGAAAACCCGCATTGAAGGTATCGCCTGCGCCGACGGTATCGACGACCTGCGCCTTTTGCGCGGCCACATGGGCCTGACCGTCGCGGGTGTGGATCGTGACACCTTCGGCCCCACGTGTCAGCAGGATCACCCGCGCGGCGGTGGCCGCAAACAAGGCCGGGATGTCGTGCTGTCCGGTCAGCCAATCCAGATCTTCGTCACTGGTCTTGATGACATCTGCGGCAGCCATCATCGCAGACAGCCGAGCGCGATACGCGGCTTCGTCCTTGATGAACCCGGGCCGGATGTTGGGGTCAATCATCGTCAGCTTGCCGGGGGCTTCGCGCAGCATCAGCGCCTGATAGGCCGAGGCGCAGGGTTCTACCACCAAAGAGATGCCGCCAAAAAACAGTGCCTCTGCCGTGACATCGGGCAGGTCGGACACGGTCAGCATCCGTCCGGCGGTGTTTTCGTCGTAAAATGCGTACTCTGCATGTCCGTCGGTCAGTTTGACAAAGGCCAGCGTGGTGGGTCGGTCGCTCACGTGGCTGGGGCTGGCATCCACACCGCTGGCGGCCAGCCCCGCGCGCAGCACATCGCCAAACAGATCAGACGACAGACCGGTGAACATCTGCGCATCCTCGCCCAGCCGTCCCAGCGCAATTGCCGTGTTGAACACAGCACCACCCGCATGGGGCGCAAAGGCCGGTTCATCCGCCGTGCTTTGACGCGGCAGCATATCAATCAGGGCTTCACCACAGCACAGGATCATGTCGGCACCTCTCAGATGTTTATTGGCTGTTAGCGATAACAAAGCCCGCAATCAAGGCGATGATCAGGCCGAGTATGACGGCAAAGGTGATTTTCCAAGCCGAATAGGGCCGTTCGCCCTGCACCCGGCCTGTGCGCCCGTTGACGACAAAGCGGAATGTGCGGCCCCGGTATTTGTAGGCGGCGAGCCATACGGGCAGCAGCACGTGCTTGAACGTCACATCGCTGATCTGCGTGTTGACATTGCTGACCCGCTGCCGGTCACCGCCGATGTCATATTTGACGTCGCGCAGGATCATCCGGTCCATATAGGCGCGGGCCTGCGTGAATCCGTCGGCCAGTTCGATCTGATACCCCTCAGCCCGGAACCCGGCCAGGTATTCGGGGTTGTAGGGTTCAAGCTCTGACAAATCCCATGGTTCCAACCCGTCGGTGTATTTCTTGGGCAAGGATTGCGAGGCAAGCACGAGCACATCATCAAAGAACCGCGCAACCCGGCCCCGTGCGGCGCGCCAGCGGGTCTTGCGCACGCGCACCTGTTTACGCTTGCCGTTGCGGGTGACGGTCTTGGTTTCAAAGTAATCGTCGCCGCGCTGTCCGGTGTAGCTTGATTTGGTGTCTGCATCGAAGGTCCAGTAGGGCACATAGATGCCGTTCATCGCACGGCCCTTGCGCGCATAATCCTGCACCCCGCCCGGGGCAAACCATAGGCTGCCAAGCCAGCCGGTCAGAGCCGCGCGCGCCTGACCTTCGTCCAGCGCAAAGGGAAGCAAACCGCGCGGTTTGATATGGCGGTGTGTGCCGGTATCGGTGACCACGGGAGTTGCACAAAACGGGCATTCGGCGGCATGGGTGTCGGGGTCAAATTCAGTCGTGGCACTGCAATTGGGGCAGGTGACGACACGGGTCTCTTCAATCTCGGCCTCAGACAGGGTGTTGTTGACCGCGGCGCGAAAATCCAGCTCGCGCAGGCCGCCCGCCGCCACACGGTCGGTTTCAATCGCCTGGCTGTTGCCGCAATGGTCGCAAGTCAGTTGATCGGCACCGGGATCATACCGCAGATCGGACCCGCAGGTGTCGCAAGGAAAATGGTGGTCGGCCAGTGCTGTCATGCCGCATGGATAGCAAGCCCTGCGGGGTTGTCACAGGTATTTATGCAGTCTTTTTGGGGCCATGATCCGCAGGGCATTGTCGCGCACTGCCAGATGTCGCCAGATATGAAACCCCGCATGGATCGCAACGATCCCACCCAGAAGATAGAATTCGTAGATGTGAAATGTACCAATGATCTCATTGGCTTGCGGCAGGCCCAGCGGCGGCGCAATAGGTAGAAAGCCGCCCGCTTTCAACATCCGCTCTGACGTGAGCCCCAGCAGGAAACCGGTGATCGCCACACCAAAGAGGCCCCAGATGATCGCGGTGTTCAGGACCTTGTGCAGCACCCGGGCCTTTGGCCCCAGTTTTGGCCCCGGACGCCCAGCCAACCCTCTGCGGACATAGTCGGCCATCCAGATCAGCGACAAGGTGACAAAGACCAGCGCAAGGATGGAATGAAACTGAAACGCCATCGGGCCTATCGGCACCACATCTTCTGGCGTCACAACAATGAACCAGATCAACAGCGGGATCATCGCGGCATGCATTGCCTTGAGCCAGCTGCGGCGATGCGGCAGGCGCTGCATCACTCGCGCAAAAATGGATCCGGGCACTTTCATGTCAGAACACACGTCGCCCCTTTGCAAATAGTTTCAACCTCAGTCCGGTTGGGTCAATCCGGCCTAGACAGGGCTTTTGCCAAGACAACCTCGCCTTCGTCGATTTGTCCGGTTTTGGCATAGCCCGCGCGTTCGTAAAACGGGATCGCCGAACCCGACCCGGGCACAGCACTGGTCACGACTTTGATCCGGCCACGGTCGCGGGCGATCTGGTCAAAAAGACCAAGGGCGGCCGCCCCATGTCCGCGCTTTTGGTGCGCCTGATCAACCATGAAGCGCCACAGATACAGGCTGTCGGGCGTATCGCGCTCTTCCAGCTCTGCGTCGGGATGCGACATGTCTATGAACGCCATCAGACCGACCGGGGCGTCACCGTCGTAGATGCCATAAATCTCGGCGGCCTTGTCGAACATGGCTTGGGCAATCGTCACCGCATTGGGTGCAACAAAACCGGTTTGGTCGGGCCGCACCGCCAGATCAATCAGCGGTACGACCGTGTCAGCATCAATCTTGCGCACCGTTGTCATGACGGCCCTCGACCCTTATGCGCCCGGTGGCGGCGGTGGCATCACGGTGAAAAGCTGGGCAAGTTCGGCCACATCCTCTGCGGGTTGCCAGCCGTCCTGGCCCTGGGTCCAGACCATGCTGTCGCGTGTGAATTTGCCGTCCGTGACCATCCGGCCCAAAGCGGCCTTGGAAAACGGGCCTGTGACCTCTCCTGCGGCGGCGATATGCCAGACGTGTTCAACCGGCGGCGGTGGCGGTGGCGGCGGGGCCATAGACGGGGCGGCACCCCAAGGCCCTTGCGCCATCTGCATCCCCATGCCGGCACCCAGACCCATGCCCATCGCCTGACCCGTGCTTGACCCTTGCATGGTCATTGATTCCGCAGCCTTCCACTTGAGATGCTCATCCAAATTGCCAGCCAACCCGCGCGAGGTGCGGGCATCGAGCGCTTTTTCCACCGTTTCGGGCAGGCTGATGTTCTCGATATAAAGCTCTGGGATCGCCAGCCCGTATTCAGCGATTGTGCTGTCAATGGCGCTGGCGACATGCTTGCCCAGATCAGCCGTATTCGCCGCCATATCCAGCACTGGAATGCCCGACGCGGCGATGACGCGTGAGAATTCCTGCACGATGATGTTGCGGATCTGATAGCTGATTTCATCCATCGTGAATTCGCCATCGGTGCCGACGATTTCGCGCAGGAACACGGCCGGGTCGCGGACCTTGATGGTATATGTGCCAAAGGCGCGCAGCCGGGTTGGTCCAAACTCCGGGTCGCGGATCATGATCGGGTTCTTGGTCCCCCACTTGAGGTCCGAAAACCGCGTCGTGTTCACATAGTAGATTTCCGATTTGAACGGGCTTTTGAACCCGTGATCCCAATGCTGAAGCGTGGTCATAATCGGCATGTTGTTGGTCTCGAGCATATAGAGCCCGGGGCTGAACACATCCGCCAGCTGCCCTTCATGCACAAAGACCGCCGCTTGCCCCTCGCGCACGGTTAGCTTGGCGCCATACTTGATCTCATGGCCCTCGCGTTCAAACCGCCAGACCATCGTGTCGCGGGTGTCATCGGTCCAGTGAATGACGTCGATGAACTGGCCGGAAAGAAAATCCAAGATACCCATCGGGTCTCTCCTTTTTGTCGTTAGCTGGGGCCAGAGGCCATGATCTCGCGCGCGATCTGACGGGCGATAGGGGCGGCCTCTGCGGGGGCCATGCCGGTGCGCAGGCGCGGATCGTAAAGCATCTGCAGCAGCAATTCGTCATGATTGGTCAACAGGCCAAATTCTTCGTCATCGTTAAAGATCGACGGACGCGCCTGTGGGCTGTCGTTGGCAAGGCCGAGACCCTGCGCCAGTTCTTCGTGGATGCAAGAGGTCCGCAAAAGCGGGGGATGTTCGCCCCGGATCACCGCAACGGCCTTGGAATAGCTGGCCGTGCCACCCTCAGAAAACGCCACCACAATGCACAGCTGGTCGCGTGGCAGATTCAGGATGGCATTCAGCGAACCCGTTGAAATGCCTGGCACAATCTCGCGCAGGCGGTTGCCATATGCGCGGCGGTCATCTTCGTTCAGGATCAGCACGTGGAAATTGGGCGCGCTATCGCTCAGCCGGATGGACTGGCCCGTTACCCGCGCCAGACGCGCGGCATAAGACGAGACACTCGCCCGGTCGCGGATTCGCTGATCGGACGGCACAGAGGGGCCAAATTCGACCATCATGCGCACCGGCTGATCCCAGCGGCGGAGACGCGACAGCGTGGCTTGCGGACGCAGAAAATCACCGTCGGTGACATATTCATCAAATAGCGCAATGCGCACGAAATTCCGCGCCAGCATCGTATCGGTAAAGGCCGTGTCCTGCCCGCCGCCATCGCCGCGCAACAGCCCTTGGGCCAGCAGGTCGTTCTGCAGCCGGCGGTAGTACAGCGCCAGCGCCTCGCTTTCCGCACTTGGGGCAGGGGGCGCCGTTGTGGGCAGCACCCCGCGCGACTGCGGTCGCGGCTCTGGCGGGGCGGTGTTGGGCAGCTCTTCGGTGCAGGCGGCAAGGGTCGTCAGGGCCGCAAGACCCAGCGCCATCCAACCCTTGCGCAATCCCACCATTCAGCCAGCAGCCGTGCCGAGGTTGTCGCCGGTGCCGGTTTTTAGCGCCTTGGCGCTGGCCAGCGTGTCTTTCAACTCTTGCTCCATCTTTTGCAGATCAGCCTCGGCTTCGGCCCGTTTGCGCTTGCCTTCGTCTGCAATTTCAAGGCTTTCGTTGATCGTAGCGATCAGGTCGGCGTTGGCCTGTTTCACCGCGTTGATATCAAACACGCCACGTTCCATTTCGGTGCGGATTACCTTGTTGGCGTCGCGCAGGTTCTTGGCGTTGGCGGTCAAAAGCTCGTTCGTCAAATCATTAGCGTCGCGCACGGCCTCTGCTGCTTCTGCGCTGCGCTGGATGGTGACGGCTTGCGCCAGTTGCGTTTCCCACAGCGGCACGGTGTTCACGAGGGTGGAGTTGATCTTGGTCACCAGTGACTTGTCATTTTCCTGCACCAGCCGGATTGAAGGCAGGGATTGCATCGTCACCTGGCGGGTCAGTTTCAGGTCATGCACGCGGCGTTCCAGATCATCGCGGGCGGCACGGATGTCGCGCAATTCTTGCGCTTTCATCACGCCCTGTTCTTCGGGGGCGGCCTGCACCTCTGCTTCTTTTGCGGGGATTGTGGTGCTGTCCAACTCGGCCAGTTTGGCCTCACCCGCTGCGATATAAAGCGCCAGTTCATCGTAGAATTCCAGCGTCTTGTCATACAGCACGTCAAGGCTTTCGATGTCTTTCAGCAGCACATGTTCGTGGCGTAGCAGATCATCAGTGATATTGTCGATCTGGCCCTGAACGTCTTCAAAACGCGCAACAAATTTCGCCATCGGTGCCGCACGCCCCAATAGCCGTTCCCACCAGGACCGCTTGCGCCGCACGTCCAGCTCGCTGACAGAAAACCCGCGAATGGTGCTGACGATGTTGCGCAGGCTGTCACCGGCTGGGCCCACGTCCTTGTTGCGGACACCGGCCAGCATGGATTGGCTGATCTCTTGCAACTCGGCCTGTGCGCCGGACCCGAAACGGACGATGGAATTGGTGTCTTCCATGTCAATTTCGGCCATGCGCGTGGTGATCTCGGCGCTTGTGGGCGCGTCTGCGGCCTCTAACGTGATCAGGTCGCCCTTGGGCTCAGCCAGCACAACGGCTGTCACTTTTTCAACTTCGGCAAGTGCGGCCTGCGCCTTGGCTTGGATGGTCTCGGACATGTGGGTCCCCCTTTATTTCAGGCTTACGCCTTCACGCTGCAGCCGGTCGCGCAGCACTTTGATTTCAATATCCATATCACTGCGGTCATCGCGCAGCAGCTTTTCGGTTTTGGCGGCGAAATTCTGCTCAAGATCGTCCAGCAGCGCCGCATAGGATGCGCGCGCCTCTGGATCGGTTTTGCGCTGGGCAAGATCCACGAACTTCACCGTCGCATCGCGGGCGCCCATCAGATAGACGCCCAGAAACTTGCGCGCTCCGGTCAGATCACGCGGGTCTTCTTCGACCGTGCGGATCATCCGCCGCGCAGCAGATTGAAAGCCCGCCACACGCGTCTCCAACTTGCGGTCGCGCAGCAGCGCGATCTGGCCTTTCATGACCTCCAAATGCGCCTCGGCCTCTTCCACGACGCGGGCAACACGCTCTTGCTGGAAGGTGTCCACACCTTCCATACGCTTGTTTTTCAACGGATCAACGCCAAAGGCCGCAACATGCAGGGCAAGCGCGACCACGCCATAAAGCAATGATCCGAAAATTCCGCTATCGCCAACATAGGCGGCCAATGCCACGCCTGAACCCGTCAACGCGCTGGCCAGCATCTTGCGCGGAATGGCCGGGCGGCGCGCGACCTTGCGCGCATCATAGGCCGCTTCGGCACGCAACCCTTCGCGCAGCAACCACGCGGCCAGTGTCAGATCGGCGGCGGCCACCAGCCCCAGCGCCAGCGACACTGGACCATTTCCAAAGGCGGTAAAGGCCACGATCAGGCCTGGAATGAACAGTATGTTGGCGCGCGCGCCTGCTGCATCGACGCGGCGGTCGTCCACGCTTTCGCGGCCGTCGCCCTGACCGGGGCTATATTTGCCACCAAACTTCTGCGCCATCAGGCCGCACCCAGCCAGCCGGTCGCCACACCGAACATCAGCACGATCAGCAACACATAGGCGATGGTCGAAAAGGTCTTTGGCATCGTGTCCCCCACAGCCCCTTTATCTTGCGGCGAAATGGCGCGCAGCGCCAGCGCGATTGCAGACAACGCCACGGCAAAGGCCGCAACCAGCAACACCAGTAAGATCAGTCGCCCCATCGTGGCCCCCTTTCGGTGTCACAGATATGTGCGGCAGCTGCATATTATGAGTGCTTCTGCCGGGCCGAACGTTCCGCATTCAGCTTGCGGGAATAGCCCGATTGAATGATCTCGACCGCCACCAGCACCACAACCGAGAAGTAGAAGGTCGATTTCGACATTGGCACGATTTCCTGCCCAAAGATCTTGAGTGCCAGTTCCTTGGCTTCTTCGTGAGGTACGCCCATCGCCTCGACGCCGTGAACCGCAGCTTGCCCGGCTTCACCCAGTAGAACGACACCGACGATCAGCAATATGAATAGGCCAAGAACTTCGTACATGCGGTTGTTTTCAAGGAATTTTGTCACCCCGTCCGCCAGCAGTAGCATTGCCAGACCCGACAGCAGGATCGCCGTGGCAAGCACCGGGAAGACATCTGTGATCGCAAGGGCAGAGAGCACTGAATCAAACGAAAAGATCAGGTTCATGAAGACGATCAGCATGACCACCTGCACCGCTGATTTGCCGCCTTTCCCTTCGATATCGTGGCCCAGATGGTCCATCGACAGCATATGCGCGATTTCCTTGACGGCCGTGTACATGATGAATGCGCCGCCAAAGACAAAAACCACCGTTGCAAAGTTCACCGCCCCGGTAATCACCCCGTCCCAGGTGAAAGTGTAGAAAGGCTCTGACAGAGCGTCGATCAGGCTGATCATCACAAACAGCAGCACAACCCGCAGCGCCACAGCAATCAGGATCCCCCACATTCGCACCGCCTTTTGCTGTGCAACGGGCGCGCGTTTGCTTTCGATCGAGATGTAAAGAAGGTTGTCGAACCCCAGCACGGCTTGCAAAAAGCACAGCACAAGCAGGTTCATCGCGTTTTCCAGCGTCAGTAAGTCGGCCATAAATCCAGTCCCAATTGGCGTTTGGGCTAACATGCCGAACCCTGCGGGACGGGGCAAGGTTCAACCACCGGGGAATTTCCCCCTGCGCGAATTCGCCGGTGTCACGGTATTCGAAGATCGGGCGCAGAACAGCTTGAAATAGTTTTGGTGGGGCTAGTCGTTACGCCGCGGCGGTTTGCGCTTGCGCTCGGGCTTGGGCCGCGGGTCGATACCCAATTGATCGCGGACCACCCGGCGCTTGACCTCTTCTACTTCGCCGGCCTTCAACTCGCCCAGCTGAAAAGGCCCGTAAGAGACGCGGATCAGCCGGTTCACCACCGCGCCAATCGCCTCCATCGCGCGGCGAATCTCGCGGTTCTTGCCTTCGCGCAGGCTGATCGTCAGCCAGGCATTGGCCCCTACCTGCCGATCAAAGGTCACGACCATGGGCTGGTATTGCAACCCGTCCACGGTGATCCCTTGGCGCAAGAGGTCAAGTTTGGCCTCGGACGCGGTGCCCTTGATCCGCACGCGGTAGCGGCGCAGCCAGCCGGTGCTGGGCAGTTCCAACCGGCGCTTGACCTCGCCATCGTTGGTCAGCAGCAGCAACCCTTCGGAATTCAGGTCCAAGCGCCCGACGGACATCACGCGCGGCATATCTTCGGGCAGGGAGGCAAAGACCGTTGGGCGGTCCTTTTCGTCCCGCTCGGTCGTCACAAGGCCTGCAGGCTTGTGATAAAGCCAGATGCGCGGCGGCTCTGGCTCGCCCACAGGCTTGCCATCAGCGGTGATCTTGTCCGCAGGCGTGACGTTCAGCGCGGGGCTGTCGATCACCTTGCCGTTCACCGTGATCCGTCCGTCAGCGATCATGCGTTCGGCTTCGCGCCGGGACGCGATGCCCGCGCGCGACAGGACTTTGGCGATGCGGTCGCCCTTGGGTGTGTTGTCAGTCATGACAGGGCTTTAGGCCGCAGGATCATGCGGCGCAACGGGCTTTGTGCCCGCAACAGAGGTGGCACATCCGAAAAAGTGCCGTTTGAGCGTGACGTTCAGGCCCGCATCCCGCAGCGCGCCCTGCATTTGGCTGCAATCCCCAAAATTGCGCGTATAGGTTCCGATCATCGAAAAGTCCTGCGCGCCCCGCAGGAACAGCCGTTCAAGCAGGGGCAGGGCGCGGTCCAGGTAAATCCGGTAAAGCGGCCGCAGCAGCCAGCCCTTTGGGTCCGACGCCTCGATCATCGCAAAGCTGCCGCCGGGGCGCAGGATACGGGCCACCTGTTGCGCCAGAACCGCCTGCTGTGCGGCGTCAAAGGTTTTGAGCCCAAAGGTCGCCACTAGCATATCCGCACTGTTCTCCGGCAGATCGGTGTCCAGCGCATTCGCTTGCAGGTGGGTGATCTTGTCGGCACGGGTGCCGTGCAGGCGTTCCACCGCTTCGGTGTGCATCCGGGCCGAGATATCAATCGCCGTGATCCTCGCGCGGGGGAAGGCAGACAAAAGATGCGGCCAGACTTCACCCGTGCCAGCCATCAGATCAACAACTTGCGGGGCAGGTGTGGCGGGCTGCCCAACCTTGCCCGCGCTGATCCGGCTGATTTGTTGTTGTCCGATCAACCGCGCAACGCATTGTTTGCGCCAAAGCCAGACGAAACCAAAGGAACTGACCGCGCTCCAGTTGCGATACCGGGCAGAGCAGCGATCAAACAGGGATGCAACGTAGTCCGGATCGTAGATATCTTCAGTCATGGCGCAACATGCCCGCTTGATGTCGGGGGTTGCAAGTCGGCGTGTTGCGCGACACCAAAAGATATGACGTTTCGCAGTTACATGGATGTGGCCTTGTCAGAGGCGCGCGCCGCCGCCGCACGGGGCGAGGTGCCGGTGGGCGCCTGCGTGGTTCAGGACGGTCAGGTGATTGCCCAGGACGGCAACCGAACGCGCGCGCTGAATGATCCCACCGCCCATGCCGAGGTGTTGGTGATCCGTGCAGCCTGTACTGCATTGGGGCAGGAACGGCTGACCGGCTGCGATCTTTACGTGACGCTGGAACCTTGCCCGATGTGCGCCGCGGCCATCAGCAATGCCCGTATCGCGCGGCTGTATTATGGTGCCGCAGACCCCAAATCCGGTGGCGTGGCGCAGGGGCCACGGGTGTTCAGCCACCCGCAATGCCACCACGCGCCAGAGGTCTACGATGGTCTGGCCGCCGAAGACTGCGCGGCATTGCTCTTGTCCTTTTTCTCGGCTCGTCGAACTTGACTGAACTGCGTTCATGAACTATGTTCAATTTTGTTGTCGCGAAATAGGACCATGACATGTCATCAAAACAAGATCTCAAGGAATTTGTCGGCTCCGCGCTTAGCGCCGGTCAGTCCCGACCTGATATCAAAGCCGCGCTGACGCAGGCCGGTTGGTCCGCCGATGAGGTGAATGATGCCCTGTCTGCATGGTCGGACGTGGCGTTTTCGCAACCGGTGCCAAGCCCGCAGTCTGTGGTCTCCGCGCGGGATTTCTTTGTGCATGGGCTGACATTTGCGCTGCTCTTTGGTGCAGCCATCTATTTGAATTGGCTTTGCTTTTCGATCATCGACCTTGTTCTGGCAGATGACCACCTTCCAAGATGGACCGTGCGCTCTATCCGCAATGCCATCGCCGGTTTGATCGCCACAGCGCCGCTTTTCGCCTATCTGACCTACCGCGAGGGTCAGCTAGAGGCCGCAAACCCCGGTCGCAGCCGTTCGGTCATCCGCAACTGGCTGACCTATCTGACACTTTTGGCGACAGCTTTGACCTTCCTTGGCAATTTCGGCTGGACGCTCGCGCAGTTCCTGAACGGTGAGCTGACCGATGTCACGATCTTGCGGACCTTGGTGGTCGCAGCGATTTCAGGGTCCATTTTTCTGTTTTACCGGCGGCAGGTCGGGAAGGGCATGTCATGAAAAAGGTCTTAGGCATCACCATGGCCGGCGTGGCCATCGCGGCGATCGCCGTGGGGCTGTTTGTGGCCGGCGGGCCCGGTGCAGCGCGCGCCGAGAAACGCGACGAACAGCGCCATGCCGATCTGCGGATCATCACCCGCGCCCTCTATTGTTCGGGCGGCACAGCTCCTGACGCCGTGCCCACCAATGGCGAAAGCTACTGCGACTCAGTTTTTGCGATCAAAGAGGATATTTCAGACGCTTTGGAAGACGGCACATATCGCTACACCGGCTTGGATGAACGGCGCTACACCCTTTGCGCGGACTTCGAAAGCGGCTTACCTGCAAGTCATTACCGCTATAGCCATTCAGCCTTCGACGAAGACACCGGTTGTCTGACCGCCACCATCAAAAGTCGATAGGGGCCATCACCTCGGGAGTTTGCACATCAACACCCGGAAGCCCGTCAATCAGCGCCTGCGCCGATTGTTCGAGCAGCGGGAAGGTCTTGTAATGGCAGGGAATAACCGTCTTGAAGTTGAAATAGCGTTTGGCCGCATAGGCAGCGCCTTTCATTCCCATCGTGTAGTGGCCGCCTGCACACAGGATGCCGATGTCGGGCTGATAAAAATCGCCCATCCAGTCCATATCCGCCATGATGTCGGTGTCGCCCGACACATAGATCATGTGGCCTTCGCCCCCGATCATGAATCCACTTTCGGTGCCGCTGTAGATGACCCCGTCAGCAGTTGGCATGGATGACGAATGCACCGCATTGACCATCGACACTTTGGCGCCCGCACAGTCAATCGTCCCACCCTTGTTCCAGTCGACCACCGTATGGCCCATCGCTTCGATCACACCGGCCATTTCCGGGATACAGCAGACTGTTGCCTTTGTTTCGGCCGCGATGTCGCTGATTTCAGCGGTATGATCAAAATGCCCATGGGTCAGCAGGATATGCGTTGCGCCCGCCAAGGCCTCAGCCCGGCGATCATCAGGAAAAGAGGGGTTTCCTGCCAGCCAGGGGTCGATCAGCAACACCGCCCCTTCAATTTCGATGCGAAAACTTGCATGTCCCAACCATGTGATCTTCATGACGCGCCCTTTCGGTTCATGGGGGGCAGTGTAATGACCTGAGGGTAAGGGGCAAGATGAACTGGACCGATCAAGTTGACGGATACTGCGAACGGGTCGATCTGACGCTCTGGTCAGAGCCGATCAACGCGGTGACCAATCTTGCGTTCTTGATTGCCGCCGTGGTGATGTGGCGGCGCACTGCGGGGGTGATCCCAGCGCGGGTGCTCTGCGTGATCCTGTTTGCAATTGGCATCGGCAGCGGGCTTTTCCATACCCATGCGACTGTTTGGGCTGCCTTGACCGACGTAGCCCCCATCGGGCTTTTCATCCTGACCTACCTCTTTTTGGTGCACCGCGATGTGCTGGGCCTGCCGCTGTGGATCGCACTGATCGCCACGGCGCTTTTTGTGCCCTACGCGGCCATCGTCGTCCCTATCCTAGATCAGATCCCCTTCGTGCAAATCTCGAACTTCTACTGGACAGTGCCGATCCTGCTGGTGGCCTACGGGGTGGGCCTGCGCCGCACACAGCCTGAAACGGCGCGCGGTTTCATGATTGGTGCCGCGATCCTTGTGACCTCGATCATCATGCGGTCACTGGATGAAATCGTCTGCCCCAGCCTGTCGATTGGCACACATTTTCTGTGGCATATCCTGAATGCGATCATGCTGGGCTATATGATCCATGTTTACACCGCACATGTCCTTGCAGGTCGCTGGGCGCGGCGGTAAACGCGACAGCAGCAAAAACCGACGAGAGAACGCCCATGTCGATTGACACCGAAACCGCCCGCCGCGTGGCGAAACTCGCCCGGATCAAGGTCGAAGACGACGCGCTGCCTGCGCTGGCGCAGGAATTTGGCGCGATCCTTGGGTTCATCGAGCAATTGAACGAGGTGGACGTTGACGGCGTGGAGCCGATGACATCGGTGACGCCGCAGCGGCTGAAGCGGCGCGACGATGTGGTCACCGACGGTGATCAGCAGGACGCTGTGTTGAAAAACGCGCCCGATGCGCGTGAGGGGTTCTTTGCCGTACCAAAGGTGGTTGAATAATGTCCGAGCTGTCCAAACTCACTATCGCTGCCGCCCGTGACGCCATGCGCAAGGGTGATCTGACCTCTGCTGAACTGACGGGCGCCTGTCTGGCCGAGGCAGAGGCCGCAGGCGCGCTGAACGCTTTTGTCCACCACACGCCTGATTTGGCGATGGAACAGGCCAAGGCGGCAGATGCCCGCGCCGGTGCAGATGCGCCCGCGCTCAACGGGATTCCGGTGGGGATCAAGGACCTCTTTTGCACCAAAGGTGTGGCGTCGCAGGCGGCCTCCAAAATTCTGGAAGGGTTCAAACCGGAATATGAATCCACCGTTACCACGCAGCTTTTTGATGCCGGTGCTGTGATGCTGGGCAAGCTGAACATGGACGAATTTGCCATGGGCTCGTCCAATGAAACCAGCGTCTATGGCAATGCGGTGAACCCTTGGAAGATTGACGCCGCATTGACACCGGGTGGTTCCTCTGGTGGCTCTGCGGCGGCTGTGGCGGCTGATCTGTGCCTTGCGGCCACAGGCACCGACACCGGCGGATCAATCCGCCAGCCAGCCGCCTTTACCGGCATCACAGGCATCAAGCCGACCTATGGTCGCGTCAGCCGCTGGGGCATTGTTGCCTTTGCCTCTTCGCTGGATCAGGCCGGGCCGATGACCAAGGACGTGCGCGACAGCGCCATCATGCTACAGGCCATGTGCGGCCACGATCCCAAGGACAGCACCAGCGCCGACATCGCTGTGCCGGATTTTGAGGCGGCGCTGACCGGCGACATCAAGGGCAAGACCATCGGTATCCCGAAAGAATACCGCATGGATGGGATGCCTGCCGAGATTGAAAAGCTTTGGGCCGATGGCACCGCGATGCTGAAGGATGCGGGCGCCAAGATCGTCGACATCACACTGCCGCACACCCAATATGCGCTGCCCGCCTATTATGTGATTGCCCCGGCAGAAGCCTCGTCAAACCTTGCCCGCTATGACGGCGTCCGCTTTGGCCACCGCGCCAAGCTGGAGCAGGGCGACGGCATCACCGAGATGTACGAGAAAACCCGCGCCGAAGGCTTCGGGGCAGAGGTGCAGCGCCGCGTCATGGTCGGCACCTATGTGCTGTCCGCAGGCTTCTACGACGCCTACTACAACCGCGCCCGCAAGGTCCGCGCCTTGATCAAGCGCGACTTTGAAACTGTGTTTGCCGATGGTGTTGACGCGATCCTGACGCCTGCGACACCTTCTGCCGCATTTGAACTGGGGGCCAATTTCGACCCGATTCAGATGTATCTCAACGACGTCTTTACGGTGACGGTGAACCTGGCCGGTCTGCCCGGCATCGCGATCCCTGCGGGTCTGGATGCCAAAGGGTTGCCCCTTGGCTTGCAGCTGATCGGAAAGCCATGGGAAGAGGCCGAATTGCTGAACGTCGCCTATTCACTGGAACGTGCAGCGGGATTTGTAGCCAAGCCCGCCAAGTGGTGGTAAATCCGTCAAAACGGCAAAATACGGGTGGCGGTCTTGTCCAAGGGTATCATTGTTCTGGCGCTTAGCGTTGTGGTCGCGGGCTGCGCGTCAAGCGTGCCAGAAAGCAACCGCGGTGTGGGCTTTGGCGATCCGATTGAGTTCGAACGCCAGCGCCTCGCGCGTGAGGCGGCGCTGACAGGGTCCGGGACGACGAACTTTGGCCCGCCGTCGGCTGTGCAAACCCAAGCGATCCCATCCTCCGATCTGGCTGCTGCGGGCATCGGACAAGGGGCCAGGCCGGGCGGACAAGTGGGCGCGCCGCTGTCCGCACTTGACCCCAGCCGCACGCAGGGTGTGCAGGCCAGCCCCACCAATGCTGCACCCGAACTGCAGAACAACCCCGGTATTTCGGACGAGCAGGATTTCAGCGCTGTCAGCAGCCGGGAATCAATTGAATCGGACGCGCAGCGCCGTGCGGCTCAAGCGGCACAGCGTGAGGTGATCGCACCGACCGCCCTACCGACCCGTCCCGCAGATACCGGCCCCAATATCGTGGAATTTGCGCTGAACGCGCCAAACCGCAAAGGGCAGGAATGGTATTCCCGCTCGATCCTGTCGGGGCAGGGTCGGTTCCAGCGCAATTGCGCCACCTATAATTCGCCCGATGCGGCGCAGCGCGATTTTCTGGCCCGCGGCGGGCCAGAGCGTGACCCGCGCGGTATTGACCCCGATGGCGATGGCTTTGCCTGCGGTTGGGATCCGGCGCCATTCCTTCTGGCGGCAGGCAACTGAGGCTGACGCGCCGCGATAGCCCCAATTGCGGGCCGCGCCGGGATGGTGCCACGCCTGACCTTGTTGTGATCCATTACACTGCAATGCAATCGGCAGCGGCGGCGTGTGACACGCTGTGCAATCCCAAGACCGAAGTATCGGCGCACTACCTCATCGCGGAAAATGGCGAAGTTGTCGCGCTTGTGCCGGAAGAACTCCGCGCCTGGCATGCCGGTGCGGGCCGCTGGGGCAGGGTGACCGACATCAACAGCCGGTCCATCGGGATCGAGCTTGCCAACCCCGGCGATTGCCCCTTTGCTGCGCCACAGATGGATGCGCTCGAGGAGCTGCTGGGCGGGATCACACAGCGCTGGGCGATCCGGCCCGAACGGGTGATCGGCCATTCGGATATGGCGCCGGGGCGCAAGATTGACCCCGGGCCCCGGTTTGACTGGCAGCGGCTGGCGCGTGCGGGGCTGTCTGTCTGGCCCTCATCGGTTGCTGGCGCGCCCTCTTCGGATTTTGACGCCGCGGCGCGCCGGTTTGGCTATACGGTGGAAGTCACGGACGACCTGCGCCTTGCGGCATTCCGTTTGCGGTTCCGGCCCCATCAAACAGGTCCCCTTGATGACATCGATCGCACGTTGATGGCGGACTTGGCAGGGCGCTTCCCCGTTGACGCAAGCGGCGTGACCGCCTAAGCCATCCGTCGCGCGGATGGCTGGATGATCGCGGGCGGGCAACCGTTCGAGGAAAGTCCGGACTCCATCAAAGCATGGTGCCGGGTAACGCCCGGCGGGGGTAACTCCAGGGAGAGCGCCACAGAGAACAGACAGGCCGGGTCCGCCCGGTTAATGGTGAAACGGTGGGGTAAGGCCCACCGCGCGGCTGGCAACAGACGCGGCACGGCAAGCCCCACCAGGAGCAATGCCAAATAGGGACCGCGTGCCGGGCAACCGGCGGGGAGGCTTGATCCCCAGCAGGTCCGGGTTGGCAGCTAGAGGGCCGTTGGCAACAGCGACCCCAGATGAATGGTCATCCATCCGTGGCAACACGGGGGACAGAATCCGGCTTATAGGCCATCCGCGCATTCATTGATCTATTACCACGTTGGGGTTGGGTAGAGGCATGACGTCACTTGCCCGTCCCCAATCTCCTGAAAGCTGGATCGCGCAGATATTCTCGGCCAAGTCCGCGATGTCTGGCGGCGTGGTCCGCCATGCCGGACCGATCAGCGTCCTGTTCTGACGCGAATTTTCGTCGAAAATTCGAATCCCCGATTATTCGACGAATAATCGCATCTCTGGACTGGCAGAACCGGGATTCACGGTGTTTGCGGTTGACAGGCAACACGCGCCCGGTAAAAGGCAGCTTCAATGAGATTCACGCCCGCGCCAGACGCGGCGCAGCCGGAGAAGACACATGGCGAAGCCAACCACGATCAAGATCCGCCTGAACTCCACCGCGGGGACCGGGCATTTCTACGTTACCAAGAAAAACGCGCGCACGATGACCGAAAAGATGGTTGTCAAAAAGTATGACCCGGTCGTGCGCAAGCATGTGGAATACAAGGAAGGCAAGATCAAGTAAGCGATCTGCCAAACGAACCTTTCAAAGGGCCGCGCTGATCAGCGCGGCCCTTTTGCTTTGCGCGAAAGACCTATGGCGGCAATTGCGCGCGTTTTCGAGATCTCCTGAATCTGTGCAAACTAGTTGGGCCAATTTTTGGCTGATTGATCTAGTTTTATTTTGGGGGGCGGTACATGCCATTTTTTAACATTGGGACCGATGCAGACGGATTTACCATCTGGCGCATGGGAGCGGCCGATGAGACATCTTTTTATCTCAACGGGGGCGAGGACTTCTTTAAGGGCACGAATGCGGGTTGGCTTGGGTTTCTTGATGCCGGTAACGGCAGAAACGAAGTCACATTGCAGTCAAACGTCTTTACGCTCAAACTGGAGGGCGGAAACGATGTTCTGAAAATTCTGTCAGGCACCAACGTTGAAAGTGCCTTCATGGGCAATGGAAATGATCGTGTGGAGATGTTTGGCGGCATCGCAGGCTACGTCAGCCTTGGGGCAGGTCGCGACGTTCTGGTCATGCGTAACAACAGCAGCGCGCTGACGGTTGGCATGGAAGATGGCGATGATCGTGTCACGCTGAACAATTCACTCATCAGCAATCTCAACGGGTTTGATGGCGACTATGTCATCAAACTCTTCAATGGATCGCTGATCGAGCACACGATCCTTGGCGGCGGAAGCAACGACCTCACACTGCGCAATTCAGAGATGCACTGGCTCCAATCCTATGGCGATGTGACCATGTCGATGGAAGGAAATTCATCTGTCCTCGCGATTGAACTGGCCGGCGGCTCCAATGTCATCTCGACAACCGGTCCGTCCTGGATCGGTACATTGGTCTCTCACGGGGACCTGACGCTGGATACAGATTCCTATGGCGTCAACACGCTCAAACTCTGGGGCGGTTCGGGGATCAACAACGCGATCACCAACGGAACGGGAGATATGGAATCGATCGAAATCTGGGCGATCCAAGGCTACCACAACATCAGTTCCGAAGGCTATGTGCGCAGCGTATCCGTCAGGGATGACAACGCCGTCGACATGACCTACGGCAGCGGCGGCGGCGGCTCGTTTCACTCAACGTCGTCAGGCACCGTGAACATCGTTACGACCACCGGCGTGGTCGACCAGATCTGGCTGGGGAGCGGCAACGATTCCGTGGAAATCGGTTCTGCCGGTGCCGGCGACATTGGCACCGGATCTGGCGACGACGTGGTGATCAACCATGGCTATACCGATACGCTTGACGTGGCGGATGGCAACGACGAAATCTACAACTATGGCTTCATTCGTTATGTCCATATGTGGAACGGTGCCGACTACTACGAAGGCAGCGATGACCAGGACGTTGTTGAATCCGGGCATGGCAACGACACCGTCAATGGCAACCTTGGCGACGACATCATCTGGGGCCGTGCCGGTGCCGACGACATCCGTGGCGGCGGCGATGACGACATTCTGCAGGGTGGCAACGGAGCTGACGAATTCTTTTTCGCGGAAGGCGACGGCTCAGACGTGATCCGGGATTTCGATGTCGGCACCGATACCATTGTCTTTGAAGGCGGCACCATCGTCTTTGGAGATTTGGCCTTTGCAGAGGATGCCCGCGGCGTGCTGGTCGATTACGGCACTGGCGAGATATACCTGCGCGGGGTCACAGAGCTTGAGATCGACGATACCAACAACTTTGATTTCATCTAAGCTACCCTTCTGAACGACGAAAAAAGGGCCGGTGTTTCCACCGGCCCTTTCATATTCGATCTCAGTACGAAGTTATTCGCGGCTGCCCAGCAGGTTCAGCAACATGATGAACAGGTTGATGAAGTCCAGGTAGAGTGACAACGCGCCGTGGATCGCAGCCTTGCCCAGCCATTCCTGATCGCCGTGTGCGGCATGCGCGATATAGGTCGTCTTGATCTTCTGGGTGTCATAGGCGGTCAGGCCTGCAAAGATCAGCACACCAATTGCCGAAATCGCAAATTCCATCGCAGACGACTGCAGGAAGATGTTCACGATCATCGCCACGATCAGGCCGATCAGACCCATGATCAGGAATGATCCCCAGCCAGAGATGTCCTTCTTCGTGGTGTAACCCCAGATCGAAAGACCCGCAAAAGCGATGGACGTGATCAGGAAGACCTGCACGATCGAAAACCCGGTGTAGACTAGGAAGATCGCGCTGAGCGACAGACCAACCGCGGCGGCATAGGCGTAGAAGTAGGTTTGTAGCCCGGCGGCCGACGCACGGTTTGACACCGCGCCAAAGCCAAACACCATACCCAGCGGCAACAGCATCACTACCCACTTCAGTGGGGTCGCGAACAAGGCATAGCCAAGCCCGGTGAGGTACTCATTGGCCCCGATCTGGTATTCCGTAGGAGTGGATGTGACAGACAGGCCGGCAATGGCCCAAGCCGCCACAAATGTGATGATCATGCCCACGGACATTGTGCCGTAGACCTTGTTCATATGGGCGCGCAGGCCCTGATCGATCTCGGCAGAGCGTGCGCCGCTCGCGGTCCGGATCGTTTGATATTCAGCCATATTGACCTCCAATTTAGACAACAAACGGATTTGTGCCCGCTTTAGGGTCAATATCGGCACAGACCCCCTTGTTTTCAAGAGGAACCTGAGGGGTCCGTGCCGGTTTTCGAATGGTCTGTGCCGGAATGTCGCAGTTGGCCGCCGGTCACTGCGCCCAAGTGGCCGGAACATCCCAAAGCGGGCGCGATGCTTCGGCCTGGGCTTCGGCAAAGGTCAGCCCCAGATCATGCAGTTGCGCGTCGTCCATCCGGGCCAGTGCCTTGCGCTGCTTGTGCAGGGCAATGAGCTTGCCAATCAGGCCAGAAACCGGTGCAGGCTTGGCAGCGATTACAGGGGTGTTGATGGCGGTGAAGGAAGATGCAGTGTACATGATGAGGTGTCCCAATATTTTGATTTCATTTACTGTTTTCGTGTCTTGCCACTTTGCTAGACGCGGCTCAAGCAACCCGACAGTCTGGCAAACCATACCTTTGGTCGCGGGCGGGTCAGGTATTCCTTACGTTTGGTCAACAAAGGTCTGGAATACCCGACTGCGCCGCCGCTGGGTGGCCTAGCGCCAGTGTTCGGGGGCGTCCCAAATGCTGCGATTGGCTTCTGTGCGGGCCTGGGCTTCTGTTACGCCGATATCGTTCAGCAGGTGCGGTTCAAGGCTCGCCAGGTCGATCCGCTGCCGTCGCACTTGGGTCAACCGCTGGATCAGTTGCATCAGGCCCGCGTGGCGGGGCCAGGGGGCGGGGCGGGTGATCTTGAAGGTCTTGGACATTGCATTCTCCTTCGTGATGAATTCGCGCTGTCGTATATGTATGGTTGATATGTGGGTCAAAACGTGAGATAAGGAAAATGAATGTTTGGAAATTGAAGTATCAGGAATTGTGATATGCCCAGAAATCTAGATCTGACCGCCCTGCGTTCCTTTGTGGCTGTAGCTGATACCGGTGGCGTGACGCGGGCCGCCGGTTTCCTGAATCTCACGCAATCGGCAGTGTCGATGCAGCTCAAGCGGCTTGAGGAATCGATTGGTGTCGAACTGCTCGACCGCTCTGCGCGTACAATTGGGCTGACGGCATCGGGCGAACAACTGGTCAGCTATGCGCGGCGCATGCTGGACCTCAATGACGAGGTTTACGGCAAGCTCACCTCGGAGGAATTCGAAGGCGAGATCAAGTTGGGCGTGCCGCATGACATCGTCTACCCTGCCATTCCGCAGGTGCTGCACCGCTTCAATGCGGCCTACCCACGCCTGCGGGTGCGATTGCTGTCATCCAATACGCAGGCGCTCAAGACCCAGTTCAACCGAGGCGAGGTTGAGTTGATCCTGACAACAGAATCCGAAGGCAGTGAAGGACGCCAGACCTTGTGTACCCGCAACCTGGTCTGGGTCGGGGCCCCCGGCAGCACCGTCTGGCGGGCGCGTCCGCTGCCGCTGGCGTTTTGCCAAAGCTGCCTGTTTCGACCGCGTGTACAACGGTCACTTGATGACGCAGGCATCGCTTGGGAAATGGCCGTAGAAGGCGACGGCGACCGCGCGATTGAGGCGACAGTCAGCGCTGATCTGGCGATCCACGCCGTGCTGGACGGGACCGAACCGCCCTATTTTGACCGACTGCCGGTCAGCACTGGGTTGCCCAAGCTCGACCAGATGCAGATCAACCTTTACCGCGCTGAACTGGCGACAGGGGCTGCAATGGATGATCTGACGCGCATGTTGGAAGACGCCTTTCGCCCCGCACCGATTGCGCTGCCACAGGTGGTTACGGCGTAACCACAACCTTGCCAGTGGCCTTGCGGCTGGACAACAGGTCCAGCGCGTCCTGCGCCTGTTCAAGGGGCAGGGCGTGGCTGACATGGGGCTTCAGCCGGCCATCCACGTACATCTCCATCAGCGCGCCCAGACTGTCGGTCAGTGCGGTTGGATTGAATTTCAGATAGCCACCCCAGTAGAACCCGATCACCGTGATGTTCTTGACCAGAATAATATTGGCAGGCACCTGCGGCACGTCTCCGCTGGCAAATCCGATGGTCAACACACGCGCTTCGCGGTTGGCCGCGCCAAGCGCTGCCTTGAACGCATCCCCGCCCACCGGATCATAGATCACGTCTGCGCCGCCCAAGGCTTTGACGGCTGTCTTGATGTCAGCGGTCGTGCTGTCAATCAGGTGGTCTGCCCCTGCGGCCTTGGCCACGGCCAACTTGTCGGCCCCGCGGGCAACCGCAATCACCGTGGCCCCAAGTGCCTTGCCGATTTCCACCGCAGTCAGCCCGACGCCGCCTGCCGCCCCCAGCACTAGCAGTGTTTCACCAGCCTGCAGATGCGCGCGGCGGGTCAGTGCAAGGTGCGACGTGCCGTAAGCCACCTGAAACCCCGCCGCAACCGTGGCGGGCATTGCATCTGGCACCGCGCGACACAATGCGGCCGGGAAAATTCCTTGCTCAGCCAATCCACCTTGCCCGCCGAAAACCGCCACCCGTTCGCCAACCTTTGGCGTCGTGACATCCGGCCCCTGCGCAATCACCGTTCCGCAAACCTCCATCCCAAGAGTAAAGGGTGGCTTTGGTGTATCCTGATAGGTGCCATTCGCCATCAGCAGATCAGCGAAATTCAGCCCGCATGCCTTTATTTCCAAAAGAACTTCGCCGCTTTGGGGTTTTGGTGCTACAACCTCTGACAATGCTGCGGGAACAGCGAAATCTGAAACTTGAAAGGCGCGCATAAGAGGTTTTCCTTTGTTGGCTTGTCCGGGCCGATGGTGACCTGATGCGCTCCAAAGGTAAACGGGCGCAAGTCTTCCTCTGACGCAGCGTCGAAAAAGTGATCAAATATGTTCTGTTTCAGTAAAAAGGTGGTGAGACCTGTCCTTTAGTTACCTTGACCGCCTGCAACCGTTGCGTGTCTTGTTGGCAGCGGGTTAAGACAAGCTCAGGCCAAATGGCAAGGTCGCGCCAATCGGTGTTTTGGTGGGGAAACGCGGCCACAACAAGTAACGTAGTAAAGGATGTGTCATGAAACATGCAGTAGATGTCCACGTCGGGAAGCGTATTCGCCACCGCCGTTGGATGAACGGAACCACCCAGCAACAGCTGGCAGAGGCTGTCGGCATTAAATTCCAACAGATCCAGAAATACGAAACCGGCATGAACCGCGTCAGCGCTTCGCGCTTGTGGGATATCAGCCGGGTTCTGAATGTGCCCGTGTCCTTCTTCTTTGAAGGTCTTGCGGCCCAGCAGGACGACAAAGCCAAAAACGATCTGCCCGGTGATATCCTGACGGACAAAGAGGCGCTTGAACTGCTTCGGTCCTACTATGCGATCCCGGAAAACCAGCGCCGTCGCCTGTTCGATCTCGCAAGGGTCCTGAGCGAGGCCGCTTGACCCCACTGTGCTGCCCACGTTACCGCTAGGGGGCAGCAAAACAGCGGGGAACGGCATGACAGCATCACCAGATCAGCCGACGCGGGACACATTGATCCGCGTCGCGCATCGTCTGGCCGACGCCGCGCGCCCCGAAACCTTGCGCCTGTTCCGTCAAGCAGGGCTCGTCGCTGACGACAAGACCGGCGGCGAAGGGTTTGACCCCGTCACCGAAGCGGACCGCGCCGCAGAGCGTGTGATGCGCGATATTCTTGAGGCCGAACGCCCGCACGACGGCATTCTGGGCGAGGAATACGGCACCAAATCCGGCACCAGCGGTCTGTCATGGACGCTTGATCCGATCGACGGCACGCGCGGATATATCAGCGGCACGCCCACATGGGGTGTGCTGATCTCGGTCGCGGATGCCACCGGCCCGCTCTTTGGGATCATTGATCAGCCGTTTATCGGTGAACGCTTTGCCGGTGGTTTCGGCGTGGCCGAGGTTTCAGGTCCGCTGGGCACCCAAACCCTTGAAACCCGCAAACGCCGCGCCTTTCCCGATGCGACCTTGTTGACGACCTTCCCAGAGGTCGGCACCCCCAAAGAAGGTCGCGCCTTTCAGAAAGTGGCCGAAAAGGTCAAACTGGTCCGCTATGGGATGGATTGCTATGGCTACGCGCTTTTGGCCGCGGGACAAGTTGATCTGGTGATCGAGGCGGGGCTGCAACCCTATGATATTCATGCACCAATTGCCCTGGTGCAGGCGGCAGGCGGCGTTGTATCCAACTGGCAGGGCGGGGCGGCCCATCATGGCGGCCGGGTGATTGCCGCGGCCAACCGCGATGTCCATGCGGTGGCGCTTGAGATGTTGCAGGACGCCATGGATGACTGAAACGCTGCTGGTCGGTGCCGATGTCATCCTGACGATGGATGACGCTGATGCGCGCTTGACCGGGCAAGACATCCTCATCCGCGACGGGGTGATCGCCGCCATCGGTCCTGACCTGCCGCGTCCTGACACCACTATAAATGCAGCAGGCTGCGTCGTGACGCCGGGGTTGGTGAATACCCATCACCATCTCTATCAGACGCTGACCCGCGCAGTGCCCGGCGGGCAGGACGCGCTGCTGTTTGGCTGGTTGCAAACGCTCTATCCGATCTGGCAAGGCTTTGATCCCGAAGCGTTCTTTGTCTCTGCCCAGATCGGCCTCGCGGAACTGGCCTTGTCCGGTTGCACGCTCACCTCTGACCACCTTTACCTGTATCCCAACGGTGCGCGGCTGGATGATACCATTGCCGCCGCAGGCGAAATTGGCCTGCGCTTTCATCCCACGCGCGGATCAATGAGCATTGGCGAAAGCGACGGCGGCTTGCCGCCCGATGCGCTGGTTGAGGATGAAGACGCGATTCTGAACGATTGCATCCGCGTCGTTGACGCCTTCCACGACCCGTCGCCCGGCGCGATGGTCCGGGTGGGGCTTGCGCCTTGTTCGCCGTTTTCCGTCAGCCGCGATCTGATGGCAGAAACCGCCAAGCTGGCCCGTGACAAAGAGGTGATGCTACACACCCATCTGGCCGAAAACGACGAAGATATCGCCTATAGCCTTGAAAAGTTCGGCTGCCGTCCCGGTCAATACGCCGAAGATCTGGGCTGGACGGGGGACGATGTCTGGCACGCACACTGCGTTAAACTCGACAGGCAAGAGATTGATCTTTTTGCCAAATCCCGCACCGGTGTGGCCCATTGTCCCTGTTCGAACTGTCGCCTTGGGTCCGGCATCGCACCGGTGCGCGCAATGTTGGATGCCGGCGTTAACGTTGGATTAGGGGTTGATGGCGCTGCCAGCAACGATGTGGGCAATTTGGTTAACGAAGCGCGGCAGGCGATGCTGCTGCAACGGGTTGCCAATGGTGCTGACCAGATGTCCGCGCATGAGGCGCTGCGGATTGCCAC
The DNA here is from genome assembly GCF_041103235.1 of Yoonia sp. R2331. Taxonomy (NCBI): domain Bacteria; kingdom Pseudomonadati; phylum Pseudomonadota; class Alphaproteobacteria; order Rhodobacterales; family Paracoccaceae; genus Cognatiyoonia; species Cognatiyoonia denitrificans. The sequence continues at coordinate 2,270,850 of NZ_JBGCUN010000001.1, read as the reverse complement.
ACGCGGTGGTGCGGCGGTTCTGGGGCGTGATGATTGTGGTCAGATCGCTTTGGGCAAACGTGCTGATATCGCGATTTGGGACACGCAAGCCATTGAAAACGCTGGATCCTGGGATCCGGCCGCACTGCTTCTGGCCGGGCCAAGCAAGGTGCGGCATCTGTTTGTGGAAGGGCGGCAGATCGTGGCAGAGGGGCAAGTGACCACAGTGGATTTGCCCCGCGTGATCGCCCGGCAAAACGGCATCGCACGGCGGTTGATGGAGCGATAGCCGGTTGGGCCCAAAATCGCGATGCAGAAACCATGCACATCCCATGCACAGCCCATGCTGACGCAAATCTTAATAGCGGGACGGTGCCCTGTCGCGGTGCGGCCTTAACCTGACACCTTGTCGCGGCGCACCCCCGCCACCCAGACGTCACGCACGGCCCGGTCATCACCCATCATGATGGTGGGAAAAAGCGCGTCCCAAAACCCTGTGGCCCGCGCGGATCGCTGCGCAATGGCAGGGGTCGAGGCGAGGTCCAGTACACACAGATCAGCCGCCGCACCCGGCCCAAGATGACCGATCCGCTCGCCCATGTGCAGGGCATGCGCTGACCCTTCAGTCGCCAGCCACATCAGTTGCGCCGGATGCAGTGCCGTGCCACGCAGTTGCGCGATCTCATAAGCTGCGGCCATCGTGCGCAACATCGAAAAGGATGATCCGCCGCCGGTGTCTGTCGCCAGGCCGATGCGTATCTGTTGGGCCGCAAGGCCCATAAGATCAAAGAGGCCCGACCCAATGAAGGTATTCGACGTCGGGCAATGCACCACGGCCGCACCCACCTCTGCCAGCCGGTCCACCTCGCGCGGGGTCAGGTGGATCGCGTGGCCATAAAGCCCATTGGCACCCAAAAGCCCAAAGGCCTCGTAGGTGTCCAGATAGTCGCGGGCGTCAGGGTAGAGATCGCGCACCCAGTCGATTTCGGGCAATTGCTCGGACAGGTGTGTCTGCATCAGGCAATCGGGGTGTTCCGCCCAAAGCGCCCCCAGAGCCGCCAATTGGTCGGGTGTTGAGGTCGGCGAAAACCGCGGCGTGATGGCATAAGACGCACGGCCCACCTCGTGCCATTTTTCCAGAAGCGCCTTGCTATCGTCATAGGCGGATTTTGCGTCGTCGCGCAGGTCCTCGGGCGCGTTGCGGTCCATGCAGGTCTTGCCAGCCACCACCGCCATATTGCGCGCGGCCGCCGCGCTGAAAAACGCATTCACACTTTCGGGGTGGATCGTGCAAAAGCTGGTCAGCGTCGTGGTTCCGTGATCCAGCGCCAGATCAAGCGTGCGGCTAGCGACGTCATCGGCATAGGCCCGGTCGCCAAAGCGTGATTCCTCGGGGAAGGTGTAGGTGTTCAGCCAATCAATCAGCTGTTTGCCCCAGCTGGCAATCATCCCCGTCTGGGGGTAGTGCATATGCGCATCGACAAAGCCCGCACTGATCAGCGCATCGCCATAGTCGGTGACCTGCGCATCAGGATGTTCCGCACGCAGACTGGCCCCTTCGCCAATCGCTGTGATCACACCATCCGCGATCAAGACACCCCCGGTACTGTTGTGCCGGGTCGCGTCCTCCCACCCCAGCAGGGGATTGCCGGTAAAGCCAAGGGTTTGCCCCAAAAGAAGATGTGTGGTCATGGCCCGACATTACGGCGCACAAGCGGGGGCCACAATCGGGCAAAGCAATGCTTGTGCGCGCGCGGCACCGGCTTATGTTGCCAATCAGCACGACCTCGGGGGCGCCATGTCACAATCCGATCCACATCCCATCCCGCATGACGAGGACGGCGAAGAGGCATTCGGCATCTCGCAGTCCCTGTTTGACGATGCGCTAGATGCGGTCGAGGCGCAGGATGCCGCGGCCCTGCACGCGCTGCTGGACCCCGAACACCCCGCCGACGTTGCCCATCTGATCGAACAGCTTGATGGCAAGGACCGCCGCGCCCTGTTGGCCCTGTGGAAGGGCGGGATGGACGGGGAAACCCTGTCCGAGCTTGACGAGCATCTGCGCGAAGAGATCATCGAAGGGCTGGCCCCTGAAGAGCTGGCCGATGCGGTGCGCGAGCTTGATTCCGATGATGTCGTGGATCTGGTCGAATACCTCGACGAAGACCAGCAAGAGGCGGTGCTGGACGCGCTTGAACCCTCTGACCGGGTGGTTGTCGAACAATCGCTGACCTACCCAGAGGAATCTGCCGGGCGTCATATGCAGGTTGAACTGGTGCGCGCGCCCGAACATTGGACCGTGGGCGAGGCGATCGACTACATGCGCTCTGACGTGGTGCTGCCGGACCAGTTCTATCACATGATCCTTGTCGATCCCCGGCTCAAGGCGCTCGGCTATGTCACCCTAGGCCGAATCCTGTCTCACCCGCGCGACATGCCGCTGAAAGATTTGATGGAGGACAGCTTTCGCACTTTTCACGTGGCTCAGGACGTTGAAGAAGTGGCGCAGGCCATCAACCACTATCACATGATCACAGCACCCGTTGTCGATGACGATGACCGCATTGTCGGGGTGATCACCATTGATGACGCGATGATGTTCCTTGAAGAAGAAGCCGAAGAAGACCTGTTGCGGCTGGCCGGTGTGGGCGAAGGGTCATTGTCGGACCGGGTGATTGAGACGACCAAGCAGCGTTTTCCTTGGCTGGCGGTCAATCTGGTCACAGCAATCCTCGCCTCGATGGTCATTGCGCTGTTTGAAGAGGTGATCGCGGGGTTGGTCGCCTTGGCGGTGCTGATGCCGATCGTCGCCAGCATGGGCGGCAATGCCGGCACGCAAAGCCTGACGGTGGCGGTGCGCGCGCTGGCCACGCGCGATCTGACCGGGTCCAACGTCTGGCGGGTGATCCGGCGTGAGGTGCTGGTGGGCCTTGTGAACGGTGTAATTTTCGCCGTTGTGATGGGTGTCGTCGGGGTGATCTGGTTCGGCTCTCCCATGCTGGGCGCTGTGATCGGTGTGGCGATGGTGGTCAACCTTGTGGTGGCCGGACTTGCGGGCACGGGCATCCCGATCCTGCTGGAGAAGCTTGGGATTGACCCCGCACTTGCATCGGGCGCTTTTGTGACGACCGTGACGGATGTGGTTGGTTTCTTTGCCTTTTTGGGTTTGGCGGCAGCATGGTTGCTTTAAGCGAACGCAAAGACGAAGCGCGCCGCGCGGCATTTGAAAGGCGCAAGGCGGCGCATCGCGGGCAGGCGGCGGCGGGCCATCTGTCAGAGGTGCTGGCAGGCTATCGCGGTGTGCCTTTGGCAGGATACGCCCAGATGCGCACAGAGATTGACCCGACCCCCGCCATGGAAGAGGCCGCTGCCCACGGGTCTGTCGGTCTGCCAGTGATCATGGGCGCAGGCCAGCCGCTGCAATTTCGGGAGTGGTCGCCGGGCTGTGCGATGGTGCCGGGCGCATTTGGGGCCGCAATCCCTGAATCCGGTGATTGGATGACGCCCGAGATCGTGATCGTTCCGCTGGTCGCGTTTGACCGTGGCGGTGGGCGTTTGGGCTATGGCGGCGGCTTTTATGACCGCACGCTGGAACTGTTGCGCGCGCAAAGGGCGACGTTGGCCATCGGCTTTGCCTATGCCGCACAAGAGGCAGAGGACCTGCCGCTTGAACCCACCGATCAGCCGCTTGATCTGATCGTCACCGAAAGCGGCGTGCTGACGCCATAGGGGCGCGTTCAGGCGCTGGCGCGGGCCAGGTGCAGCGGGGCCAGTTGAACCGCAGCCAGTGCCTTGGGCCATGTGACAAGCAGCACGGCAGAGCCGGTGATCTGATGGGCGGCCAGCGCATCCACCAGTGTGGCCAGCGTGGCGGTCAGGTGCCGCGCGCCGGGTTTTGAGACATCCACGCAGATATCGACGGTGACATCGGGCGGAATGCCCTGTGCGATCCACTGATCCGCCAAGCGCCCCGCCTGCCGCGTTGCCATGTAAAGCGCCGTTGTGGTGCCGGGGCCGGACAGGCGCGTGGCCGCGGGCAGGGGATCATCAGCGCTGCCGGTGCCGGTGGTCAGGATCAATGTATCGGCCACGCCGCGTTCCGTCAGGCTGCGGGTCAGGCTGGCCCCGGCGGCGGATGCTGCCGTAACACCGGGCACGACCTCGATGGGGATGCCAGCGGCGCGGGCGGCGTCAATCTCTTCGGTCGCGCGGCCAAAGATGCCCGGATCCCCCGATTTCAGGCGCACAACGCGCGCGCCCTTGCGGGCGGCGGCCACGATCATCTGGTTGATCCGGTCCTGCGGCCATTGATGCGCGCCCACATGTTTGCCCACAAACACCCGCTCTGCGTCGCGCCGCGCCAGTTCCAGCACCTCGGCGTCCACAAGCCGGTCGTAAAAGATCACGTCCGCCTCTTGCAGGCGTTCCACAGCGCGCAGGGTCAACAGATCGCGCGCGCCGGGGCCCGCACCCACCAGCGCGATGTGACCCATGTCGCTGGCCGTATCAGGCGCGCGCCTGGCCTTGATGGCGTCTTTGATCGCGCCCGCTGCGGCCCGTTCGGCCCCACGCGTCCAATCTGTGCGCGGCGCCCCTTTGAACACCCAGGCCCAAAACGCGCGGCGCTGGCCTTGCGGCACCCGGCGCGCCACGGCAGGGCGCAGCCGCCCGGCAAGCGCCGCTAGCCCACCCAGATTTTGCGGCAAGCTGCGTTCCAGCTGCGTCTTGATCTGCCGGGTCAGCACCGGCGCAGTCCCTTCGCTGCCAATCGCCACCACAATCGGGTCCCGGTCTACGATTGCGGGAGTTGTGATGTCACAAAGCGCGGGCTGATCGACCACATTGACCGGACAGCCTGCCGCCTTGGCAAGCGCATGGGCGGCTGCGTCAAATCCGGGGCAGCCGGTCCCGACAAAGACCATTGCGGCATCCGTAAACACCGATGCGTCGAGCGTCTTGACCTGCAGCGCGCGGCCCGCCGCGACCAGATCGGCCAATTCATCCTCGAGCGTGGCGGCCACAAGCACCAATTGCGCATCGGTCTTCAGCAGCAGCCGGGATTTTTGCGCGGCCTGTTCACCACCGCCGACAATCACGACGCGGCGACCTGTCGTGCGGAAAAACATCGGAAATGACTTCATCGCGGGGTCCTTTCAGGCGGCCAAATGCGCGCAATGGGCATCCCAAAGCGCGCGGGCTGTTGCGTCGGGCCGAGCACATCCCACTGTGTTCAGTGCCATGGCGGCCGTGCCAGTGATTATCTCGGTCTGGAACGGGGTCGGGCGGGTCGGGTTCCAGTTTTCCAGCCGCGCGGGGGCGGCATCCTGCAGCCGGGTCGTCAGCGGGGCCAAGGCGGGAAAACGCGCCTCCCACATTTGCCCGCCGCGCAGGCCAAACCCGGTGATCTCTTTGCCGGGGTGCCGCTCGAATTCGCCACCGCCACCCTTGATGATGGTGAGCGATTGCCAACCGCGCAATGCAGCAGCTTCGGCCTGTAACAGTCTGTAAGATGGGTGAAAAACGCCTTGCACACTGGTGGGCGCGGCACCGGGGTTCAGCATCCGGCAGACCGTGTTGATGCAAGACCGCAGCCCCAGCACATCGCGCAATTGCAACAGCCTGAACAGCGCAGGGTGAAACACCTCGAGCGGCAGATAGGCGATCCGGTCGCGGTCCAACAGGCGCGACAGGTCATTCAGATTGTGCGCTGTGGCAATCCCTGCCGGGGCCAGTCCGGCGCGCACGGCCTTGTCCTGTCCGTTCCAGCCATGCAACAGAACGCGGTGCCCCGCTGCCGCCACCAGTTTCGCCGACAGCAAAAACCACGGCGCACCGCGCGTGCGCCCGGCAGCATAGGACGGCCAGTCAAGGTCCACGGCTGGCAAGGCAGGCAAGGCGGCCTGCGCCGCACCGGACAGGCCCGCAATTTCAGCCGCCGTTTCCCCCTTCATCCGCAGCAGCATCAGCACGGCACCCACCGCCTCTGGTGCCGTTCCATCTGCCAGCATCAGGCGCATGGCATCCGCTGCCTCGTCTTGGGTCAGGGACCGCGACCGGCCCGGGCCACGCCCCAACGTGCGGACATGATCGGCCAGCGTCATTCTGCGGCCTCGCGCACCATGACCCGCTGCAACAGCTCGGCCAGTTCGGGCTTGCAGGACCCGCAGTTGGTCCCCGCATTCAGGGCCGCGCCGATCTGCGCAACGCTCAGCAACCCTTCGGTCTCGATTGCGGTGACAATCGTGTTCACACCGACGCCGAAACAGGCACACAGCACCGGGCCGGGCTGCGGGACATCCGTTGCCGGACGGCCCAGCAGCGCATCATCGCCCGCCGTCCCCGGCATTGCGGCCAGATAGTCGCGCATCACCGCCACTGGGGTGCTGGCGGCGTACAGTGCCCCGATCAACAGGCCGTCCTTGTGCGCCACAATCCGTGCGCTGCCGCGCCGACCGTCAATGATCGAACTGATATCGGCGTCTTTGGCGTCAAACAGGCGGCGGGCCTCTGCCTCCCAATCGGTGACGTCGTTTTCGCCTGCAAGCTCTGCCCGGTAACCCTGACCGGTCCGCGCCAGCGCCCAATAGCTGCTATTCACCTGCATCGGGTCGCGGGCCACGGCAAATCCATACCATGCCGCGTTGTAACGCTGCAGTGCCACCACGCTGGCCTTGCTTTCCGGCTGGCCAGAGATCGGGTCCACCGCGCCAGCAACCAGCGCGCAGACACGGGCGGCGGCAGAGGTTTCACCGGTCCAGTGCATCGGCGCAAAGACCTGTCCGGGCTGGACCGCATCGGTGATCCGGGCGCGCAGGATCGCGCGGCCATGGGGACTATCGACCTGCACCAGATCGGCGGCTGCGATGCCAAGGCTGCGCGCGTCCTCGGGGTGCAGATCCACAAAGGGCTCGGCCAGATGTGCCGACAGCCGGGGGCTTAGCCCGGTGCGCGTCATCGTGTGCCACTGGTCGCGCACGCGGCCTGTGTTGAGTCGGAAAGGATAGCGCGGACCAGTGCGTGCCGCCGGGGGCTGCCAGGTGACCGGCAAGAGCCGCGCCTTGCCGTCGGCGTGATAAAACTGTCCATCCGCAAAGAACCGCCCGCCCATGCGCGCTGCCGTCACCGGCCAGCGTTGCGGGGGCAGGGCGGCATAGCCCGCGTCCGTAATGTGCGCCAATCCAGAGATGTCAAAGTCGCGCCTCAGCCCGCCTGCGATGCCCGATAGGGCGGCGTGCTCTCGGAAAATCTCGGCCGGGTTTGCGTAATCAAACGCCGCACCAAACCCCATGCGCTGGCCCACCTCGGCCAGAATGGCCCAATCGGGGCGCGCGCTACCGGGTGCGGGCAACACGCGGCGCTGGCGGCTGATGGTGCGGTCGGAATTGGTAACGGTCCCGTCCTTTTCGGCCCAAGCGGTGGCGGGCAGCAGCACGTCGGCAAGCCGCGCGGTATCGGTGGCCGCCGTGATGTCGCTGACCACGGTAAAGGGGCATGCGGCGATGGCGTCGCGCACCGCGTCTGCGTCTGGCATCGATACGGCGGGGTTGGTGTGAATAACCCACAGCGCCTTGATCCGTCCGTCACCGACGGCGCGGAACATATCCACGGCGCGCAGGCCCGGGGCTGAGGGCATCGCCGGGGATGACCAGAACGCTTGCACCGCGTGGCGGTGGTCGGCGTTTTCCAGATCGAGGTGACAGGCCAGCATATTGGCCAACCCGCCGACCTCTCGCCCGCCCATCGCGTTGGGCTGGCCGGTGACAGAGAAAGGGCCCATGCCGGGCTTGCCGATGCGGCCTGTCGCCAGATGGCAATTCAGGATCGCGTTGACCTTGTCACTGCCCGATGTCGATTGGTTCACGCCTTGGCTGTAGATCGTCACGACCTTGTCAGTGCTGGCCCAAAGGGCGCAGAAGGCGTCAATCTGGGCCTCGGTCAGGCCAGTGGGGGCTGTGGCATCGGCGCGCGCAGCCTTCAGGGCCGTATCCAGTCCGGTGGTGTGGGCCTGAAATTCCGGGTCGATCTTTCCGCCCGCGTCCAAAGCCACCAGCAGCCGGTTGAACAGGGCCACATCCGCGCCCGGCGCAATGGCGAGATGCAAATCCGCGCTGTCGCAACTGGCCGTGCGGCGCGGGTCGATGACGACGATCTTGGTGCCCCGCTTGGTGCGCGCTGCCAACAGCCGCTGGTGCAGCACCGGGTGGCACCACGCAAGGTTTGATCCGACCAACACCACCAGATCAGCGGCATCAATGTCTTCATAGGTGCCGGGCACCGTGTCGCTGCCAAAGGCGCGTTTGTGTCCTGCTACCGATGAGGCCATGCACAACCGCGAGTTCGTGTCGATGTTGGCCGACCCGATGAAACCCTTCATCAGCTTGTTGGCGACATAGTAATCTTCGGTCAGCAACTGGCCCGAGACGTAGAAGGCCACGCTGTCGGGTCCATGCGCTGCAATGGTCTGGCTGAAGCGGTCAGCGACAGTTTGCAGCGCGTGGTCCCACGCGGTTGGTGTGCCGCCCACCTGTGGGGACAACAGGCGCTGATCCAGCCCGACCGTTTCACCCAAGGCGGTGCCTTTGGAACACAGCCGCCCCTTATTGGCGGGATGATCTGGGTCACCCTGCACGTCCAGCCCGCCTTGCCCGTCCGGGCGCAGCAACACACCGCAGCCAACGCCGCAATAGGGGCAGGTCGACCGCACCTGCGGCAGGGCTGTGCCGTCCATCAGGCGGCGCTCCGGTTGGAAAGCTTGTCGGCATCAATCAGAATGCGGCCTGCGTTGACTTCGACCGGGTAGGTTTCAATCGCGCCATCCTCGCCCTGAGCCTGCCCGGTGTTGAGGTCAAAGACCCAATTGTGCAGCGGGCAGGTCACCGACTGGCCGTGCACGATGCCCTCGGCCAAGGGGCCGCCCTTGTGCGGGCAGGTGTTGGAGACGGCAAAAACCTCTGCCGGACCGGTGCGGAATATGGCGACGCAGCCAAGTGCGGTCTTGATCTTGCGCGCCCCGCGCAGAGGGATGTCGTCAACGGCACCAATATCAATCCAGCTCATTCCGCGGCCTCCAATGTCAAATCGGCAAGTGGTTGATAGGTTGCGGCCCGGGTTTGAACGTGGTCGTCCCAAGGATCGCGGCGGTAGATGGTTTGCGACAGTTCAAACGCCGCGATCAGGCGGGCGCGTTCATCCGGGTCGGCGATCTTGTCCTGCACCCAATCCAGCCCCACCTTGGCGACCCATTTGTAGGGCCGGTCGAGGTATTTGGCGTTCTCGCGGTAAAGCTGAACAAAGGCGACGGTCACATCAATTGCCTCTTGTTCAGTTGGCACATCACACAGACGCTCGGTTTCTTTCAGGTCCATGCCCGCGGCCCCGCCGACACCCACCTGATAGCCACTGTCGACGCAAATAATCCCCACGTCCTTGCAGGTGGCCTCGGCGCAATTGCGCGGGCAGCCCGAGACCGCCAGCTTGACCTTGTGCGGTGTCCATGACCCCCACAGCGCCTGTTCCAGCTTGATACCCAGCCCGGTGCTGTCTTGCGTGCCAAAGCGGCAGTGATCGGTGCCAACGCAGGTTTTGACCGTGCGCAGACCCTTGGCATAGGCGTGGCCCGACACCAGCCCGGCGCGGTTCAGATCGGACCAGATGGCGGGCAAATCCTCACCCTTTACGCCCAGCAGATCTATCCGCTGACCGCCGGTGACCTTGACGGTGGGCACGTTGTATTTGTCCGCCGCATCGGCAATCGCGCGCAATTCGGACGGGTTGGTGATCCCGCCCCACATGCGCGGCACGACGCTGAACGTGCCGTCTTTCTGAATGTTGGCGTGCTTGCGTTCATTCACGAACCGGCTTTGCGGATCATCCTGATATTCAAGCGGCCAATCGGCCAGCAGATAGAAATTCACCGCCGGACGGCAGGTGGGACAGCCGTTGCGGGTCTTCCAGCCCAGCTCTTGCCAGACCGCATCCTGGCTTTTGAGTTCCTGGCTCTTGATCAGCCGCCGCACGTCTTCGTGGGTCAGATCGCAACAGCCACAGATCGGCTGCGCCGTCGGCATTTGAAAGGCGTCGCCCAGTGTGACCTGCAGGACCTGTTCGACCAGCCCGGTGCAGGTGCCGCATGACGCGCTGGCCTTGGTGGTCGCGCGCACGGCCGCCAGATCCGTGGCACCATTTGCGATGGCGTCGGTGATGGTGGATTTGCAAATGCCGTTGCAGCCGCAAATTTCCGCCTCAGGCGGCAATGCTGCAACGGCTGAGAGCGGGTCCGCGGTATCGCCCCCCTGAAAGGCTGGGCCAAAGATCAGCGTCTCGCGCATGTCGTCGACCTCGGTGCCGTCCTTGATCAGCTGAAAGAACCAGTTGCCGTCGGCGGTATCGCCGTACATCACCGCACCGATCAGCCGGTCATCCGCGATCACAAGACGTTTGTAGATGCCCTTGGCCGGGTCGCGCAGCACGATGTCCTCGCGGCCTTCGTCATCGGCGAAATCGCCCGCACTGAACAGATCACATCCCGTCACCTTCAGCTTGGTCGCGGTATCCTTGACCACAAAGGCATCCGCATCACCCATCAGCGTGCGCGCCAGTACCTTGGCCTGATCGTAAAGCGGTGCAACAAGCCCAAAAAGGTTGCCATCAAACTCGATACATTCGCCGACCGCAAAGACATCCGGGTCCGAAGTCTGCATCTGCGCCGTCACCTCGATGCCGCGCGCCACATCAAGGCCCGCGTCTGTTGCCAGCCGGGTTTCGGGGCGGATGCCGACGGCCATGACCACCAGATCAGCGGGCAGGGTCTCGTCGTTCTCCAGCAGGACCGCCTCGGCGCGGCCGTCGCCGATGATCGCCTTGGTCGAGGCCTGCGTGCGGATCGTGATCCCGCGCTTTTCCAGATCGCGGCGCAAAAGGTAGCCCGCAGCCTCATCCAATTGCCGTTCCATCAGGTGCCCCATCAGGTGCACCACGGTCACGTCCATGCCGCGCTCTGCCAACCCGGCGGCGGCTTCCAACCCCAGCAACCCGCCGCCGATCACCACAGCCGTGCCGCCTTTGGCAGAAGCGTCGATCATCGCGTTGGTGTCGTCGAGGTCGCGGTATGTAATGACGCCGGGCAAGTCCTTGCCGGGCACCGGAATGATAAACGGGGCAGAGCCTGTGGCGATGATCAGCTTGTCATAGGGCACATGGCCATTCTGGCCCTCGACAACCTTTATCTCGCGGTCGATCCGCACCACGTGTTCGCCGAACCTACAGGTCACGCCGTGGGTGGCGTACCAGTCATCATCATGGGTGACGATGTCGGCATAGGTCTTTTCGCCAGACAGCACCGGTGACAGCATGATGCGGTTGTAGTTGCCGCGCGCTTCGGCGTTGAAAAGCGTGATGTCGTAGGCGTCGGGGGCCTGTTCGACCAGATGCTCGATGACCCGGCCAGAGGCCATGCCCGCACCGATAATGACCAATCTTTGCTTCATGTTGTTCACTCCGCTGCGATGCTTGTGGGTTTCGGTTTCGGCTGGGCGCCGTGCTCGTATTCCTCAAGGAAATCAAGCACCTCTTGCCGGTAGTTATAGTAGTCGGGATGCGCCAGAAGCGCCTTGCGGGTGCGCGGGCGCGGCAGATCGACCTTTGTGATCTTGCCGATGGTAGCCTGCGGGCCGTTGGTCATCATCACCACGCGGTCGGCGAGCAAGATCGCCTCGTCCACATCATGGGTCACACAGATCGCGGTCACCTTGGTGCGGGACCAGACCTCCATCAGGACCTCTTGCAGCTCCCACCGGGTCAGGCTGTCGAGCATCCCGAAAGGTTCGTCCAGCAACAGCAGTTTCGGCGACAGCGCAAAGGCGCGCGCGATGCCGACGCGCTGCTGCATCCCGTTGGACAGATCCAGCGCGGGCTTGTGCATGGCGTCAGCAAGGCCGACCCGTTCAAGGTAGTATTCCACCACATCCTGCCGCTCTGCCTGACTGGCACGCGGGTAGACCTTGTCGACCCCGATGGCGACGTTTTCGCGCGCGGTCAGCCAGGGGAAGAGGTTGGGCGACTGGAACACCACGGCGCGTTCGGGGTCTGCCCCTTCAACGTGGCGGCCATCGAGCTTGATCGCCCCCTTGCTGATCGGATTCAGCCCCGCGGCCATGGTCAGCACGGTGGATTTGCCGCAGCCCGAATGCCCGATCAGGCTGATGAATTCGCCGCGATCCACCTTGAGGTCAAAATCCTCGACCACGGTCAGCGGGCCCTTGGGGGTGGGGTAGACCTTGTGCAACTGGCTGAAATCCAGAAACCGGTTGTCGATCAGCCCGTCTTGCGCGTCTTTGACCGCTGCCGGGATGCCGTGGATCGGTGTGACGTCGGGCAGCAGGCGGGTGCCTTCGACCTTGGCCTCGATACCCACATCCATCAGGTATTTTGTCACCTCCGCGCGCAACTGCTTGAAGGTTTCGTTGGTGTTCATCTCCATCCGGTCGCGCGGGCGTGGGATGGTCACGTTGAATTCTTCGCCCAAGGTCCCATCAGGGTTCAGCGCAATGATCCGGTCGGCGAGAATGATCGCCTCGTCGACGTCATTGGTGATCAGCACGCAGGTTTTCTTGTCAGCCTCCCAGATGCCCTCGATCTCGTCGGCCAGATTGGCGCGGGTCAGCGCATCAAGCGCCGACAGCGGCTCATCCAGTAGCAGCATCTCGGGGTTCATCGCCAGCGCGCGAGCCACGTTGACCCGCTGGCGCATCCCGCCCGACAGTTCCGCCGGGCGACGGCTGGCGGCGTGCGACAGGCCCACCATATCCACAAAATGTGCGACTTTTTCCGCCTTTTCCGCCTTGGGCAGACCGGGATAGACCGTGTCCACAGCCAAGGCCACATTGCCGGTCACCGTCAGCCACGGCATCAGCGAATAGCTTTGAAAGATCACACCGCGTTCGGGGCTTGGTTCCTTGATCGGCCTACCTTTGAAGGTGACGCTGCCCTTTGTCGGGGCCTCAAGCCCCGCCATCAGGTTGATCAGTGTGGTCTTGCCGGTCCCGGAAAAGCCCAGCAGCACCAGAAACTCGCCTTCTTGCACATCCAGGTTGATGTCGCGCAGAACCGGCGTGTCGCCATAGCTCTTGCAGACATTTTCAAACGTCAGAATACTCATGTCGATCACCGGTTATTCGTGAAGGTGAAAAGCGACTGCAGCGCATACATCACCCGGTCCAGCATGAAGCCGATCACGCCGATGGTCAGCACCGCCACCATGATCTTGGCCAACGAGCTTGAGGACCCGTTCTGGAATTCGTCCCAGACGAATTTACCAAGGCCGGGGTTCTGCGCCAGCATCTCGGCGGCGATCAACACCATCCAGCCCACACCCAGCGACAGGCGCAACCCGGTAAAGATCAGCGGCAGGGCAGAGGGCAGGACCAGCTTGGTGATTTTGGTCCGTGTGTTCATCTTCAAGACCTTGGAGACATTGACCAGATCCTTGTCGATGCTGCTGACACCCAGAGCGGTGTTAATCAGCGTTGGCCAGAGAGAGCAGAGCGTCACCGTGATGGCCGAGGTCAGAAAGCTTTTGGCGAACCAGCCGTCAGAGTTTGTGTAGACCGCCGAGACCACCATTGTGACAATTGGCAGCCAAGCCAGTGGTGAGACGGGCTTGAAGATCTGGATGATCGGGTTCAGCGCGGCGTTTGCAGTGGGCGACAGGCCCGCGGCAATGCCCAAAGGGATCGCAACCGCGCTGGCGATCAGAAAGCCAAAGAACACTGTCTGGATCGAGGTCCAGATCTGGCTGTAGTAACTTGGCGCACCGGTATAGGCGCGTTCAACAGGCTCTTTGCCCTGCTCAGCCCGCTTTTCATTCAGCGTGGCCAGTTGTGTTTCAAACTTTGCCCGGCTTTCCGCCTTGGCCTGCGCGTCTTCGTGCAGCGTAACCGCCTCGGCCCAGACCTGTCCCGGTCCGGGGATTGCCCCCAGCGAGGTTTGCACCGTCGGCGCCAGCGTCGCCCAAAGGGTCAGGAACGCGGCAATCGCCAACAAAGGCACCCCCAGCAAGCGCCAGATATCGCCCATCTGCGCGCGCGGGTTGTCGCCCGCTGCGGCTTTTAGGATCGGTGTCAGCCAGGCTAGGCCCAACACCTGAAACCATTTGTCGGCGGTGTTGATCCGGGTGAAAAGCCGGGCGCGGCGCGCCTCTTTGGCGGCCTCTGCGGCGAAATTGGGGTCTGCGGTGCTCATGTGCCTGTCTCCTGGGGGATGGGTCGTGCGAGGCGGCATCTGCCGCCCCGCACCTCGGGGCCTTAGCCCTGAACTTCGTCGCCAACGACGATCTGCGCGCCCTTCAAGCCAATCGGCAGGCTTTCAAGATAGGCGTTGGGGGACCGGCCATCGTAGGGGATGCCATCAATAATGTCGGCGGCAGGTGTCGGCGCTTTGAAGCCGTCACTGTCCCATGGAAAGTCTTCGGCATTCGCCAGACCTTCATCAACCAGCGACTTGGCCGCATCCAGATAGATGTCCGGGCGGTAAACGCGGGCCGCGACGTCCTTGTACCACTCGTCTGTCTGCGGCTCTGCGATCTGACCCCAGCGGCGCATCTGGGTCAGGTACCAGATCGCGTCAGAGTAATAGGGATAGGTCGCATTGTAGCGGAAGAAGACGTTGAAATCGGGGATGTCGCGCTTGTCGCCCTTCTCGAACTCGAAAAAGCCGGTCATCGAGTTTGCGATCACGTCGTAATCGGCGCCGACATATTCCGCCCGGCTCAGGATCTCGACCGCCTCAGGGCGGTTGGCGTTGTCGTTTTCATCCAGCCACATCGCGGCCCGGATCAAGGCGCGGACCACCGCCTTGGTGGTGTTGGGGTTGGCCTCTGCGAATTCCTCTGTGATACCGAACACCTTTTCGGGGTTGTTCTTCCACAGCTGGTAGTCGGTGATCACCGGCACACCGATACCCTTGAACACCGCCTGCTGGTTCCACGGTTCACCCACGCAGTAGCCGTGGATCGTGCCTGCATCCAGGGTGGCGGGCATTTGCGGCGGCGGCGTCACCGACAGGAAAACGTCCGCACCGATCTGGCCAGAGATATTTTCAGGGCTGTAGTAGCCGGGGCTGATCCCGCCGGCTGCCAGCCAATAGCGCAGTTCGTAGTTATGGGTCGACACCGGGAAGACCATGCCCATGTTGAATGGCTCGCCACGGGCGTTGAAGTCTTCGATCACCGGCACCAGTGCCTCGGCGCTAATCGGATGCTGCGGGCGGCCATCGTCCATGCTGGGGATATGCGGGCGCATCATGTCCCAAACTTCGTTGGACACCGTGATCCCGTTTCCATTCAGGTCCATCGAGAACGGCGTGACAATCGCCGCTTCGGTGCCATAGCCGATGGTCGCGGCCAGCGGTTGGCCGGCCAGCATATGCGCGCCGTCCAGCTGCCCGTCGATTACACCGTCCAGCAGTACCTTCCAGTTGGCCTGCGCTTCGAGCGTTACAAACAGACCTTCGTCCAGAAAGTAACCCTGCTCATAAGCGACCGCCAGCGGTGCCATATCCGTCAGCTTGATAAAGCCAAACGTGAGTTCGTCCTTTTCAAGATCCAACAGCTCGGCCATCGCCGGACTGGCAAGGGCGGTGCTGGCCGCAAGAGCAAAGATAAGTTTCTTCATTGTTATTCCTTTCCAAAACGCCCGGCGGGGGAGGAGAACCGCCAAAGGCCAAAACAAAAAAGGCCGACCACTGACTGCCGAAGACTTCGGCAGAAAGTGAGCGACCTTGCTCAGACATTCCCATGCGAGGGAGGTGCAGGGCGATCCACCCCGTTGTGGACCCTTGAACCGATCATGCGGCGGTGCAGCATTGGCGAAAACCGCAAACCCGGCGATCAACGGTGCCCGGTCGGGTGATCGGGGCAAGCTGCCTAGAAATTCATCACTTCGTCCGCAGTTGGATCAAAAATCCGGCCATCAAAGAACTGATCTGGCAGCAGCGTCAGCGCGCCACCTGCCGATGCAACCGGTGTGGCGCGTCGAATCGCGCCTTCGACCTTTTGGGATGCGCCCGGCAGATCAATGCCGTCAGCCCCCAGATGCATCCGGTGCAAATCCGCGCGAAAGACCTGTGCTGCGGCGCCGAGGTCGGTATCCTGCGGAACCCCATGTCGTGCGGCCAGTTGCCCGGCGATCCATTGCGCCTGACTGCGCCATGGAAAGGTCGCGGCCCCGTGGTGAAAGGCGACAAAACGGTCCACCTGGCGAAGGTCGCCGCGCGCGGTGACCGTCAGATGGCCCGACAGCGCCCGGTCAATCAATTCCGCAGGGACATCGAGGTAGGCCTTGCGCGACAGGATTTCGCCCGCCATCGCCCGCGCCTCTGGCTGGCCCAGCCATCGCCCGGCCCGCCAAGTGGCGCGCATCAGTCGGCCCAGCAGGTCTGGCTCTGTTTCGGCCCACCCGGTACGCACGGCCAGCACCTTTTCAGGGGCAAACTGCCAGATCGCACTGCCCGGCAGCACCAACGCGCCCGCACCCTGTTCAACCGCGACCGATCCCCATGGTTCACCCACGCAAAAGGCGTCCACGTCGCCTGCGGCCAATGCGCTGGCCATCAGGGGCGGCGGCACGGTACGGATTTCGATACCGCGTGCGCCAAGGGCGGTGGCATTGGCCCAATAGCCAAGCAGGGCCACATGCATCGAGAACGGGAAGGGGACGCCAAAGACGATGGGCCGGTCACAGACCCGCGCCAAAGCCTCTGCCGCCGCAACGGGATCGGTGAAATCAAAAGTATAGCCATCGGCGCGCAGCCGGTTTTCCAGTGGTTTGCTCACGCCAACCACATTGCCATTGACCGACAGGACCGACACCGCCGACAGCGCGGTGGCAACGCCGCCAAGCCCCATCGCCATCGCTACCGGCACGGGCGACAACATATGAGCAGCATCGACTCGGCCAAAGGCCAGCATGTCGCGGACCGATGACCACGACGGTGCGGCAATCAAATCAAGGGCGATGCCCTCGGCGGCGGCAAATCCCATTTCCTGAGCGATGATCAGCGGGGCCGCATCAACCAGCGGTACATAGGCGGTGGGCACGGTGACAAGCTTCATCCCAGCAGCCCCGATGCGGTCACCAAGGCCTCGGCCACATCTGCCACGCGGCGGCCCTGATCCATCGCGGTCTTGCGCAGCAGGGCGTAGGCCGCGTCTTCATCAATGCCGCGCGCCTTCATCAGCACGCCCTTGGCGCGGTCAATGACTTTGCGTTCCTGCAAGGCACGGCGCGTCTCGGCCAACTCGTCGCGCATCTGGCGCACCATCGCAAAACGCGCAATCGCCGTGTCGATCACCGGTTTCAGCCGTTCGGGCGACAGTCCGTTGACCACATAAGCCGATACGCCCGCCTCAATCGCGGCCTGCGCCAGCCCGCCCGCGGCTTCAGAGACGAACATCGCCACCGGCCGGTCCAGCGGGCCAGAGGCAAGTGTAAGTTCCTCCATCATGTCGCGGGTCGGATTGTCGATGTCGATCAGCACGATATCGGGCGCATGTTGGGCGATCTTGCGCGCCAACCCACTTGAGCCGCCGATCACATGCACCTCGCAGGGGCTGGCATCTTTCAGCGCATCCACAATGGCAATCGCGCGGTTGCGGTCTTCCTCGACAACAACAATGGTCAGTATCTTTGACATGAAAAGGGGGATGCAACAGCGCCACACGGGGCGCAACGCGCAGGCGTGCCGCGGCGCAGCAAAGGACAAAGCGTTGAATGATTGCCTCAAAATTCAGCGTGCCCGCCTAACGAACCGGCGATGCGCGCACCGCCAAGGGGTTCAGTTCCATGCAGGGCTTGGCATTTTTCGTCTATATGGCCGCGGCCAAAGTCATGGATTCACGCCTTGCTTTGCAGCCGATTCCCCTCAACACTTCAACGATATTTGGATTTTTTAGCCTCGTCAGAGGCATTTGCTGTGATTTTGGAGGGTTATTGAATGAGCTGGAATAACATCTGGATTGGATTCATGGGCGGCGGTTTTGGGGCCTCTGCCATTGTCGGCGGCAGCTATTATTGCCTGCCTCTTTATAACATGGGCCTCAATCAGGATCCGCTGCACGTGGCCGTCTTTGGGCGCAGGCTGGGGCTGACACTGCAGGCCGAAGCCGCTGCCGCGTGCTGCATCATGACTGGCGTGCCATCGGGCGACCGGTTCGAGCGGATGGAATCCTCTGGCGTTGATTGGGCGCTGGGTGCGGGGTTCAACATCAGTGCGACGGTGCAGAACGGGTCCGAGGCGCTGAACACGCTCGTCAACCTTGCGGTCACTACCGTGGGGTGGTCGCTCGAGGAAACCGCCAAGAACCTCGTCCGGTCGGTGATGGGCGATGTCGAGGCGAACGCGAGCACGCAGAATTTTGTCCTGCTGCCCACGCCTGCCTCGCTCTCGATCGGCGCGGGGATCTGGTACGAATGGTCCGATGTTCTGCGGATCGGGCACAACCTGATCTGGCAACGCGAACCGCCGCAATGGGGGATCGAGACGATGGGCGGTGGGGTCAAACTTCGGATGCAAAACATCCCGATGCGCGACGGTGAGACAATCAGCCTGGCGATCACCCATGACGTGCTAGGCCCTGACGACTATCTGGAATGGGAAACGAATGGCATGCGCACGGGGCGGCTGCATGGCGTGGTCTGGGGCCAAAAGCTTTATCCTTTGGGCACCCGTGCCGCGCAATCCGGCGGGCCCGATGGTATCAGTCTCAGCGATCTTGCAATTTGCGGTCGGAACGTGGGGCATGTCTTTTCCATGGGCACGCGCAGCGATGAAGTTGTGCGCAACGACACCCTCGACATCGGCGTCAACGTGATGAGCGGCGCGCTGGAACTGTTTACGTCGGATGACTACTGCGAAGTGCGCGCCGATGCGCGTGGCAGCATCGTTAGCAGCGTCGGTGGGCGTCAGTGGCGCGATTAGGGGCAGCGCCCCCGCGGCGCGCGTGCACTTTATGCTAGCCCCCACAGGGCAGACACCCTAACAGAGGCGGCATGAAGATCATGTTTCTGGGCGATGTGATGGGCCGGGCAGGCCGCACCGCCATTGCCGACCTGCTGCCCAAGCTGCGCGCCGATTGGCGGCTGGATTTCGTCGTGGTCAACGGCGAAAACGCGACCTCGGGCCACGGGCTTTCAGCGGATCATGCCAAGCTGATCCTGGACGCTGGTGCCGACGTAATCACGTTGGGCGATCACGCTTTTGACCAGAAAGAGATGCTGAGTTTCATCGACAAGGAACCCCGCATCATCCGCCCGCTGAATTATTCCAAAGCCGCCCCCGGTGCCGGTGCGCGCGTCTTCAGCGATGCGCGCGGGCGCAAGGTGCTGGTGGCGCAGGCGCTGGGGCAGGTGTTCATGAAACGCCCCTTTGATGACCCGTTTTCGGCCCTTGATGCGGTGCTGCGGCAATATCCGATGGGCGGGGCCGTGCAGGCCAGCCTGATCGACATCCACTGCGAAGCAACGTCCGAGAAGATGGCAATGGGCCACTTCTGCGATGGCCGTGCCAGCATCGTGGTCGGTACCCACACTCATGTGCCCACAGCTGATGCGATGATCCTGCCGGGTGGGACGGCGTTCCAAAGCGATGCGGGCATGTGCGGCGACTACAACTCTGTCATTGGTATGGACAAGGCCGAGCCGCTGCGCCGATTTATCACCGGCATGCCCAAAGCGCGGTTCACGCCCGCCAATGAGCCCGCGACCCTGTCCGGGCTGTATGTTGAAACCGACGACAAAACCGGACGCGCCACAAAGGTGGTGATGGTCCGGCAGGGCGGGCGGCTGGCGCAGGCAGGGCCAGATGCGGGTTGAGGGGCGACTGGCGCTGACCCTCATCCTGATTTGCCTTGGCGCGGGCTGGGGCATGACGATCCCGCTGATAAAAATCATCGTCGAAGCTGGGTATCCCCCGCTGGCCATCGTGTTTTGGCAGTTTGTCATCATCTCATTTCTGCTGGCCGCCCTGATCGCGCGGCGCGGAACATGGCCGACAGTGGGGCGGGTGCCGCTGTTGGTCTGGCTCTTTATTGCGCTGGTGGGCACGCTTATTCCGAATGCGGCCAGCTACCGCGCCACGCTGTTTCTGCCTGCGGGCGTGATGGCGATCATCATCGCCTCTGTTCCGATGTTTGCGCTGCCGATTGCGTTGTTGCTTGGCACTGACCGGCTGAGTTTTGTGCGGCTTTTGGGGCTTTGCGCGGGGCTTGCAGGCGTTGCCCTGATCGCCTTGCCAGAGGCGAGCCTGCCGGATCGCAGTATGGCCGCCTTCCTGCCGCTCGCGCTGATTGCCCCGTTTTGCTACGCGGTGGAAGCGAATGTCGTGGGCAAATGGGGCACCGGTCCGCTGGACCCGGTGCAGGTGTTGTTCGGGGCCTCGGTGCTGGGGGCGGTGCTGACGCTGCCGCTGGCGTTGGCAACCGGTCAATGGGCCGCGCCGCAAGTGCCGTATGGCGTGGCAGATGTCACATTGGTGGTCACCGGGCTGATCCATGGCGCGGTCTATACCGCTTACGTCTGGCTGGTGGGCCGGGCAGGGGCCGTCTTTGCCGGGCAGGTCGCCTATCTGGTCACCGGCTTTGGTGTGATCTGGTCGATGCTGCTTTTGGATGAACGCTATTCCGGCTGGGTTTGGGCCGCACTTTTGCTGATGCTGGCCGGGCTTGCGCTGGTGCAACCGCGCGAGAGGCTTGAAAGCGATGCAACACCGGGCGACACTGCACCTACATCGGCCAAGGGGCGGTAAATGAACGCCATTTTTGAACTGACACAGGTGCAAGGCGCCTATCTGACCATGGCTGTGGTCGCAGGCATGTTCGTGATGTTCCTGCGCGAGGTCTACCCGACCGAGGTGGTGGCGATGATCGGCGTCAGCGTGCTGCTGATCACCGGGGTGCTGTCGTATGATGATGCGGTGGCAGTCTTTGCCAACCCCGCACCCTGGACGATTGCGGCCATGTTCGTGATCGTGGCGGCACTGGTGCGCACCGGCGCGCTGGACGCGCTGACCCACGTGGTGGAACGACAGGCCAAGCGCAACCCGGCGCTGGCAATTGGCGGTGCGCTGTTTTGCGTGGCCTTCGCCTCTGCGATCATGAACAACACGCCGCTGGTGGTTGTGATGATCCCGATCTTCATCCAACTGGCCAAAACGCTGGGCACGTCCGCGTCCAAGCTGTTGATCCCGCTTAGCTATGCGGCCATCGTGGGCGGCACCATGACCCTGATCGGCACCTCGACCAACCTGCTGGTGGATGGTGTGGCGCGCTCCAGCGGCATGGAACCCTTTGGCTTGTTTGAAATTTTTCCCATTGGCCTTGTCGTGGTCGCATGGACCTTTGCCTATCTTTACTTTGTGGCGCCCCGGCTGCTGCCCGACCGAGCCAGCCTTGGGGCGATGCTGTCGGACCGGTCCAAGATGCGGTTCTTTTCCGAGGCGGTGATCCCGCCCGAAAGCAACCTGATTGGGCGCGAGGTGCTGGATGTAAAGCTGTTCAAACGCGACGGCGTGCGGCTGATCGACGTGATCCGTGGGGATGAATCCCTGCGCCGCAACCTCAAAGACGTTGTGCTGCAAAAAGGCGACCGGATCGTTTTGCGCACCGCGATGACCGAACTTTTGTCGCTGCAGGCCACGCCAGAGCTCAAGCGGGTCGATCAGGTCTCGGCGGTGGAAACCACCACGGTCGAGGTGCTGATTACCCCCGATTGCCGCATGGTTGGCCGCAAGCTGGGCGCGATGCGGCTGCGGCGGCGGTATGCGGTCTATACGTTGGCCGTTCACCGCCGCGACACCAACATCGGCACGGCCATTGATGATGTCACGGTGAAGGTGGGTGATACCCTGCTGCTGGAGGGCACGCCCGAAGATATCGGGCGGCTGAGTGCGGATATGAACCTTGGCGACGTCTCCAAACCCTCGGCCCGCGCCTATCGGCGCAGCCGCGCACCGGTGGCGATTGCGGTGCTTTTGGGCGTGGTCGGGCTGGCGGCGCTGAACGTGGCCCCGATCCTGTTGCTGGCGATGGTCGGCGTCACCATCGTGCTGATGACCGGCTGCATCGACGCAGAAGAGGCATTCGCCAATATCGACGGCCAGCTTTTGGCGTTGATCTTCGCGATGCTGGGGGTAGGGGCCGCGCTGCAATCCTCGGGCGCTGTGCAGATCTTAGCAGAGGCCGTGTCGCCGGTGATGACCGTGCTGCCGCCGTTTCTGGTGGTGCTGGCGGTCTATGCGATGGCGTCACTGCTGACTGAACTGGTGAGCAACAACGCCGTGGCCGTGGTGATGACGCCGGTGGCGATTGGTTTGGCGCAAGTCTTGGGCGTGGACCCAAGGCCGCTGGTCGTGGCGGTCATGATCGCGGCAAGCGCCAGTTTCGCCACGCCCATCGGCTATCAAACCAACACGCTGGTCTATGGGCCGGGGGGCTATAAATTCGGAGATTTCCTGCGCGTCGGCATCCCGCTGAACCTGACGCTCGCCCCGATTGTGAGCTTTGTGATCCCGTTTATTTGGCCGCTTTGAGGGCCAAAACGCATGAACGTGGCAATGACTGCGACATGCTTCAGATGAACGGGACAGTCCCAATCGCTTGAATGCTGGCGGTCAAACAAAATGCAAGCGCAGAGGAATATTTGAGCCAAGGCGTCGCGGGGCGCGGTGGATTAATGGTCCAGTTTGCCCACTTGTTGTATTCACCATTGAGGTCTTTGTTGTCCCAGTCTGTCATCACATTCTCTCTTATCGGCCCCACCGAACAAGGTAGAAATCGCACATAAACGGGGCAAAATTGTGGCAAATGCGGAAGATGTGATGAAACGCGGGTCGGGAGCCATGTGGCGCAGCAAAGGAAAGCCGTGTCAGCATCGCGGATGATATCCTTGGCTGTCGACGGCGCGTCACGCAAACCGCAGGTAACCTCTGAAGCACGCACCGCTTGAACGTATGGGCCGATTTGGCGTAAGAGGCGTCAAACCCGCAGATGAGGATCACGACATGGCCGGCCACTCCAAATGGGCAAATATTCAGCACCGCAAGGGGCGTCAGGATAAACTGCGCGCCAAGGTGTTTTCCAAGATGTCGAAAGAGATCACCGTGGCCGCCAAGATGGGCGACCCCGACCCCGACAAGAACCCGCGTCTGCGCCTGGCGGTGAAAGAGGCAAAGTCCGTCTCTGTGCCCAAGGACGTGATCGAACGCGCGATCAACAAGGCCGTGGGCGGCGACGCGGAAAACTACGATGAGATCCGCTATGAGGGGTACGGCCCCAATGGTGTGGCGGTGATCGTCGAGGCGATGACCGACAACCGCAACCGGACGGCCTCGACCGTGCGGTCGACGTTTTCAAAGAACGGCGGCAATCTGGGTGAAACCGGCAGCGTGGGCTTCATGTTCGACCGCAAGGGCCAGATCATCTATCCCGCAGACGTGGGCGACGAAGATACCGTGATGATGGCCGCGATTGAAGCAGGTGCCGAGGACGTGCAATCCGACGAAGGCGCCCATGTGATCATCTGTGCCGATACCGATCTCAATGACGTGTCAAACGCGCTTGAGGCGGAACTGGGCGAAAGCGAAAGCACCAAGCTGATCTGGAAGCCGAACCTGTCGACAGAGCTTGATTTGGACGGGCTGACCAAGCTGATGAAGCTGGTGGATACGCTGGAAGAAGATGACGACGTCCAGACCGTCACGACAAACTTTGAAGCCTCTGACGAGGTGATGGAAGCTTTCGCCAACAGCTGATCCGAGGCGGCGATTATTCGTCGCATAATCGGGGTAGGGGCTTTGCCCCTCTGCCGCCTTTTAGGCGTCATTCACCCCAGGATATTTTTGGCCAGAAGAAGGGGCTTGCGCTCGGCCAAGGCTGGGCAGAGTGTGCGCGGATGACCAGCCCGTCGCGTCCCCTTGCCGGAATTCTCTGGATGGCCCTGACCGGGGTGATGTTTGTCTGCGTGACAGCCATTGTGAAGCATCTGGGCGACGCGGTACCTGCGGCGCAGGCGGCGTTTCTGCGTTACGTGCTGGGGCTGGTGTTTCTGATCCCGATGATCCGGCCGATCCTCGCGGCACATCTGACCGCCCGGCAGGTCAAGCTTTTTGCGCTGCGCGGGCTGGCACATTCCGCCGCTGTCATCCTATGGTTCTTTGCCATGGCCCGTATCCCGCTGGCAGAGGTCACGGCGATGAATTATCTCTCGCCGGTCTATGTCACCCTTGGGGCCGCACTTGTCTTGGGCGAGGCGTTGCCGCCGCGTCGCTTGGCGGCCGTGCTGGTCGCACTGCTCGGCGCAGTGATCATCCTGCGCCCGGGCCTGCGCGCGGTGGAGCCGGGGCATATCGCAATGCTGGGCACGGCGGTGCTGTTCGCGGTGGGCTATCTTTTGGCCAAGCAATTGGCCGGAGAGGTGAACGCCGCCGTGGTGGTGGGCATGCTTTCGATCACCGTGACCATCGGCTTGGCCCCTTTTGCCTGGGCGGTCTGGGTGCCGGTGACACTGACGGATCTAGGCTGGCTCTTCCTTGTGGCCTGTTTTGCCACCGTTGGGCATTACACCATGACACTGGCTTTTGCCGCCGCCCCGTTGACCGTGACGCAACCGGTTACGTTTTTGCAACTGATCTGGGCGGTGCTGCTGGGCTGGTTCGTCTTTGGCGAGGCGGTGGACGGCTGGGTGATCTTTGGCGGGGCGCTGATCATGGCCGCCGTCAGTTTCATCACCTGGCGTGAGGCGCGGGCAAAATCCGCCCTGACCCCGGCGGTGCCGCAGACCAAAGGTTAGCCCGCACCCCGCTGCGCCAGCCGTTTAAGCAGAGAGGCCTGATTGATCTGGCCAATCGGCGCGCCGCCGTCGGTCACAAACAGCGGTTGATCGGTAATCTGGGCGATAATGTCCTGCACCGGGGTTTCGGCGTCGATTTCCTGCCCCGTCGCATTCAGGCCCAGCGGCACCATCACATCCCGCGCCGTCAGCACACCCAGCGGGTTCATGTGGGTGACAAAGTCGGCCACATAATCGTTGGCAGGATTGGTGAAAATCTCGCGCGGGGTGCCGCATTGCACGATGCGCCCGCCCTCCATGATCGCGATGCGGTTACCGATCTTGAACGCCTCGTCCAGATCATGGCTGACGAAGATAATCGTGCGCCCGCGCTGGGCCTGCATCTCTAACAGTTCATCCTGCAGCCGCGTGCGGATCAGTGGATCAAGCGCCGAAAAGGGTTCATCCATCAGCAGGATCGGCGCGTCTGTGGCAAAGGCGCGGGCCAGGCCCACGCGCTGCTGCATCCCGCCCGACAGCTCGCCGACCAGCGCGTCCGCTCGGTCAGCCAGACCAACCAACGCCAGTTCCTCGTCCACGCGCTTTCGGCGCGCGGCTTTGGCCATGCCACCCAGTTCTAGCCCAAGGCCCACGTTGTCGCGCACCGTGCGCCAGGGCAGCAGGCCGAATTGCTGGAACACCATCGACACGCATTGCTGGCGCACGCGGCGCAGGTCGCGGCTATTGGCGGTGCCAACAGCGCATGACCAATCGCCGTCATGGATGCGCACCTCTCCCCGGACGACGGGGTTCAGCCCGTTGACCGCGCGCAGCAGCGTTGACTTGCCGGAGCCAGACAGGCCCATAAGCACAAGGATTTCGCCCTCTTCCACGGTCAGGGAACAATCGTGCACGCCCAGGATCTGGCCACACGCCTTTTGGATGTCGGGGCGTTCGCGGCCTTCATCCATTAGGGGCAGGGCGGCTTCCGGCTTGTCACCAAAGACGATTGAAACGTTGTCAAACTCAACCGCGCTCATTTCGACACCCTCAGCATCCGGTCCAGCATGATCGCCACGACCACGATGACAAAGCCACTCTCAAACCCAAGCGAGGTGTTCACCGTATTCAACGCCCGGATCACCGGCACACCCAATCCGCTGGCGCCCACAAGTGCGGCGATCACCACCATCGACAGGGATAGCATGATGGTCTGGTTCAGCCCTGCCATGATCTGCGGCAGGGCAGAGGGCAATTCGACCTTCCACAACAGCTGCCGTTTGGTCGCGCCAAAAGCCTCAGCCGCTTCGATCAGCGCCGTGGGGGTTGAAGACACGCCCAGATAGGTCAGCCGGATCGGCGCGGGCAGCACAAAGATCACCGTGGCAATCAGTCCCGGCACCATACCGATGCCAAAGAACACGATGGCCGGGATCAGGTAGACAAAGGTCGGCAGCGTCTGCATCAGGTCCAGCACCGGCACCATCGCGCGATAAAGACGCGGGCGGTGTGCCGCGGCAATGCCAATTGGCACGCCCACACCCATGCAGACCACACAGGCTGACAGCACCAG